>JAEKKH010000298.1 GCA_019510465.1 Burkholderiales bacterium
GGTCCAGCAACTGGCCCGCGGCGCCGACGAAGGGCTCGCCCTGCAGGTCCTCCTGCTCGCCGGGCGCCTCGCCCACGATCATCCAGTCGGCCTGCGCGTGGCCGACGCCGAACACGGTCTGCTTGCGGTTCTCGCACAGGCCGCAGGCGGTGCAGGCCGCGACCGCCTCGTGCAGCGGGCCCCAGGCCAGCGTCGCGATGTGCGCGGCGCGCTCGGCCAGCGCGGGATCGATCGCGGCCGCGACGGCCTTGGCAACCGACATCGCACCTCGCGCGGGTGCGGGTGCGGGTGCGGGTGCAGGTGCGGGTGCAGGTGCAGGTGCAGGTGCAGGTGCAGGTGCGGGTGTGGGCGCAGGCGCGCGCGGCGCTGCGACGGGCGCCTCCGCCGGGCGTTCGATCACCGCCGTGTCGGCAGGCACGACCGGCTCGACGGCCTCCGCCGCCGCGGCCACGGCCGCCGGGGACGGCGCGGCGGCCGCGGGGGTGGCCGTCCGCCGTTGGCGTTCGTTCCAACTCATGCGCCGCCCTCGCGCGGGACGCCGCGCGTCATCAGCAGCGCGTCCTCGCGGCGGCCCTGCGGCGCCGGATAGTAGTCGCGGCGGCGGCCGGCCTCGGCGAAGCCCTCGCGGGCGTAAAGCGCGCGCGCCCGGTCGTTGCTCTCGCGCACCTCGAGCCACACGGCGCTGGCCGAGCAGCTGGCGCAGAGCGCATACAGCTCTGTCAGCAGGCGGCGCGCATGGCCCTGACCCTGGTGGCGCTCTGCCACCGTCAGGTTCAGCAGGTGCATCTCCTCGAAGCCTTGCATCGCGACGAAATAGCCGATCAGCTCGCCGTCCTCGGCCAGCAGGACCCGCGCCAGGTAGCCTGCCGCGAGCGAGTCGATGAAGTTGCCGCGCGTCCATGGGAAGGTGTAGGCCTGCACCTCGATCGCCAGCACGGCGTCGAGCAAGGGCACCGTCATCACGCGCAGCACGGGCGCACGGCGCGACGGGACGAGCTCGGACCGCACGGCGCTCATCGTGGCGCTCCCGCCGCCGACTCGCGCGCAGCCTTGGCCGCCGCGCGCTCTGCCGTGGTCTGGGCGACCTTGTCGCGCAGGTAGATCGGCAAGGCCTGGTCGGCCGGCACGGCGTCGCCGCGTGCGAAGCCGGCCGCGGCGAGCCAGCCGAGCGCTGCGGCGCGGCCCTGTTCGATGGACACGCGCTGCGCCGCGCCCGTGTCCAGGCGCTCGCCGAAGGCCGACAGCGCGGAACCGGCGACCACGGCGGGCGGCGCGGCGCGCCACTGGGCGTGCAGGGCGTCGGGCGCGGTGAGCGCGGGCTCGACCACCGCGCGCCAGCCGGCAGCGCCGTCGTCGCGGTAGCAGCCGGCGTAGATCTCGTCCATGCGCGCGTCCATCGTCACCCAGACCACGGCACCCGCGGCCAGCCCGAGCCGGCGCGCGGCGTCCTCGGCGACGATGGCCAGGCTGTCGACCGGCACCACCGGCACGTCCTGCCCGAAGGCCAGGCCCTGGGCGACGGCGCAGGCGGTGCGCAGGCCGGTGAACCCGCCGGGGCCGCGGCCGAAGGCGATCGCATCGAGGTCGGCGAACGCCCAGCCGGCGCGCTGCAGCAGCGCGATGAGCATCGGCAGCGCCTGCGCGGACGCGGCGGCGCCGCCGTCGAGATCAAGAGGCTCGATGCGGCAGGCGGCGCGCGCCAGCGCAGCGCCCGGCGCACGGCCGTCGTCGATGGCGGCGAGCGCCAGCCGTTCGGTGGCGCTGTCGATGGCCAGCAGTTTCACGACCGCGTCCCTGCCCGGCCGGAAACGAGCGGATTCGACGACGCGCAGGCGCGTTCGGGTCGGGAATGGCAGGGCAGCCGGCACATGGGAAAGAGTGTAGCCGTGCGATCATGGAATCGCGCCGCCGCGGGCGCGAACGACATTCCTGCCTCTTCCCATGCCCGTCAAGATCCGGCTCGCCGCCCTCGTCCTCGCCGCCGCCGCGTCGGCGGCCCCGCCCCTGCCCGCCGCCGCTGCCGCCCCTGCCTGGACGCTGCCGCCGGCCATCGCCGCGGCCCTGGCCAAGGCGCACGTGCCGCAGGACGCGCTGGCGCTGTGGGTGCAGCCGGTGGACGCGAGCGGACCGTCCTGGGGCTGGAACCCCGACTTCGGCGTTAACCCGGCCTCGGTGTTCAAGCTGGTGACCACCAGCGCGGCCCTGGACACCCTCGGCCCGGCCTGGACGTGGAAGACCGGCGTCCACGTCACCGGCCCGATCCGCAACGGCGTGCTCGACGGCTCGGCCGTCATCGTCGGCAGCGGCGACCCCAGCCTGGTGATGGAACGCGTCTGGCTGCTGCTGCGCGAGCTGCGTGACGCGGGCGTGCGCGACATCCACGGCGACATCGTCCTCGACCACGCCGGCTTCGCCCCGGCCGCGCGCTCGCCGGCCGACTTCGACAACGCGCCGTCCGAGCCCTACAACGTGCTGCCCGACGCGCTGCTGATGAACTTCCGCTCGGTCACGCTGAGCTTTCACCCGCAACCCGGCGGCCGCGTCGCCCGCGTCACGTCCGAACCCCCGCTGGCCGGCCTGGCGGTGGCGCCGACGGTGCCGCTGTCGACGGCGGCGTGCGGCGACTGGCGCGGCGGCCTGAGGCTGGCGGCCGATGATCCCGCGCGCTGGCGCTTCGGCGGCAGCTACCCGGCCGCCTGTGGCGAGCGCAGCTGGCCGCTCGCCTACCCGGAGCCGGCCGGCTACGAGAACCGCCTCGTGGCCGCGCTGTGGCGCGAGCTCGGCGGCAGGCTCTCGGGCACGGTGCACGCCGGCACGCTGCCCGACGGCGCCACGCTCGCGTTCACCTTCGAGTCGCCACAGCTCGCGCAGATCGTGCGCGACATCAACAAGTTCAGCAACAACACGATGGCCGAGCAGCTGTTCCTGACGCTGGCGTCGAACGCCGCGGCCACGGCCACTGCCCCGGCCACCGACGTGCGCCCGGAGCAGGCGCACGCGGTGCTGGCCCAGTGGCTCCGCGGGCGCCTGGGTCCGGCCGCCGACGGCGTCGTCATCGTCAACGGCTCGGGGCTCGCGCGCGAGACGCGCATCAGCGCACGCACGCTGGGCGCGCTGCTGCAGTCGGACTGGCGCAGCGCCACGATGCCCGAGCTGATGAGTTCGCTGCCGATCGTCGGCGTCGACGGCACGCTGCGCCGCAGCAAGGCCGAGGTGGGCCGCGCTCACCTGAAGACGGGCTCGATGCGCGACGTGCTGGCCATCGCAGGCTATGTTCTGTCCGACAGCGGGCGCCGCTACGTCCTCGTGGCCATCGTCAACGACCCGAACGCCGGCGCGGCGCACCCCGTGCTCGATGCCGCGATCGACTGGGTCGCGCGCGATCCGACGCCGGACCGCATGCCCTGAAACGACGGATCCCGCGGGCATCGCTGCGCGCGGGATCTCGCGGAGGTCGGCGCCGATCGCGCCGGAAAAGTGCCGATGCGGCCTCGCGGCCGCGCGCTCAGAAGGCGTAACCGATGGACGCGTTGATGGCGACCGGGTTCAGGCGCGCCTTGGTCGTCTGGCCCGTGGACAGCTGGGCCTTCGTGTTGATGAAGGTCTTCAGCAGGGCGGCGTCGAGGAACCAGTGCTTGTCGATCTTGTAGCTGAGGCCGACCTCGGTCGTGGCGCCCCACTCGGTGTCGCCGCCGATGGTGGTCGGCGGGCCGCCCGGGTTCGTGAACGCGGTCAGTGCGGCGGAGCCCCGGCTGCCGTAGAACTTGGCGAAGGTGGGGCCGGCCCCGACGTAGGGGCGGAACGGCGCGTCCGCCGGCATGAAGCGGTACTGCAGCATGACGGTCGGCGAGATCTGGTGGATGCTGCCGATCTTGCCGACGCCCTGCACGGAGCCGGTGCCGATGATGTCGTGCTTGTACGGCAGGCCGCCCAGCAACTCGACGGAGAAGTCGTCCGTGACCATGTACGTCGCCGTGACGAACAGCGCGCTGGCCGACTTGATGTCGATCGTGGAGCCGGGCAGCGCCGGCGCCGACAGCTCGGTGCTGCGCACCTTCGGCATGATCTTGTTCCAGCCCAGCTTGACCATGAACTGGCCCGCGACCTGCGCCTGCGCGGCACCGGCGCCGCACAGCGCGGCGGTGGCAACGAGGGCGGATGCAATGGAGTGCTTCTTCATGAATGTGTCCTTGCGTGTGTCTCGGTCGCCGGCTTACAGCCAGCCCTTGATGGCCAGTTGTTCGCTGACGAGTTCGGCCAGCAGGCGGTAGCCATACGGCGTGGGGTGCACGCTGTCGGCGTACTCGTAGGTGTTGGCGGCGGTGGCGGCGGCGCCCGAGGCGGCCGGCGCGACGGCCGGGATCAGCGTGTTGGCCGTGCAGACCAGCGAGCTGCTGGACGTGCAGGTGGGCGTCGAGACGTCCGTCAGGCCGTACTGCAGCTTGTTGGTGGCCTGGTCCTCGCTGGCCGCGTACGCGTCGACGTAGACCAGGTTGGCGCTGGCGGTGACACCGGCCTGCAGGGCCGTGTTGAAGGCGACGACCATGTTCTTGATCAGGCCCTGGGCCACGGCGCCCGCGCCGACCGCGTACGGCGTCAGGCTGACGTCGGGCAGGTTGACGACGACGACGTGCGTCGCGCCATTGGCCAGGATCTGCGTGTTGACGTAGGCCGCCAGCTCGGTGCCGGCCTGGGTCATCGCGCCGACCGCCTGCGTCGGGGTTTCGAGGCCCGCGAGCACGCCTCCGGCGTTCATGAAGATGTCGTTGCCGCCAGCGAACACCGTCACCAGTTGATCGCTCGAGAACTTGCCGCCGTTGTGGGCGAGGTAGTTGGCGATCTGCGTCTTCACCGGAACCGTCAGCTGGCCGATGGCGTCGCCGGACGTGCTCTGGTCGTTCGGGTTGAACAGCGCCGCGTTGCCCGGGCCGACCGGCGACGTGACGCGCGCGCCGCCCTGGGCGTAGTTCGTGCAGGTGCCGCCGTTGCTGGCGTCGTGGAAGGTCGGCGTCTCGTCGCCGATGATGGGCACCGCGCCCTGCACCGGCGTGAGGCCGGTCTCGGCGGCGCAAGGCGCGCTCAGGGCCAGCGTGGCCGAGAGGAATTCCGTCCAGTTGGTCCACAGCAGGCCGGTGGCGCCCTTGCCGTTGATCGAGTAGTGCCCGCCGCCCTGCAGCTTCACCACGCCGACCGCGTACGAGCCGACGTCGCTGAGGCTGTCGCCGAAGCTCACCATCGACGTGAAGGCGACGCGCGGCGTCTGGTCGCCGGCTTCGTTGCCGCCGCAGCCAGCCAGGAAAACCGCAGCCGCGAGGGCCGTGGTCAGGACGTGGAATTTCTTCATGTGCACCTCGCCGGAGGGAAAGTCAAAAGGTCAATCGAACGGTCGTTCGATTTGATAAAAACTATACGCACCCGGGGTGTGCCCCAAGATGGGGGACTTCCCTGTCGACCTCATGCAGACGCACGCAGCCGCACAACCCGGACGCCGACGTTATGTCGGGGCCGGCGCGGTGTGAAGACAAGAAAGCCCTCGCGCGGCAGGGACGTCGCGGGAGGGCCACATGGTGCAGCGCAGCACCGACGCGGAGGATTGCGCCGGGGCTTAGAACGGGTTCGCGTGGGCGCGCTGCGCGGCGACGGTGCCGATCTGGCTCTGCATCGCGGCACCCAGGTGCGTGGCGTCCGCCCACAGGAAGTGGGCCGACGTGATCTGGCCCGTGGTCGGGTCCGGACGCAGCGTGTCGTCGTTGCAGGTGGGCAGCGGCGCGGAGTCGAGACAGCCGTACGCCTGGTTGGCGAACTGGATGAAGCCGTTGCCCGTCGGGTTGCGCACCGCGTTGCGCACGTAGTTGTCGACCTGCACCAGGCCGACCTTGCTGCCGTCGTTGATGAAGTTGGTGACGAGACCGAGGTTGAACTGCGTGCTCATGTCCGCCAGCAGCTTCATCCGGTCGAAGTCGCCCTTGAGCGACTCGGTATAGGCGAAGGGCGAATCGCTCATGTCGGGAATCGTCAGCAGGATCACCTTGGCGCCGCTCGCCTCGATCTGGTTGACGAGGTTGGCCAGCTTGACGCCCTGCTCCTTCATGTCCGACAGCAGCACCGTCTCGTCGCCGGTCGCATTGGACTTGTACTCGTTGAGCACGTCGTGCATGCCCACCCACAGCGTGACGAGGTCGTTGCCGTTGAAGGTGTCGCCGGCCGTGAACGCGGCCACGCTGTTGACGACGTCGTCGACGGTGGCGCCGACGGTGGTCAGGTCGATCGCGTCGGTCTCGAAGTTCGCGTTGACGTTGCAGCGCTGGTAGACCAGGCCGTACGAGTTCGCGACCAGCTGGCTCCAGATCGGGTTCTGCGTGCAGTCGACCTGCTGCGTCGACTGCGAGATGCCGTTGATGCTGTACTTCAGGCCCTGCGAGCCTTCCATGCGGCTGTTCTCGTCGCCGAACGACAGGATGCGCGCCGGCACGAATGCCTTCTGCTGGTAGGTGCCGCCACCGCACGAGGCCAGCGCGACGAGCGCGCCGACGGCGACCACTCCCGCGACCGATCGCGACGCGATGCGGCGCAGGCGTTCATTGAAAAGCATTCGTTCTCCTGATGGATGTTCTCGGTTCCGGCGGCGACGCGCGCCGGGCTCCCTGGGTTGTCATGCGGCGGCCGCGCGCTGCAGCCGGTCGCGCACGCCGTCCCAGGCGGGGGCATCGGGGGGCGACTCGACCCAGATCAGACTGGCGCCCGTACTGTCGAGTTCCCTCAGGGAGGCGAACAGTTCGTGCGCGGCGGCCACCGGATCGTCCGGCATCGTGCGGCTGGCACGCACCGAGCGGTCGGGCGTGACGGTGCGGGAATATACAGCGACCGGGTTAACGGTCGATTTCGCGAGCACGCCCAGCGCGACACGCAACTGCTCGGCCGGCATCAGGCGCAGCTTGGCGCGCGGCGCGTAGTGCGCCTCGAGCGTGCCCGAGGCGCGCGGCGCGTCGCGGCCGGCGTCGCGCAAGGGCTCGCCGAGCGCGGCCTCGATGCGCTCGCGCGTGAGCACGCCCGGCCGCAGCAGCGCGGGTGCGCCGCGGCTGCAATCGACGATGGCCGACTCGATGCCGGCGTCGCACTCGCCGCCGTCGACGATGGTCATCGCGTCGCCGAATTCCTCGAACACGTGCGCGGCGGTGGTCGGGCTGATGCGGCCGAAGCGGTTGGCGCTGGGGCCGGACACGCCGGCCACGCCGAGCGCGGCCGCCGCCTCGAGCAGCGCCCGCGCGGCCGGGTGCGCCGGGCAGCGCAGGCCGATCGAATCCTGTCCCGCGGCCGAGGCCGCGCCGATGCCGTCGCGGCGCGGCACGATCACCGTCAGCGGGCCCGGCCAGAACGCGTCGGCCAGCTTGCGTGCGCTCGCGGGCCACTCGCGCGCGAAGACCTGCGCGCCGGCGACGTCGCGCACGTGCACGATCAGCGGATGGTCGGCCGGCCGGCCCTTGGCGGCGAAGATCCTGGCGACCGCCGCGTCGTCGTCGGCGCGCGCGCCCAGGCCATACACCGTCTCGGTGGGAAAGGCCACGAGCTCGCCCGCGGCCAGTTCGGCCGCGGCGCGCTGCAGCGCCGCCGGGTCGTTGCCGCTGACGATGGCCATCAGAACCCTTGCAGCCCCAGCACGGCGGCGGCGGCGTTCGCGCGCTCGCGGGCGAGCGCGGGCGTGGCGGCCGTCACGGTGAGGTGGCCCATCTTGCGGGCCGGGCGCGCCTGCTTCTTGCCGTACAGGTGCAGGTGCATGCCGGGCAGCGCCAGCAGCGCGGCCCAGTCGGGCTCGCGCTCGCGCCCGTCCTCGAACCACAGGTCGCCCAGCAGGTTGACCATCTCGCACGGCGAGTGCTGGCGCGGCGTGACCAGCGGCAGGCCGGCCAGCGTGCGCACCTGCAGCTCGAACTGCGACAGGTCGCAGGCGTCGATGCTGTAGTGGCCGGAGTTGTGCGGGCGCGGCGCCATCTCGTTGGCCACCAGCGAGCCGTCCTGCAGCACGAAGAACTCGACGCACAGCACGCCGACGTAGCCCATCGACCCGGCGATGGCCGTCGCGCGCGCGACGGCCTGGTCGGACTGCGGCTGCGTGACGTCGGGCGCCGGCACGGTGGTCAGCGCGAGGATGCCGCCGCGATGCAGGTTCTGCTGCACCGGCAGCGTGACGACCTGGCCGTCGGCGCCGCGCGCCACGATGATGCTCAGCTCGTAGGCCAGCGGCAGGCGCTTCTCGAGCACGCAGGGGACGTTGCGCAGCTGCGTCCAGGCCTCGGACAGCGCGGCGCGGTCGGCCACGGTGACCTGGCCCTTGCCGTCGTAGCCCAGGCGGGCCGTCTTCAGGATGCCGGGCAGCAGGTCGTCGGCGACGGCCGCGAGCTGTTCGGCCGTCTCGATGACCGCGTGCGGCGCGCACGGCACGCCGGCACGCCCGAAGTGCGCCTTCTCGGCGGCGCGGTCCTGGCAGATGGCGACGGCATCGGCCGACGGCGCGACCGGGATGTCCTGGGCCAGCGAGGCCAGCGACGGCGCGGGCACGTTCTCGAACTCGGTGGTGACGGCGTCGCAGCGGCCGGCCATCTCGGCCAGCGCCCGCTCGTCGTCGTAGGGCGCGCACAGCTGGTAGTGGGCGGCGACACCGGCAGGGCTGTGCTTGTCGGGATCGAGCACCAGCGTGTCGAAGCCCAGCGTCTGCGCGGCGTGCACGAACATGCGGCCCAGCTGGCCGCCGCCCAGCACGCCCAGCGTGGCGCCGGGCGACAGGGGCTGGCCCTTGCGCGCCTTGTTCACTTCAGCTCCTGGGTCATCGCGCGGGCGGCCTCCGTCTGCTTCGCACGGAAGGCCTCGAGCCTGCCGCGCAGCGCCGCGTCGCGGGTGGCGAGCTGGGCCACCGCGAACAGGGCCGCGTTGGCCGCGCCGGCCGCGCCGATCGCGAACGTCGCGACGGGCACGCCCTTGGGCATCTGGACGATGGAGTGAAGCGAATCGACCCCGCTCAGGTGGCGGCTGGCCACGGGCACGCCCAGGACGGGCACGACCGTCTTGGCGGCCAGCATGCCCGGCAGGTGCGCGGCGCCGCCGGCGCCGGCGATGATGGCCTGCAGGCCGCGCGCGACCGCGCCTTCGGCGTACGCGAACATGTCGTCGGGCATGCGATGTGCAGAGACGACGCGCGCCTCGAAGGGAATGGCGAACTCGGCGAGAATGTCGGCAGCCGCCTTCATCGTCTCCCAGTCGCTCGCCGACCCCATGACGACGCCGACCACAGGCGAGGCACTATTCAAGAATCACTCCCGGTAAAACAGCGATTTTAGCCGGGGGCACAGGCAGACCCGTCCATGATTGACATCACCCTCCAGAATTTCGAGAACGACCTGCTGCAGGATTCGATGCAGCAGCCCATCCTGCTGGACATCTGGGCCCCGTGGTGCGGCCCGTGCCGCAGCCTGGGCCCGATCCTCGAGAAGCTGGAGACGGCCTACGAGGGCCGCTTCAAGCTCGCCAAGCTCAACAGCGACGAGCAGCCCGAGATCGCCGGCCAGCTGAGCCAGGCCTTCGGCGTGCGCTCGATCCCGTTCTGCGTGATGTTCCACCAGGGCCAGCCGGTCGACGGCTTCGTCGGC
>JAEKKH010000299.1 GCA_019510465.1 Burkholderiales bacterium
ACGCCGCAGACCACGCCGGTGATCAGCGCGCTGTTCGGGTGGAGGGCCGGCGCCTGGTCGAAGAAGGTGCGCAAGTCGCTTCCCGCCGCGAGCTGCCGCCGCAGCCCGGCCTCGTCGTAGCCGGTGAGCCAGCGGATGATGCGGTCGACCTCGTCCGTGGTGCGGCCCTTGCGCTCGGCCTTCTGGACGTAGAGCGGATACACGCTGGAGAACGGGGTGGAGAAGATGCGGTGTTCGGTCATGGAAGCATTCCTCGGCGGGCCAGCCGGTCGATGGCGCCGCCACGCCGACGACGATAGCGCAAGGTCTCGTCCGGCGTGGCTCCCGCGGCTGCGCTTCGCTCCGGGCAGGATGACAGGCCGCCGCGTCGCTCCGGCGCGGGATCCACGAACGCCGAGAGGCCCGGACGCCCTGCCGGCCGCCGCCTTCGCGTCCACGTGGCTTGACACCAGCCTACTAGTTGGTAGACTGCGCCGAATGGACATGGATCTCTCCCCGAAAGCCACCGAGATCGTCGCCTGCGCGCAGTCCCTGCTCGCCGTGCGCGGCTACAACGGCTTCAGCTATGCCGACATCTCGGCGGCCGTGCGCATCAGCAAGCCTAGCGTCCACCATCATTTCGCCAGCAAGGCCGACCTGGTGCGCATGGTCGTCAGGCGCTACCGCGACGGCGCGCGCGCCGGCATGGCCGCCCTCGAGCAACGCATCGCCGACCCGCTGGCGCAGTTGCACGCCTACGTCGGCTACTGGACCGCCTGCATCCGCGACGGCTCGGCGCCGTTCTGCGTCTGCGCCATGCTGGCCGCCGAGATGCCGACCATCCCCGCCGAGGTCGCGGCGGAAGTGCGTGGGCACTTCGACGACCTGGCCAGCTGGCTGCAGGCCGTGCTGGAGCGCGGCGTCGCCGACGACGTTTTCCATCTGCGGGGACCCGCCCAGGCCGAGGCCCTGGCCCTCATGGCGTCCGTGCATGGGGCCATGCTCGCGGCGCGCGCCCATGGCGACACCGAGTTGTTCGGCACGATCATGAAGCCCGTGCTGCATCGCCTGACGCACCGGTGAGGCCGTCGGGTTTTTTTTGACCACATTGCCTACCAACTAGTAGGTTCACTATTGGAAAACATCATGCCCCATCCGCTCTCCACCCTGGGCATCGCCCATACCGCCATCAGCCTGGTGCCGCTCGTGGCCGGCCTGGGCAGCCTGGCGATCGATCGCCGGATCGAGCCCCGGACGACCGCCGGGCGCGTCTACGTCGCCGGACTGGTGGCATCGGTGCTCACCTCCTTCGGGCTCTCGAGCACCGGCGGCTTCAACCCGGGGCATGCCCTGGGGCTGCTCGCCCTGCTCGCGCTCGCGGCCGCCTGGTTCGTCCCGCGCATCGAGGCGCTGGGCCGGGCGCGCGACTACCTCGCCACGCTCGCGATGTCCTTCAGCTTCTTCCTGCTGCTGGTGCCCGGCATCAACGAGACGCTCACGCGGCTACCGCCGTCGCAGCCGATCGCGGACGGACCGATGTCCGCGATCGTCAAGGGCACGCTGGCCGCCTGGTTCCTGCTGTTCCTGGCCGGCGCCACGCTGCAGGTGATGGCGCTGCGCGCGCGGCGGCGGGCCGACGTCGCCTGACCCAGGCGGCGCACGGGCCGGCTTTGTCCTAGACTGCGTTGGCCTCGCGCGGCCGCGCGAGCGCCGTCCCACCGGAGCCCCTCATGCGCCATCTTCTCGCCGCCCTCGCCCTGACCACGCTCGCCGGCACGGCCGCGGCGGCGCCGGCCGAACTGCTCAAGCCGATGGCCTTCCTCGCAGGGCACTGCTGGAAGGGCATGTTCGCCGACGGCAAGACCACCGACGAACACTGCTTCTTCTGGATGTACGGCGGCAGCGTGCTGCGAGACACCCACACCGTGCGCCGGCCCGGCAAGCCCGACATGACGGGCGAGTCGACCTACTTCGTCGATACCGTAGGCAACCACCTCGCCTTCCTGTACATCGAGAACGGCGGCGGCTCCAGCCGCGGCACGGTGGAAAGCCTGCCCGAGGCGCTGCTGTTTCCCGACACGCAGTACGTCTCCGACGGCGAGGCGCTCGTCTATCGGGCCCGCTGGACGCGCCAGGGCGACAAGGCCTACGAGGCCTGGAGCGAGGCACAGGGGCCGGACGGGTGGACGACGATGTTCAAGGTGGTCCTCAAGCGAACGGATTGAGCGGCGCCCTACTCGCTCGTCCCCAGCTCGCGCAACCGGGCCTCGTGCGCCTCGATCCAGCGCGGCAATTCGTCCACCGGCATCGCCTTGGCCACCAGGAAGCCCTGGCCGATGCCGCAGCCGGAGTCGCGCACGAGCTGCCAGTCGGGCAGCGTCTCGATGCCCTCGGCCACCGTCACCAGGCCCAGCTGGCGCGACATGTCCAGCGCGGACTGCAGGATCACGCGCAGGTTCGTGCGCTGCGCCGCGCCGTGCACGAAGGCGCGGTCGATCTTGAGCTCGGTGAACGGGATGCGCGCGAGCTGCTGCATCGACGAGAACCCCGTGCCGTAGTCGTCGATCGACAGGCGGAAGCCCTTCAGCCTCAGCCGCGCGAGGACGCCGAGCGCGACGCCCATGCAGTCGACGAGCGAGTTCTCGGTGATCTCCAGGACGACCCGGCGGGCGTCCAGGCCGTGCTCCTCGAGCAGTTGCGAGAGTTCGCGCACGATCGAAGGATCGTCCAGCAGCCGCGGCGACAGGTTGACGGCCAGCGACAGGTGCAGGCCGCCCGCGCGCCAGCGCGCGGCGTCGCCGAAGGCCTGGCGCAGCACCGCCATCGTGAGGGCGTGGATCAGGCCTTGCTCCTCGGCCACCTGGATGAAGCGGTCGGGGCCGATCGGGCCCAGCCGCGGATGCGTCCAGCGCGCGAGCGCCTCGACGCCGCAGACGTCGCCGCGCGCCATGTCGACCTTGGGCTGGTAGTGCACGGCGATCTCGCCGGAAGCGATCGCGGCGGCGAGTTCGCCCGGGTCGATCGGTGGCAGCGCGGCGCGGTCCGCCGCCGCCGTCGCCGGGCCGGCGCGCTCGCGGTCCCAGCCCTCGAGCGCCGCCGCCAGGCTCTCCCTGCGCAAGGGCTTGCGTATGCCCGCCATCACGGGGATGCCGAGGTTGCGCGCCATCGTCTCCACCGTGTCGATCAGCACCGCCTCGCGGCCCGACACGACGATGAGCGGGATCGCGAGCTTGCGTTCGTGCAGGCGCTCGATCAGCTCGATGCCGTCCATGCCGGGCATCTCGAGATCGACGATGGCCACGTCGGGCGGCAACACGAGCAGCGACAGCAGTTCCAGCGCCTCGGCGCCGCTGCCCGCCTCGTAGATCATGTCGATGCCCAGCTCGCGGCACAGCGCCACCACCTGGATGCGCTGAACGATGTTGTCATCGACGACCAGCAGCGAGGCGACGGCGACCGAGGAAGAGGCCGGAGGGAGCATGTCCCCAGTGTGCCGCGAGCTTGCAAAGCTTGCACGTCCGAAGGGGTTCAGTCCCTTCTCAGGCGCCCCCCGATTCGGCCGCGGCGTCGTCCTCCCAGCGTTTCCTCACCTCGGCCCAGCCCTCGGCGCCGAGCTTTTCCAGCGTCTCCATGTTGCGTTCGAAGATCGCCTCGGCCTCGGGGAACGCGGCCACGGCGCGGTCGACGCTTTCCTCGCGCAGCAGATGCAGGGTGGGGTACGGCGAGCGGTTGGTCGCGTTGGTGATGTCGTCGGGTTCGGTGTCGGCGAACTGGAAGCGCGGGTGGAAGCTGGCCACCTGCAGGATGCCGTCGAGGTCCAGGTCCTCGGTCGCGGCGTCGGCGAGTTCGAGGAAATCGTTGAAATCCTCGAAGTCCGTCAATACCCGGGGATGTATCAGCATGGTCGTGTCGACAACCTGCGGATCGGTATCTGCCAGCCGCTGCAGCTCGACCACGAGCGTCGCGAGCAGCGTCTCGGGGTCGGTGGCGTCGCTGAAGACGTAGCGGATCTGGTCCTTGGCGTCGACGGCGCGCGCGAACGGGCACAGGTTCAGGCCGATCACGGCGCGGCGCACCCAGGCGCGCGTCTCGGCGATGGCCCGTTCGGCGGGAACGCCGTCGGTCGAGGCGTCGCGGGTGTCCGAGGAATCGGCCATGTCAGCTTCCTTCGCGTTCGAAGACCAGGATCAGGTTGTTGGCCGGCATCGCGACGCGCTCGCGCAGGCGCAGGCCCGCGTCGCGCGCGTGCGCAGCGACGTCGGCCAGGCGGCGGATGCCCCAGCTGGGGTCGCGCTCGCTCCTGAGCCAGCGGTCGAATTCGACGTTGCCGGGCGCGAGCGGCTCGTCGTCGAGGATGTACGGGCCGTAGGTGGCGAGCACGCCGCCGCGCGCGAGATGGCGGCCGGCGCCCTGCATCAGGCCGGGCAGCGTGGCGGGCGGCGACGCGTGCAGCATGTTGATGCAGGTGATGGCATCGAACGCGCCGGCGACCGGCCACGCGGCGGCGCAGACGTCCAGTTGCAGCGGCGGCGCGATGTTGGCGAGCGGGCCGGTGCCGACGGCGGCCTGCGGCGACTCCGCCAGGTCGGCCTCGTCCAGCACGCTCCAGGCGGCGATCGACGGCAGCGTGTCCGCCGCGTACTCGCTCGGCTGCCAGGTCCAGCCCGGCAGGTGGCGCGCGAACCAGGACACGTGCTGCCCGCTGCCGCTGGCGATGTCGAGCGCGCGGCCCGCGGGCGGCAGCACGCGCCGCAGGACGTCCAGGATCGGCTGGCGGTTGCGTTCGGCGGCAGGGCTGGATTGGCGGTCGGCGGCGGTCATCGGCGGGACACGGGAAGGCGGGCGGGCCGATCCTACTCCGCGTGGCGTATGCGCGAGACGGCGCATCGCCGACAATCGCACCATGAACTCGCCCGCGCCCGCCACCTCCTTCGACACGCTCGCGCTGCCCCCGCAGGCGCTGGCCAACCTCGCGCAGCTGGGCTACGTCGAGATGACGCCCATCCAGGCCGCCGCCCTGCCCGCGGCGCTCGCGGGCCAGGACCTGATCGCGCAGGCCAAGACGGGCAGCGGCAAGACGGCCGCGTTCGCCCTGGCGATGCTGGACAAGCTCAACCCGCGCCACTTCGGCGTGCAGGCGCTGGTGCTGTGCCCGACGCGCGAGCTGGCCGAGCAGGTGGCCGTCGAGACGCGCCGCCTCGCGCGCGCCGAGGAGAACATCAAGGTGCTGACGGTCGTCGGCGGGGTGCCCGTGCGCAACCAGCTGGCGAGCCTGGAGCATGGCGCGCACGTCGTCGTCGGCACGCCCGGCCGCGTGCTGGACCTGCTGGAGCGCGAGGCGCTCGACCTGTCCGGCCTGAAGACGCTGGTGCTGGACGAGGCCGATCGCATGCTGGACATGGGGTTCGTCGACGACATCAAGGCCGTCGCGCTCGCCTGCCCGAAGACGCGCCAGACGCTGCTGTTCTCGGCGACGTATCCCGAGGGCATCGCCAAGCTGAGCCAGCAGTTCATGCGCAACCCGCAGATGGTGAAGGTGGAGTCGCGCCACTCCGCCGCGCAGATCGTGCAGCTCTGGTACGAGGTCGAGGACCGGGATCGCCTGCACGCCGTCGGACGGCTGCTGCGTCACTACCAGCCCGCCAACACGATCGCGTTCTGCAACACCAAGCAGCAGTGCCGCGACCTGGTCGACGTCCTGACCGCCGAGGGCATCCAGGCCATCGCGCTGCACGGCGACCTCGAGCAGCGCGACCGCGACCAGGTGCTGATCCAGTTCGCCAACCGCAGCTGCTCGGTGCTGGTGGCCACCGACGTGGCCGCGCGCGGCCTCGACGTGCCGCAGCTCGCCTGCGTCGTCAACGTCGACGTCACCTACGAGCCCGAGCAGCACATCCACCGCATCGGGCGCACCGGCCGTGCCGGCGAGGAGGGCATCGCGCTGAACCTGGCCAGCCTCGACGAGATGGGCCGCGTCGGCAACATCGAGCTGCTGCAGAAGAGCGCGACCGAATGGCACCAGCTGTCGGAGCTGGACGCCGGCGACGAGCAGCCGCTCGTCGCGCCCATGGTCACGCTGCAGATCCTGGGCGGCCGCAAGGAGAAGATCCGTCCCGGCGACGTGCTGGGCGCGCTGACCAAGGACATGGGCGTCGCCGGTGCGCAGATCGGCAAGATCAACGTGACCGACATGGCGACCTACGTGGCCGTCGAACGCGGCATCGCCGACAAGGTGCTGGCCCAGCTCAACGCGGGCTTCGTCAAGGGCAAGCGCGTGCGCGCCCGCCGCATCGAGGGCATCGTCGACTAGCCGGGCGGTGGCATCCTGCGCGCGCTCGCAGGATGGCAGGCTGGCCCATTCACTCGTCGGCGATCAGCCGATGGCCGAAGCTGACGACGTCGTCCTGCAGGTAGCCGATGCGCTGGTAGAACGCGATCACCGAGGCGTTGGTCGAACGGATCTGCAGGTTGATCTTCGGGCAGCCCGCGGCGGCGAGGAGGCGCTCGGCCTCGCGCATGAGCGTGCGCGCGTGGCCCTGGTTGCGATGCGCGGCATCGACCGCGAGGTAGTTGATCCAGCCGCGGTGGCCGTCGTAGCCGATCATGATCGACGCCATCACGGCCTCGCCGACGGTGCCCACCAGGAACCACTCGGGCCGCACCGATCGCTTGCGTTCGACGTCCTTGCGCGGATCGTTCCACGATCGGGTGAGGCCCGCGGCCTCCCACAAGGCGATGACGGCGGCTTCGTCGGAATCCCGGAAGGGGCGGATCTGCATGGCGCGAGACAGGGCTGGTTGGCGCTCCATCGTACAGTGCCGCCATGCCGCGCCGACCTTCGTCCGACTCCGCTGTCCCGTTTCGCGTGGACGCCGCCGGCGCCTGCGCGCTCGCGGGCTTCGGCCTCGCGTACGCGCTCGTGCTGCTGGTGCGCGGCGTGCCGGGGTGGGTCGACGCGCCGTACCTGGGGGCGAGCGCGCTGTGCGCGGCGGTCTACGGCATCGACAAGTTCGCGGCGCGCCGCGGCGGCGACCGCGTGCCGGAGCTCGTGCTGCTGTCGCTCGGCGCCGTCGGCGGCTGGCCGGGGGCGATCGTGGCGCAGCAGGTGCTCCGGCACAAGACGGTCAAGCGGAGCTTTCGCGTGCTGTTCTGGCTCACCGTCATGGCCAACGTCGCGGTGTTCGCGTGGGCGTCTCTCGGCCTGCGCGACGCCGGTTGAGGCGGACGCCCGCGGCGCCGGCAAGCGCGCATGCGCAGGCGGGTCGGGGTTCAGGAACCCGGCCCGGCCCGCAGCAGGTCGTGATACGCGCCCCGCACCAACGCCTCCTCGGCAATGCCCAGCCGCGCCATCAGCGCGTGCGCCTCCCGCATGCCGCCCTCGACGTCTTCGTCGTCCGCGAGCACCACCTCGAGTTCCATGAAGTCGCCCAGGCCCTGCACGCGGTCGAGGTGCACGCGGGTGCGGCCGACCAGGAACAGCGTGCGGTGCTTGACGACGCGACCCTCGACGGCGTTCGCGCGCGCCAGGACGTCGCGCAGCGTGTCGGGCGAGCCCGTCGGCGAGAGCAGGTAGTCGGAGACCTTCGGCCCGCCATCGTCGGCGCGCCGGTAGGCGATCAGCTCGCCGCGGCCGTCCGCGTGCACGCGCAGCTTCAGCCGGCCGTGGGCGCAGGCGAAGAAGGTATCGTCCTGCGGGATCTCGACCGGGCCGTCGTCGGCGATGGCGGCTGCGCGGGCGCGCAGCGCGTCCAGGTCGGCGACGCGCGCCTTGATCTCGATGTTGCGGGCCACGCCGTCGCGCTCCTGTCGTTCGAAGGAGCGCGATGTTGCCACAGCCTTCAGATCTCGGTGGGCCGGATCGCCTTGAAGATCTGCGCGCCGAGGCAGGCACCGACGATGGGCGCCACCCAGAACAGCCAGAGCTGCTCCAGCGCCGCCGCGCCGGCATAGATCGCCACGCCCGTGGAGCGTGCGGGATTGACCGAGGTATTGGTCACCGGGATGCTGATCAGGTGGATCAACGTCAGCGCCAGGCCGATGGCGATGGGCGCGAACTGCGCCGAGGCGCGGCCGTCGGTCGAACCCAGGATGATGACGAGGAAGAACGCCGTCATCACGACCTCGCACACGAGTCCGGCCAGCATCGAGTAACCGCCCGGCGAACGCAGGCCGTAGCCGTTGGAAGCAAAGCCCTTGGCGACGTCGAAGCCCGGTGCGCCGCTGGCGATCACGTACAGCACGCCGCCGGCGACGATCGCGCCCAGCACCTGGGCCACGATGTAGGGCAGCAGCTTGTTGGCCGGGAAGCGGCCCGCGGCCCACAGGCCCACGGACACCGCCGGGTTGAGATGGCAGCCCGAGATCGGACCGATCGCGAAAGCCATCGTCAGCACCGTCAGGCCGAACGCCAGCGAGACGCCCAGCAGGCCGATGCCCAGCCCGGGAAACGCCGCCGCCAGCACCGCGCTGCCGCAGCCGCCCAATACCAGCCAGAACGTGCCGATGAATTCGGCGCCAGTTTGCTTCATGTCCACTCCTCCTTGCGTGGTCGGGGACCGACGTGTCCGCTCGACCGCGCCGTTATACGCCCGCCGTGCGACAAAGAGAAGAACCCGTCTGTATCAAGGCTTGGCCAGCACGATGGTGACGAGCGCGATCGCGTCCTCGATGCCCACCAGCCCGTGCTGCACGCCGCCGCGCAGGAACATCAGCTGGCCGGCGCGCAGCACCTGCCGCGCGCCGTCGACGTTGAGTTCGAGCCTGCCCGAGAGGCACTGCACCGTGATCTCGCCGGCCACGCGGTGCGGCGGAAACGCCTTGCCCGCCGGCAGCACGAGGCGCATGACCTCCAGCTGCTCGCTCTTGAAGACGGCGTACGACTGGTCGGACGGCAGGCTGCCGTCGCTGGACAGGATCTCGACGACCTGTCCGGAGCTTGCGTGCGGGATGGCCATGGCGCCAGTATCCGACTCCGGCGGTCAGGCGGCAACCGGGGCGTGCGGCCTTCAGGCGTCCGACAGGGGAAACACCGGGACGTCGCCGGCGCGCTGGCGCTCGATCTCGGCGCGCAGCGCGGCCAGCGCCTCGGCGACCACCGCGGCCACGTCCGGCGACGCCGCCATCGCGGCCTCGTCCCTGTGCGCGCCCAGCAACGCGACGGCAAGGGAGCGCTCGCCGACGAGACCGGCCGACATCGTGCGCAGCGTCTCGCGCAGCGCGTCGTCGGCGTGGTGCGCGCGCGGCGACGCGTTGATCACGGCCACCGGCTTGTGGATGAACGGCGGGAAGCTCACCAGCCAGTCGAGCGTGTTCTTGATCGTGCCGCTGACGCCGTGCGCGTACTC
>JAEKKH010000300.1 GCA_019510465.1 Burkholderiales bacterium
CCCTTCGGCAGTCTCTGCCGTCCGTCCGGGGCATCATGGCGGCATGAGCAAGAAGAAGCCTGCCGGACATTCCTATGAGGACCAGCTGCGCCCGCTGCAGGTCGAGCTGACGGGCGTGATGCGCCTGCTCGCGGAGCGCGGCGAACGCGTCGTCGTCCTGTTCGAGGGGCGGGACACGGCCGGCAAGGGCGGCGTCATCAAGGCCATCTCCGAGAAACTCAACACGCGCCAGTGCCACATCGCCGCACTGGGCGTGCCCACCCAGCGCGAACAGGGCGAGTGGTACTTCCAGCGCTATGTCGCGTACCTGCCCACGGCCGGCGACATGACGCTGTTCGATCGCAGCTGGTACAACCGCGCCGGCGTCGAGGCGGTGATGGGCTTCTGCACCCCGGCGCAGACCGACGCCTTCCTCAAGCAGGCGCCCGTGTTCGAGAGGATGCTGGTCGACGACGGCATCCGGCTGTTCAAGTACTGGCTGACGGTCGACCAGGCCGAACAGGAGCAGCGCTTCGCGGAACGGCAGGATGATCCGCTCAAGCAGTGGAAGCTCTCGCCGGTGGACTTGCTGGCGCGCAGCAAGTACGTCGAGTACGGCCGTGCGCGCGACCGCATGCTCGAGGCGACGCACACCAGGTGGGCGCCATGGACGCTCGTCGACTTCAACGACCAGAAGGCCGGCCGCCTCAAGCTGATCACCCACCTGTTGTCGCGCCTGCCGGCGGCCACCGCCAGCGCGCCGGAGGTCGAGATCCCGCCGCTGCCCGGCAAGCCGCACAAGGAGAAGTTCCGCGGCCCGGTCAAGCCCATCTGACGGGCGCCACGAGCCGGCATGCCCGAGCGCCGCGCCGGCTCCATCCCTCGCGCCTGACGCCGCGCAGGCCGCCGGGGACCGGGGCCGGGGATAATCCGCCGCATATGTGGCCTGCCCTGAAAAACGACACCTTCCTGCGCGCATGCCTGCGCCAGCCGATCGACTACACGCCGATCTGGCTGATGCGCCAGGCCGGCCGCTACCTGCCGGAGTACAAGGCCACGCGCGCCCGCGCCGGCAGCTTCATGGGCCTGGCCACGAATGTCGAGTTCGCCACCGAGGTGACGCTGCAGCCGCTGGAGCGTTTCCCGCTCGACGCGGCGATCCTGTTCTCCGACATCCTGACCGTGCCCGACGCGATGGGCCTGGGCCTGTCGTTCGCCGAGGGCGAGGGCCCGCGCTTCGCGTCGACCGTGCGTGACGAGGCCGCCGTCGCCAGGCTGGCGGTGCCCGACATGGACAAGCTGCGCTACGTGTTCGACGCGGTCAGCGCGATCCGCAAGGCGCTGGACGGCCGGGTGCCCCTGATCGGCTTCTCCGGCAGTCCGTGGACGCTCGCCTGCTACATGGTCGAGGGTGCCGGTTCCGACGATTACCGCCAGGTCAAGACGCTGATGTACGCGCGGCCCGACCTGATGCACCGCCTGCTGGCGATCAACGCCGATGCCGTCGCGGCCTACCTGAACGCCCAGATCGACGCCGGGGCGCAGGCCGTGATGATGTTCGACAGCTGGGGCGGCGTGCTCGCCGACGCGGCCTTCCGCAACTTCTCGCTGGCGTACACGCGACGCGTGGTCGCCGGGCTGCAGCGCGAGAAAGAGGGTCAGCGCATCCCCGTCATCGTCTTCACCAAGGGTGGCGGCCAGTGGCTGGAAGCGATCGCCGACACCGGCGCCGACGTCGTCGGCCTCGACTGGACGACCGATCTCGGCAGCGCGCGCCGGCGCGTCGGCGACCGCGTGGCGCTGCAGGGCAACCTCGATCCGATGGCGCTGTTCGCGCCACCGGAGGCGATCCAGGCCGAGGCGCGGGCCGCGCTCGACAGCTTCGGCGCGCAACGCGACTCGACGGGGCGGGTCGGCGGCCATGTCTTCAACCTGGGCCACGGCATCAGCCAGTTCACGCCGCCCGAACATGTCGCCGCGCTCGTGGAGGCCGTGCACGCGCATTCGCGTCGCCACCATGGGCTGTAGGAGACCACTTGCGTACCGCGAACGCAGAAAGCACGCGATTTGTGCGGTAAGTGAGTGCTCAGGTGTTGACTTATCCCCAATATTCAGAGAGCGATAACCTTGCCCCGGGGGGTACACCAGCCCCCCCGGGAAACGCCGCAAAGTGGGCCCAAGTCATTGATCCGCCAAGATATTTTGGGCGTGCATCAATTTTGAGCGTTCCGGCGCCGGGCGTGGCGAATCAAGCCCTTGGCGGCGGTTCTGCCGGCTTTCCCACAAAGTTATCCACAGAAACTGTGGGCGACTACAAAACTCCTTACGGATCATGAGCTTATCGCTCGCAGCTCAAAAGTCTGACAACTTTCGGCCCCAACTCCGGTCGATGCGCGGGAGCCGGGCCTGATGCGCGTCGCCGTCGCGATCGATGCACCGCAACATGCGGGGCTGAGCTCGCTGCTCACCTATGAGTGTGAGCAGGCGCTAGCGCCCGGCACGTTGGTACGCGTGCCCCTGGGCCGGCGCGAGGTCACGGGGCTGGTGTGGGACGCCGACTTCGCCGCGCTCGACGCCGCCGCGGCGCCGGCGATCGGGGAGGGCGTCGAACGTCCCGTCATCGCGTTCAAGCCGGTCATCGAGGCGTTGTCCAGCCTGCCGCCACTGCCCGCCGATTGGCGCGCGCTGGCGGAGTTCACCGCCCGCTACTACCAGCGCAGTCTGGGCGAGGTCGCGCTCGCGGTGCTGCCGCCGGAGCTGCGCAAGCTCGACGACACCGGCATGGCCAAGCGCATGAAGAAGAAGCGCGCCCCGGCGCTCGCCGCCGCGGCGCAGCCCCCGCTCAAGCCGCCGTTGACCGCCGAACAGTCGGCCGCGATGGCCACGCTCGGCGAATGGGCCGCGTCGCCGGCCCCGCCGCCGGCGCTGCTGTTCGGCGTGACGGGCAGCGGCAAGACCGAGGTCTACCTGCGGCTGGCCGAACAGGCGCTCGAGTCCGGCAAGCAGGCGCTGGTGCTGGTGCCCGAGATCAACCTGACCCCGCAGCTCGAACAGCGCTTCGCCGCGCGTTTTCCCGGCCGCCGGCTGGTGTCGCTGCACAGCGCGCTGACGCCGGTGCAGCGGCTGCAGAACTGGCTCGCCGCGCACCTGGGCGAGGCCGACCTGGTGCTGGGCACGCGGCTGGCCGTGTTCGCCTCGCTGCCGCGCCTGGGGCTGGTCGTCGTCGACGAGGAGCACGACCCGTCGTACAAGCAGCAGGACGGCGCGCGCTACTCGGCGCGCGACCTCGCGGTCTATCGCGGACACCTGGCCAAGGTGCCGGTGCTGCTGGGATCGG
The DNA here is from genome assembly GCA_019510465.1 of Burkholderiales bacterium. Classification (GTDB taxonomy): domain Bacteria; phylum Pseudomonadota; class Gammaproteobacteria; order Burkholderiales; family Burkholderiaceae_C; genus Scleromatobacter. Next base: position 3,317 of record JAEKKH010000300.1, read on the forward strand.
CGACGCCGTCGCTGGAGACCTGGTCGCACGCGCAGACCGGGCGCTACCGCCAGGTGACGCTGGCCGAGCGCGTCGGCCGCGGCGCGCTGCCCGCGGTGCGGCTGCTGGACATGGCCACGGTGCCGCGTCCCGCGCCGCGCATGCCGCCCAGGGCGCTGGCGCCGCAGCTGGTCGACGCGATCCAGCAGCGCGTGGCGCGCGGCGAGCAGTCGCTGCTGTTCCTGAACCGGCGGGGCTTCGCGCCGGTGCTGCACTGCCCGGCCTGCACGTGGAAGAGCGGTTGCCCGCACTGCAGCGCCTGGCGCGTGTTCCACAAGGGCGAGCGCATCCTGCGTTGCCATCACTGCGGCACGCAGGAGCCGGTGCCGCGCGCGTGCCCGGACTGCGGCAACCTCGACATCGAGCCGATGGGCCGCGGCACCGAGCGCCTGGAGGAACAGGTCGCCGAGCTGCTGCCCGGCGCGCGCGTGCTGCGCATCGACGCCGACACCACGCGCGCCAAGGGCACGCTCGAATCGCAGCTGGCCGCGGTGCACGAGGGCGCCGTCGACGTGCTGGTGGGCACGCAGATGGTCACCAAGGGCCACGACTTCCGTCGCGTCACGCTGGTGGCCGCCGTCAACCCGGACAGCGCGCTGTTCGCCGCCGACTTCCGTGCGCCCGAGCGCCTGTTCGCGCTGCTGATGCAGGCCGGGGGACGCGCCGGTCGCGACGCCGACATCGCGCGCGGCAGCGAGATGTGGGTGCAGACCTGGAACCCCGGCCACGCGCTGTTCGAGGCCCTGAAGAAGCACGACTTCGCGGCCTTCGCCGCCACCCAGCTCGCCGAGCGCGCGTCGGCGGGCCTGCCGCCGTATGCGCACCTGGCGCTGCTGCGCGCCGAGGCGAAGACCGAGGACGTCGCCGAGGGCTTCCTGCGCGCGGCGCGCGAGCTTGCCAGGGCGTATCCCGAGGCGGCCGACGTGATGTTCTACGCGCCCGTGCCGCCGTCGGTGGCCAAGGTCGCCGGCTTCGAGCGGCGCCAGATGCTGATCGAGTGCGCGTCGCGCGCGACGCTGCAGCGGCTGCTGGCGCTGTTCACGCCGGAGCTGCCCGCGCTCAAGGCGTCGCATCGCGGCATCGTGCGCTGGGCGATCGATGTCGATCCGCTGGGGATCTGATTTCGCGAACGGCGAGCACCATCGGACAGCCGGCCGCAGTACAGTCGCTGCTGTCTTTCACACCGATGGGGAGCTCTCGCATGAAGACCAACGTCACCCTGATCATCGCCGCCGCCCTCGCGCTGGCCGGCTCGTCCGCGTTCGCGGCCGGCAAGGCCTGCGAGGAACTGAAGTCCGAGATCGCCGCCAAGCTCGACGCCAAGAACGTCACCGGCTACACGCTGGACATCGTCGAGGCCGACAAGGTGGGCGACGCGAAGGTGGTGGGCAGCTGCGAAAGCGGCGCCAAGAAGATCACCTACACGAAGAAGTGACGATGGCCACCGGCATCCAGCGCAGCGGCGCCATCCCCGCCTCGATGGTGACCACCGCGTTCGAGCTGCCGGGCCATCGCGTCGTTCGCAACCTCGGCGTCGTGCGCGGCATCGTCGTGCGCTCGCGGTCGATCGTGGGCAACTTCATCGGTGGGCTGCAGAGCCTGTTCGGCGGCAACATCACGATCTATACCGAGCTGTGCGAGCAGGCGCGCGGGCAGACCTACGACGAGATGTGCGAACACGCCCGCGCCATGGGCGCCAACGCGATCGTGGGCATGCGCTACGACGCCACCGAGATCATGGCCGGCCTCACGGAAGTGCTGTGCTACGGCACGGCCGTGGTCGTGGCCCCCGACGGCCACTGATGGGCGTCCGCTTCGTTCCGTTCGCCGAGGCCGATTTCCACGCCTGGCTGCTGCAGGCGATTCCCGCCTTCGCCCTGAGCAACGTGCGCGACGGGCGCTGGTCGCTGGCCGAGGCCATCGTCAAGTCACAGGAAGCGCACGCCGCGCTGCTGCCGCAGGGGCTGGCCACGCCGGGCCAGTTCTTCATGCACCTGCACGACGAGGCCGGCGGGCAACGCGTGGGCTCGCTGTGGTGGTCGGAAGGCGAGACGGGCGGCCGGCGCGAGGCGTACGTCTACAACATCGAGATCGACGAGGCGGCGCGCCGCCTCGGCCATGCCCGCGCCGCCTTCGCCGAACTCGAACGCGTGGCGCGCGCGCACGGCATGCAGCAGGTCGGCCTGCATGTCTTCGGCCACAACGCCGGCGCGCGCCGGCTCTACGACGAACTCGGGTTCGAACCCACCAGCATCACGATGCGAAAGGTCCTGTGATGATCAAGACTGTTTGCGCGATCGCCGCCGTCGCCTGCCTCGGCGTCGCGCATGCGGCCGACGACGGCGGCCCGGCCGTCGTGCCCTATCGCCCCAGCGTCTCCACGCCGGCGCAGCTGTCGGCGCCCGGCTGGCTGGAACTGGAAGCGGGAGGCCTGCGCGCGAGCGACAGCGGCGCCTCGCGCGCCACCTGGCCCTACACGCTCAAGCTCGCCTTCACGCCCGACTGGGGCATCCGCGTCGGCGGCGACGCCTGGGTGCACCAGAGGGTGGGCGGCGCTTCGCAGAACAGCTTCGGCGACACGTCCGCGGTGCTCAAGCGCCGCTTCGCGGTCAGCGATGCCACCGCCTGGGGCCTGGAGCTCGGCGAGACCTGGCCCACCGCCAAGGACAGCGTGGGCATCGGCCATGCGCAGACGACGATCAACGGCATCTTCAGCAGCGACTTCGCGCCGGGCTGGCACACCGACATCAACGTCAACGAGACGCACCAGGGCGGCTCCGGCGCCGGCAGCGCCTGGCAACTGGGCCTGGCGGCGGCGTTGTCGCGCAACCTGACCGACGCGTGGGGCGTGGTCGGGGAGTTCTCGGGCACGCACCAGGCCGGCACCCCGGACACGGCGCAGCTCCTGGCCGCCGCGAGCTGGAACCAGTCGCCGGCCGCGGTGTTCGACTTCGGTGCCGCGCGTGGCCTGACCGACGCGACGCCGCGCTGGCAGGTGTTCGCGGGCGTCACGCTGCGGCTCGCGAAGCTTTTCTGATTTGGTATGGTGAGGGTTCACCGCCGGCCGCAGGCCCGACCAGGCTCTCGGGAAGCGAGGGTCACCACCCGAGCCGAACCGAGCTCCCCCTCGGGGGGCAGCGACCGGTAGGGAGCGTTGGGGGCACCATCTTGAGATTGCTGTTGGTCGAGGACGATCGGATGATTGGCGAGAGCCTGCGCGCCGCGCTGAAGCTCGAGGGCCACGCCGTCGACTGGGTGACCGACGCGCCGGCGGCGTCCGCCACCACGGCCACCGAACGCTTCGACCTCGTGCTGCTCGACATCGGCCTGCCCAAGGGCAACGGCCTGGACGTGCTGCGCGGCATCCGCGGCCGCAACGACTCCACGCCGGTGATCGTGCTGACCGCGCGCGACGCGCTCGGCGAGCGCGTGGCCGGCCTCGATGCCGGCGCCGACGACTACCTCACCAAGCCGTTCGAGCTCGACGAACTGCTGGCCCGCATGCGCGCCGTGCTGCGGCGCCACAGCGGTCGCACCACGACGCGGCTGACGCACGAGGATCTGAGCTTCGACCCGGCCACGCGCGAGGTGACGCTGCGCGGCGAGCCGGTGATGCTGTCGGCACGCGAGCTCGCGGTGCTGGAGGCGCTGCTGCAGCGGCCGGGCGCCATCCTGTCGCGCGCGCAGCTCGAGGATCGCCTGTACGGCTGGGGCGAGGAAGTCGAGAGCAACGCCGTCAGCGTCTACGTGCACCAGCTGCGCAAGAAGCTCGGGCCGGAGCTGATCCGCACGATGCGCGGGGTGGGCTATTACCTGGGCAAGCGCGACGCGGCCGGCGCGGACGGCGGAGCCGCGGCTTGAACGAGGCAGCGCGTCCGTTTCGCCTGCGCCTGAACGCCGGCGGCACCTTGCGGGTGCGCCTGCTGCTGTCGCTGCTGGCCGTGCTCATGGTCGCGGCGCTCGCCATGGGCGGCTCCGTCTACTGGAACGTCCTGCGCCAGACCGAGAGCCTGTTCGACTACCAGCTGCGGCAGATGGCGCTGTCCCTGCGCGACCAGGGCGAGATCGCGCCCGAGGACGCGCGGGCGCTGGCCGACGGGCAGCTCGACTACGTCGTGCAGATCTGGCGCGAGGACGGCCATGAGGTCTACGCGACGCAGTTGCAGAACGAGCCGCCCGCGCGCGCCGTGCTGGGGTTCGCCGACATCTCGGCCGGTGGCATCGTGTGGCGCACCTTCGGCGTCGAGGCGCGCGATCGCGTGATCCAGGTGGCGCAGCCCGAGCGCGTGCGCCACGAGCGCGCCGCGCAGGCCGCGCTGCGCAGCGTCGTCCCGCTGCTGGCCGTCGCGCCGGCGCTCGCCCTGGTGATCGGCTGGCTGGTGTCGCGTTCGCTGGCGCCGCTGCAGCGGCTGGCCGCCGAGGTGCGTTCGCGCGACAGCAGCTCTCTGCAGGCCCTGCCGGAGGGCGACCTGCCCGATGAGGTGCTGCCGCTGGTGCAGTCGCTCAACGCGTTGCTCGACCGCCTGGGCGCGGCGCTGGCCGCGCAGCGCCACTTCGTCGGCGACGCCGCGCACGAGCTGCGCTCGCCGCTGACGGCGCTGAAGCTCCAGGTGCAGGTGCTCCGGCGCGCGCCCGACGAGGCCGGCCGTGACGAGGCGGCGCGCGCGCTCACCGCGGGCGTCGACCGCGCGACACGCCTGGTCGAGCAACTGCTGGCGCTCGCACGCAGCGAGGCGGGCCCGCCTCGCGAGGCCACCGCCGCGCCGCTGGCCGAGCTGGTGCGCCAGGCGATGGGCGACGTGGCGCCGTTCGCCGACGCGCACGGCACGACGCTGGAGCTGGACGTGGCCGACGGCGCCGAGGCGGCGACCGTGGCCGGCGACGGCGACGTCGCGGTGCTGGCACGCAACCTGATCGACAACGCCGTGCGCTACAGCCCGTCCGGCGGGCATGTGTCGGTGTGGGTGGGCGTGGATGCGGAGCGGTCCGGCGCGCCGATGCTGCAGGTCGACGACGACGGCCCCGGCATTCCGGCGGCCGATCGCGAGATCGTGTTCGACCGCTTCGTGCGGCGCGACAGCGCGGCCGGCGAGACCGGCTCCGGCCTGGGCCTGGCGATCGTGCGCCAGGTCGCGCTGCGCCAGGGCGCGGACGTCGAACTGGGCGACTCGCCCGCGGGCGGCCTGCGGGTGCGCGTGCGCTGGCCCGCGCGCGCCTGACGCGGGCCCGGACGCGGCCGCGGCGTCCGCCGCGTCCTAATGTTCGCCTCACGTTCAGCTAACGAAGCCTTCATCCATGGCGCGCACATTGCCAGCATGCGCCGCGAAGGACAGGGTTCCTGCAACCGGCGCGCTGTCCCGAATGAAGCCGACAAGGAGTCGAACCTGATGAAACAGACCAACCTGAAGCCGCTCGCGTGGGCCATGCTCGGCGCGGGCGTGGCGGTGATGGGCACCGCCGGCGCGCTGGACCTGCCGTCCTGGCTGCGCCATTCCAGCAGCAGCAACGCCGTGGCCGCCCCGGGCGCCGGCGGCGGCACGGCGGGGATCGCCGCGGCCGCCACCGGCCAGCAAGTCGCGCCCACGCCGGTGACGCCCCCCCTGCCCGCGCTGCCGCCGGGCACGGCGCCGAACTACCGCGCCATCGTGCAGGAGTTCGGCCCCGCGGTCGTGCACGTCAGCGTGGCGGGCACGCACAAGCCGACCAACGAGGAGATCCAGGAACAGGGCGGCCTGAGCCCGGACGATCCGCTGTTCCACTTCTTCCGTGGCATGCCCGGCATGCCCGACTTCCGGCGCGGCGGCCAGGGCATGGAACAGCCCTTCAAGGGCCTGGGCTCGGGCTTCATCATCGGCTCGGACGGCCTGATCCTGACCAACGCGCACGTCGTCAAGGAAGCCAAGGACGTCACCGTCAAGCTGCAGGACCGCCGCGAGTACGTCGCCAAGGTGCTGGGCGTGG
>JAEKKH010000343.1 GCA_019510465.1 Burkholderiales bacterium
TGCAGGCCCAGCGTGATCTCGGTCTGCATGTCGGCCAGCTTCTTCTGCACCAGCTGGTTGGCCGCGAGCGGCTTGCCGAACTGCTTGCGATCGAGCACGTACTGGCGCGCGGTGTGCCAGCAGTCCTCCGCGGCGCCGAGCGCGCCCCAGGCGATGCCGTAGCGCGCCGAGTTCAGGCAGGTGAACGGGCCCTTCAGGCCGCGCACCTCGGGGAAGGCGTTCTCTTCCGGGCAGAACACCTCGTCCATCACGATCTCGCCGGTGATCGACGCGCGCAGGCCCACCTTGCCGTGGATCGCCGGCGCCGACAGGCCCTTCCAGCCCTTCTCCAGCACGAAGCCCCGGATCGCGCCCTCGTCGTCCTTGGCCCAGACCACGAATACGTCGGCGACCGGCGAGTTGGTGATCCACATCTTCGCGCCCGACAGCGCATAGCCGCCGTCGACCTTGCGGGCGCGGGTGACCATGCTCCCCGGGTCGGAGCCGTGGTTGGGTTCGGTCAGGCCGAAGCAGCCGATCCATTCGCCGGTGGCCAGCCGGGGCAGGTACTTGCGCTTCGTCGCCTCGTTGCCGAACTCGTTGATGGGCACCATCACGAGCGAGCTCTGCACGCTCATCATCGAGCGGTAGCCGGAGTCCACGCGCTCGACCTCGCGCGCGATCAGGCCATAGCTGACGTAGTTCAGGCCGGCGCCGCCGTACTGCTCGGGGATCGTCGGGCCCAGCAGGCCCAGCGCGCCCATCTCCGGGAAGATCGAGACGTCCATCTTCTCGTGGCGGAAGGCCTCGAGCACGCGCGGCGTGAGCTTGTCCTGGCAGTACGCGCGCGCCGAGTCGAGGACCATGCGCTCGTCGTCGGACAGCTGCTCGGCGAGCAGCAGCGGGTCGTCCCAGTGGAAGCTGGCGCGGGAGGAGGCCATGGCGGACTTTCTTCGAGAGAGTGGGCTGGAGCGGCAGACGGCGTGCGTCTTTCGCATGAATCCGGCACTATAGGCCGCGACTCCGGGCCAAACAACCGCTTTATCCGCACCAACCTGTGCACAATACGCACTTGTAAATCATCATGCGACGCAAGCTGCCCTCCACCGGCGCCCTCGAGGCCTTCGAGGCGGCCGCCCGCCACCAGAGCTTCACCAAGGCCGCCGAGGAGCTGTCGGTGACGCAGAGCGCCGTCTGCCGCCAGGTGGCCGCGCTGGAATCCTTCCTCGACGTGCGCCTGTTCCGCCGCACCCGCCGCGGCGTGATGCTCACCGAGGCGGGGCTCGACTACAGCCGCAGCGTCGGTGCCCGGCTGGACGAGGTCGAGCGCGACACCCTCGAGCTGATGGCCCGCGGCGGGCGCGGCAGCTCGCTGGAGCTGGCCGTCGTGCCCACCTTCGGCACGCGCTGGCTGCTGCCGCGCCTGCCGGCGTTCCAGCGCGCGCACCCGCACGTGGCGGTGCACCTGAGCTCGCGCACGCGGCCGTTCCTGTTCGCCGACACCCCGTTCGACGCCGCCATCCATGCCGGCGAGACGGGCTCGGCCGCCTGGCCCGGCACCGAGAAGCGCTTCCTGATGAGCGAGTCGCTGATCGCCGTCGCCAGCCCGGCGCTCCCGGCGCTTGCCGCGGGACGCCCGCAGAGCGGCGCCGACTGGGCTCGCCTGCCGCTGCTGCAGCAGTCGACCCGGCCGTACGCCTGGCGCCAGTTCTTCGACGGCCTCGGCCTGGCGGTGCCCCAGCCGATGGCCGGCCCGCGCCTGGAGCTGTTCTCGATGCTGACCGAGGCCGCGGTGCACGGCATGGGCGTCGCGCTGGCGCCGCCGTTCTTCGTGCAGGAGGAACTGGCCCAGGGCCGGCTTGTGGACATCGCCCCGCGCCCGGTGAGCGGCCAGCGCGCCTACTCGCTCATCTGGCCGGAGGAGAAGGCCGAGCTGCCGGCGCTGCGGGCCTTCGCCGACTGGCTCCAGGCGGAGGCCGCCGGCTGACCCAAGCGGCCGCGCGGATATCGCGACCGGGCCAAATTCCTTTTCCGTTTGAGCTTATGGCCATCCCGAGGAAGCGCCCTCTGCGACAATGACGGGTTTCCCCGTAGCCCGTTCTCGAAGCCGGGCCGCGACCGTCTTCCCCCCGATCTGCCGACCACCGACCATGAGTGCCTTCCTCGAAGAGCGCGTGCTGAGCGTGCATCACTGGACCGACCGCCTGTTCAGCTTCACCACCACGCGTGACACCTCGCTGCGGTTCTCCAACGGCCATTTCACGATGATCGGCCTGCGCAAGGACGACGGCAAGCCGCTGCTGCGCGCCTATTCCATCGCCAGCGCGAACTACGAGGAGCACCTCGAGTTCCTGTCGATCAAGGTGCCCGACGGCCCGCTCACCTCGAAGCTGCAGCACATCCAGGTGGGCGACACCATCATCGTCGGCCGCAAGCCCACCGGCACGCTGCTGATCGACTACCTGCTGCCGGCCAAGCGCCTGTACCTGCTGTCGACCGGCACCGGCGTGGCGCCGTTCCTGAGCATCATCCGCGACCCCGAGACCTACGAGCGCTTCGAACAGGTGA
>JAEKKH010000301.1 GCA_019510465.1 Burkholderiales bacterium
GCATCCTGGCGCTGGCGCTGATCGCGGTGATCTACTGCGTCTGGCGCGTGCGCTACGTCGCGCCCATCCTGTCGGCGACGCTCAAGGAATCGACGATGCTGATGTTCATCATCGGCATGTCGCTGCTGTTCTCGTACGTGATGAGCTACCTGCACATCAGCCAGTCGATGGCGCAGTGGATCGTCGCGCTCGCGCTGTCCAAATGGGTGCTGCTGGCCGCGATCCTGCTGATGGTGATCGTGATGGGCTTCTTCCTGCCGCCGGTCTCGATCATCCTGATGACCGCGCCGATCTTCCTGCCGCCGCTCAAGGCCGCGGGCTTCGACCTGGTGTGGTTCGGCATCGTCATGACCATCGTGATGGAGACCGGCCTGATCCATCCGCCGGTGGGGCTGAACATCTTCGTCATCAAGAACATCGCGCCCGACATCGCCCTGGGCGACATCATCCGCGGCATCGTCCCGTTCGTCGTCCTGATGCTGCTGACCGTGGTCGTGATCTCGGCCTTCCCCTCGATCGCCACCGCGCTGCCCGACCTCGTGATGGGGCCGCTGTCCCACCCGAAGTGACATGACCGCCGTCGCCGACTCCCCCTGGACGCGCCAGCGCGACGACCGCGCGCTGCGGCTCGCGCGCGCGGGTGCGGTGGCGGGCGTGCGCGGCAAGGTCGTCGACGCGGACGCGGCCGTCGCGCTGCTGGAGGCGCTGATCGAGCCCGGCGACCGCGTCTGCCTGGAGGGCGACAACCAGAAGCAGGCCGACTTCCTCGCGCGCGCGCTCGCCGGCGTCGCGCCGGCGCGCGTGCACGACCTGCACATGGTGCAGTCGGTGCTGTCGCTGCCCGAGCACCTGGACATCTTCGAGTCGGGCATCGCGAGCAGGCTCGACTTCTCGTTCTCGGGCCCGCAGTCGCTGCGCCTCGCGCAACTGCTGGGCCAGGGCAAGCTGAAGATCGGCGCGATCCACACCTATCTCGAGCTGTTCGGCCGCTACTTCGTCGACCTCACGCCCAAGGTGGCGCTGGTCGCCGCGCAGATGGCGGACCGGCACGGCAACCTCTACACCGGTCCCAACACGGAGGACACGCCCGCCATCGTCGAGGCCACCGCGTTCAAGAGCGGCATCGTCGTCGCGCAGGTCGACCAGATCGTCGACACGCTGCCGCGCGTGGACATCCCGGCCGACTGGGTCGACTTCGTCGTGCAGGCGCCCGAACCGGCGTTCATCGAGCCGCTGTTCACGCGCGACCCGGCGCAGATCTCCGAGATCCAGGTGCTCATGGCGATGATGGCCATCAAGGGCATCTACGCGGAATACGGCGTGCAGTCGCTCAACCACGGCATCGGCTTCGACACCGCCGCCATCGAGCTGCTGCTGCCCACGTACGGCGAGCGGCTGGGCCTGAAGGGCAAGATCTGCCGCCACTGGGCGCTCAACCCGCACCCGGCGCTGATCCCCGCGATCGAGGCCGGCTGGGTCGAGTCGGTGCACTCGTTCGGCTCGGAGCTGGGCATGGAGGACTACGTCCGCGCGCGGCCCGACGTCTTCTTCACCGGTCCCGACGGCAGCCTGCGCAGCAACCGCGCGTTCTGCCAGGCCGCGGGCCACTACGCGTGCGACCTGTTCATCGGCTCGACGCTGCAGGTGGACATGGCCGGCAACAGCTCCACCGCCACGCTGGGTCGCATCGCCGGCTTCGGCGGCGCGCCCAACATGGGGTCGGACGCGCGCGGCCGCCGCCACGCGAGCGAGGCCTGGCTGCGCGCCGGCCGCGAGGCGCGCGGCGGCCTGACCGGCGCGCGCGGCACGCCGCGCGGCCAGAAGCTTGTCGTGCAGATGGTGGAGACCTTCCGCGAGCACATGCAGCCGGCGTTCGTCGAGACCCTGGACGCCTGGAAGCTGGCCGAGCAGGCCGGCATGCCGCTGCCGCCGGTGATGATCTACGGCGACGACGTGACGCACGTGCTCACCGAGGAAGGCATCGCCAACCTGCTGCTGTGCCGCGACGACGAGGAGCGCGAGCAGGCGATCCGCGGCGTCGCCGGCTTCACGCCCGCCGGGCGCGCGCGCGACCGGGCGATGGTGGACAAGCTGCGCGCCCGCGGCGTCATCCGGCGTCCGGCCGACCTCGGCATCGACCCGCGCGACGCCACGCGCAACCTGCTGGCCGCGCGCTCGATGCGCGACCTGGTGCGCGCCTCCGGCGGGTTGTACCGGCCGCCGCGCCGCTTCCGCAACTGGTGAGGCCGGGATGGAAACGCTGAACTTCGCATTCGACGGCGGCCGCCCGCTGGCGCCGTTCGCGCCGACGCTGGTGGGCGTGGTCGCGTCCGGCAACCTGGAGGTGCTGGTCGAGCCGTCTCAGGATACCGGGTGCCGTATCGCCGTCGACACCTCCGCGCGTGGCTTCGCGCCGGTGTGGGAAGCCGTGCTGCGCGACTTCCACGAGCGCCACGGCATCGCCGGCATCGCCGTCGCGATCCACGACATGGGCGCGACGCCGGCCGTCGTGAGCCTGCGGCTGGACCAGGCGATCGCCGCGATCGCGGGAGGCGCGTGATGTTCTCGAGCTTTGCCGAGATGTCGGCGCGCGAGCGCCTGGCGGCGGTCGTCGACGCCGGCAGCTTCCACGAGTGGCTGCCGCCGTCCGAACGCGTGACGAGCCCGCACCTGGCGCAGCTGGGCGTCCCCGCGGCGTTCGACGACGGCGTGGCGATCGGCCGCGCCACGCTCGGCGGCCGCGCGGTGTTCATCGCGGCGCAGGAGGGCGGCTTCATGGGCGGCGGTGTCGGCGAGGTGCACGGCGCCAAGCTCGCGGGACTGCTGCGGCGCGCGCTGCGCGACCGGCCGGACGCGGTGGTGATCCTGGCCGAGTCCGGGGGGGTGCGCCTGCACGAGGCCAATGCAGGGCTGATCGCCGTGTCCGAGGTGATGCGGGCGCTGCTGGATGTGCGCGCCGCCGGCATCGCCACGGTGATGCTGATCGGCGGGGCCAACGGCTGCTTCGGCGGCATGGGCATCGTCGCGCGCTGCGCCGACACGGTGGTGATGAGCGACATCGCGCGCCACGCGATGTCGGGCCCCGAGGTGATCGAGTCCGCGCACGGCGCCGGCGAGTTCGATTCGCGCGACCGCGCGCTCGTGTGGCGCACCACCGGCGGCAAGCATCGCTGGCTGTGCGGCGACTGCGATGTGCTGCTCGACGACGACGCGCGCGCGTTCCGCGACGCCGCGATCGCCGCGCTGGACGCGCATCGTCCGATGACGCTCGAGGAACTCCAGCGCGAGTCGGCCCTGCTGCAGGCGCGCGCCGACGCGAACGGCGACAACGCCGACGCGTTCGAGCTGTGGTCGCGCCTGGGCGTGCCCGAGCCGCGTGCGGTGCCCGAGCTCGATGCCGACGTGCTGCGGACGCGCCGCCCTGCCGCGGTGGCCGGGCTCGCGCAAGGAGCCGCGTGATGGACTGGCAAGCCGTCGCCACGCGCCTGTTCGGCGCCGACCATGCGATCGCCGCGGACGGCGACTTCCTCTGCGGCGCGGCCGTCTTCGACGGTGCGCCGCTGGACGTGGTCGGCACCACGAACCATGCGGCGGTCGGCGTCGACCTTGCGCTGCGGCAGGCGCGCGCGGTGCTCGCCACGGTCGACGCCCACCCGGGCCGGCCCCTGCTGCTGCTGGTCGACACGCAGGGCCAGGCGCTGCGCCGGCGCGACGAGCTGCTGGGCATCCATCGCGCGATGGCGCACCTGGGCTGCTGCCTGGACCTCGCGCGGCGGCGCGGCCACGCGGTGGTCGGGCTCGTCTACGACCAGGCGCTGTCGGGCGGCTTCATCACGTCGGGCCTGATGGCCGATGCGTGCCACGCGCTGCCGCAGGCCGAGATCCGCGTCATGCGCGTGCCCGCGATGGCGCGCGTCACCAAGCTGCCCGAGGAACTGCTGGAGTCGCTCTCGCGCACGAACCCGGTGTTCGCGCCGGGCGTGGCGAACTACGTGGCGATGGGCGGCGTGCGCTCGCTGTGGGACGACGACCTGGCGGCCGGCCTGCGCGCGGCGCTGGCCGATCGCGACACCAGCGATCGGCGCGCGCAGGAGGGCGCGCAGCGCGGCGGCCGGCGCGTCGCGGCCGACGTCGTCCGCCGCGTGCTGGAAGCGAGCTAGCCGTGGCCCTGATGGAAGACGCCGTCCGGCCCGCCACGCGGCCGCCGGCGCTGCTGCATCGGCAACAGTTGCTGCGCCTGACACCGGACGGCTGGGCACGCCTGCTCGCGACGCCCGGCGAGGACGCGGCGCGCCGGTGCGTGGCGCTGTGGGCGGCGCAGGGCTTTCCGCTGGTGGTCACGCGCCAGCCGGCATCGGGCGGTGACGCGATCGCGGTCGGCCTGCCGGCGCCGGCGCGCTTCGGGCGTCGACGCATCGCGTTGGCCGTCGCGCCCGAGGACGTGCTGTTCCTCGACGAGTTCCCGCCGGCCGAGGCCGTCACGCGCTTGCTGCCGCGCCCGGCCGCCGCCTCGTGGCGGGCCCTGGTGGCGACGCTCGCGCTCCAGGGTTGTCGCGCGCGGGTCTACGGCGGCTTCGGCTGGCAGGCGATCACGCGGCTGCCGTACGTGCACGCCGAGTCGGACATGGACCTGCTGTTGCCGGTCGCCGGTGCCGCGGAGGCCGACGAGGTCGTGCGGCTGCTCGCGTCCGCGGCCTGGGACGGGCCGCGCCTCGACGGCGAGCTGCTGTTGCCCGACGGTGCGGCGATCGCCTGGCGCGAATGGCGGGACCATCGGCAGGGGCGGGCGGCGCGCGTGCTGGTCAAGCGGCTGCGCGGCGTGGCGCTGGAAGCTCCGACATGAGCGCGACGATGCCGCGGGCCGCGGGGCCTGCATCGATCGCGCCGGACGCCGCCGCGTTCCATGCGGCGCTGGGCCGCGCGGCCATCGTCTCTCTGTACGACGAGCTCGCGCTGGCGCCCAAGCCGGGGCTGGTGTCGTTCGAGGACGCCGGCAGCCACCACGACATGGACGCGGGCACCTTCCTGCGCAGCCTGTTCGCGCTGCGCCACTACTTCGTGCGCATCGCGGCCCAGGGCGCGGCGGGTGCGGGCTTCGCGCCGCTGGAGCGCCTGGGCATCGCCGCGGAGGCGCGGATGCTGCGCGCCACCGGCGGCGTCAACACGCATCGCGGCGCGATCTTCACGCTCGGGCTGCTGTGCGCGTCGGCGGGCGCGGCACGGGCCGGCGCCGCGTCCTGCGACGCGGCGGCGCTGCGCGCCACGCTGATCGCGCGCTGGGGCGGCGCGCTCGCCGCGCGCGTGCACGCCACGCGCGACACGCACGGCGCCCGCGCCGCGCGCGCGCACGGCCTGCGCAGCGCGGCCGAGGAGGCGGCGCAGGGCCTGCCCACGCTGTTCGAGTGCGTCCTGCCCGCATTGCGCGAAGCGCGCCGCGCGGGCGCCGACGATCGCGGCGCGAAGCTGCACGCGCTGTTCACGGCGATGGCCGAGGTCGACGACACGAACCTGGTGCACCGCGGCGGCCTGCAGGGCTTGCGGGACGCGAAGGGCCTGGCGCGCGATTTCCTCGCCCGTGGCGGCGGCCTGTTGCCGGACGCGCCCGTGCGCGCCGCGCGCGTCCATGCCCTGTTCGTCGAACGCCGCCTGTCGCCCGGAGGCGCCGCCGACCTGCTGGCCGCGGCGTTGTGGGTCGAGCGCGTGGAACGGCTCCGCGGCGCCGCCCCGCGATGAGCGTCGCGCTGCTGTTTCCCGGCCAGGGCACGCAGCATGCCGCGATGCTGCCCTGGCTCGACGGCGACGACGCGGCGCGCCCGGTGCTCGCGCGCGTCGCCGCGGCGCTCGGTGCGGATTGGTGCGCACGCATGGCCGATACGGCCTGGTCGCAGTCCAACGCGGTCGCGCAGGTGCTGCTCACCGGCGCGAGCGTGGCGGCGTGGCGCGCGCTGTCGCCCGGCCTGCCGCGCGTGGTGGCCGTGGCCGGCTACAGCGTGGGCGAGCTGGCGTCCTGCGTCGCGGCGGGCATGCTCGAAGCCGACGATGCCGTGGCGCTGGCCGAGCGGCGCGCCGCCGCGATGGACGCGTGCGCGGGCGACATCGATGGCGGCCTGCTCGCGTTGTCCGACGTCGGCGCCGACGACGTCGCCGCGGTCACCGCGCGCTGGGGGCTGGAGGTCGCGATCCGCACCGGCGAGCGCCGCTGCATCGTCGGCGGCGCGCGCGCCGCGCTCGCCGAGGCGGCGGCGGTACTGGGCGCACGAGGCGTGATCGCCCGGCCCTTGTGCGTGCGCGTGCCCTCGCACACGAGCGCGCTGCGCGCGGCCGTGCCGGTGCTCGCGCAGGCGCTCGCGGGCGTGAGCTGGCGCCCGCCACGCGTGGCCTGGGTCGCGGGCATCACGGGCGCCGTGGTGCGCGATGCCGCGCAGGCGCGGCGGGTGCTCGCCGAGCAGGTTGCCACGACGGTGCGCTGGGACGCATGCATGGACACCGTCGCCGAACGCCGCCCCGGCGCGGTGCTGGAGGTCGGCCCGGGCACGACGCTGACGCGCCTGTGGCGCGAGCGCTTCCCCGACATCCCGGCGCGTTCCTGCGACGAATTCGCGAGCGCGCAAGAGGTCCTGGCCTGGGTCGCCGAAGCCGCCGGTGGCTAGCAGTCCGCGGCGTGCCCTTGCACCTCGAAAGAGGATGGGCGGACTTTCGGCGCTAAGCTGGGCGGACTTCCCGAACCGCACCGAGAGCCGCCCTTGACGCCCCCATCGACGCCGACCCCACCCGCCGCCCCGCTGCCCGCGAAGTTCAACGCGGGCGGTCTCGTCAACGGCGCGGTGGTGCTGGGCCTGCTCTATTTCGGCCGCGAGGTGCTGGTGCCGATCACGCTGGCCGTGCTGCTGAGCCTGCTCATCGCGCCGCTGGTGCGCAAGCTGCGCCGGCTCGTGCGCTCGCAGGTGCCGGCGGTGCTCGGCGCCGTGATCGCGCTGACGCTGATGACGGGCGGCCTGGCGTCGGTGATCGTGTCGCAGGTCGTGGCCATCGCGGCCAGCCTGCCGCAGTACGAGAGCACGATCCGCGACAAGATCCACACGATCCAGGACATGACGGTCGGCCGCGTGATGCAGGGCGAGACGGGCCGCATGATGAGCCGGCTCGGCGCGGAGGCCAACGCGGCTTCCGCACCGGCGCGCGCCACGCTCGAGGGCCCGCCGCTGACCGCCTCGGGCGCGGTGCCGGTGGAGCTGAGGCCGCGGCCGCAGACGCCCGTGGAGGTGATCTCCAAGCTGTTCTCGTCGATATGGGGGCCGCTGGGCCACGTCAGCATCGTGCTGATCGTGATGGTGTTCGTGCTGCTGGAGCACGAGGCGCTGCGCGACCGCTTCATCCGGCTGCTGGGCGGCGCGGACATCCGCCGCACGACGCAGGCGTTCAACGACGCGGGCGAGCGGCTGTCGCGCTTCTTCGTCTCGCAGCTGGCGGTCAACGTCGGCGTGGGCGTGGCGGTGTGGCTGGGACTGATGCTGATCGGGCTGCCGCACGGCATGCTGTGGGGCGTGCTCACGATCCTGCTGCGCTTCGTGCCCTACGTCGGCGTGGTGATCGCGGCCGGCAGCGCGGCAATGATGGCGGCGGCGGTCGACCCGGGATGGGGCTGGATGTTCGAGACGCTGGGGCTGTTCGCCGTGGTCGAGGTCACCGCCGCGCAGGTCGTCGAGCCGCAGCTGTACGGCCACAGCACCGGCCTGTCGCCGCTGTCGGTGGTGGTGGCCGCGATCTTCTGGAGCTGGATCTGGGGGCCGATCGGCCTGCTGGTGTCCACGCCGCTGACGCTGTGCCTGGTGGTCGCCGGCCGCCACATCAAGGGGCTGGCCTTCCTGGATGTGCTGCTGGGCGACACGCCGGCGCTGTCGATGTCGGAGCGCTTCTACCAGCGCGCGATGGTGGGCGACCACGAGGAGATCGTGGCCGCGGCGCACGCGTACCTGAAGCGCAAGTCGTTCGCGCGCTACTGCGACAAGATCCTGATCCCCGCGCTGCAACTGGCCGCGGCCGACCTCGGCAAGCACAGCATCACGCCCGAGCAGCAGGCCACCGTCAAGGGCACGGTGGCGCGCGTGATCGAGTCGCTCGGCACCGACGCCTGCCGGCCGACCTGGCGCAACCGCCGCGGTTCGGTGCTCGACGACACGAGCATCGGCGCGCACCTGCGCCACGAGCGCGAGCGCGCCATGGGCAAATGGCAGGGGCCGCTGGCGGTACCGCCGGGCTCGGTCGCGCTGTGCATCGGCCTGGGCTCGATGCGCGACGACCTCGTCACCGAGCTGCTGGTGCGCATCCTGCGCAACCAGGACATCGACGCGCGCCACCTGTCGCTGGACGACCTCGGCCAGGGCCCCCCGCCGGGCGCCAGCGCGAGCAGCATCGCGATGCTGTTCGTGGTCAGCGCCTACCCGGGCGACGAATGGGATCGCATTGCCGAGCGCCTGCCGGAGCTGCGCGAGCGCTTGCCCGAAGCCGTATTCGTGGGCCTGCTGTCCGACGGCGAATTCGCGCCGGCCGACGAGGCGATGGACGTCGTCGTCCACTCGTTCGAGGCGGCCAGCGCCGAGGCCGCCGAGCGCTACGGCAGGAAGCCCGCCGCCTGAGCGCCGGCGATCGGCCGCCGACCGTCTCCTGCGGACGGGCACGGGTGTGCAAAACGTCCGCAGGTGCGGCATCGACGGCGCTGCCAAGGCCGCCCGGGACACGGCCAAACCGGCGATACTGAAGCGACGAACCCGCGCCGCGCGCGCCGTGACGAGCCCCTGAGACCCGAGCATGTCCACCCGCAAATCCGGCCCCCTCGACTACAACGTCCTGCCCGAAGTCCTGCGTCCACTGGCCGAGCGCAGCGAGATCCGGCGCTTCCGCAAGGGCGCGCTGGTGATCGACGAGGGTGACCGCGGCGACGCGCTGCTGATCATCCTGGCCGGCGAACTGCGCGCCTTCACCGGTTCCGACACCGGCCGCCACGTCACCTACGCGCTGTACGGCCCGGGCGACTACCTCGGCGAGATGGGCCTGGACGGCGGCACCCGCATGGCCAGCGTCGAGGCGCTGTCCGACACCACCTGCGCCTATGTCGAGCGCGGCACGCTGCTGCAGTACTTCGCCGAGCGCCCGCAGTTCGCCTTCGAGATCATCGCCAAGGTGATCCAGCGCGCCCGCGTCGCCACGCTGGCCGCCAACCAGTACGCGATGAACGAGGCCTACCTGCGCCTGAAGCGCTGGCTCGACGCCGTCGCGCAGGCCC
>JAEKKH010000163.1 GCA_019510465.1 Burkholderiales bacterium
TTCGACATCGTCGTCACCAACGCCGGCGGCCCGCCGATGGGCGACTTCCGCGAGTTCGATCGCGCGGCCTGGCTCCAGGCCGTCGAGGCCAACATGCTCACGCCCATCGAGCTGATCAAGGCGACCGTGGACGGCATGGCCGCGCGCGGCTGGGGCCGCATCGTCAACGTGACGAGCTCGTCGGTGAAGTCGCCGATCGCGTCGCTGAGCCTGTCCAACGGCGCGCGCTCGGGCTTGACCGGCTTCGTCGCGGGCGTCGCGCGCGAGGTGGCGGGCCGCGGCGTGACGATCAACAACCTGCTGCCCGGCGCGTTCGCCACCGACCGCCTGCTGTCGTCGTTCGCGCCGCGCGCGCGGCGCCTGGGCGTCGGCGCCGACGAGGTCGCCCGGCAGCGCGAAGCGGCCATCCCGGCCGGCCGCTTCGGCACGCCCGAGGAATTCGGCGCCGCCTGTGCGTTCCTGTGCAGCCTGCAGGCGGGCTACATCACCGGACAGAACGTGCTGATCGACGGCGGCGCGTATCCGGGCACGTTCTAGAAACGGCAGCTGCCGGTCAGTCCCGCGAAGAACGTGCGGCCCGGCGACGGCTCGAAGTAGCGCCCGTTGCCCTCGTTGACGATCACCGAGCCGACGTAGCGCCGGTTCGTCACGTTGTCGACGCGCGCGAACGCCGAGAACTGCCAGGCGCCCAGCGGCAGCACGTAGCCCGCCGACACGTTCGCCGTGACGAACGACGCGGCCGCATCGGCGTTCGTGTCGTTGACGAAGACTCGGCTCAGCGCGCGGGCGCCGACGCTCGCGCGCCAGCCGCGCGGCGGCGTCCAGCCCAGCTCGGCCGACAGCGCATTGCGGGCGACGCCCGGGATGCGGTTGCCCGAGGCGACCGGCGTCGCCGGCGCGGCGCACGGCGTCGTCGTGCAGGCGAGGAAGCCGTCGGTGTAGCGCGCCGCGAGCAGCGTGTAGGCGACCTGCACCGCGACGTCGTCGGGCAGCAGCTTCGTCCACGCCACCTCCAGGCCGAGCCGCCGCGTGGAGGCGACGTTCTGGTAGGTCGATCGGCCGCCCACGTTGGACAGCGTCACGATCTCGTCGCGTGTGCGCGTGCCGAAGACCGCCACGTCGAGTGCGCCCAGCGACGCCGAATGCGCCTTGGCACCGATCTCGAGGCTGCCGCTGCGCGCCGGCTTCAGGTCGAAGTTCAGGCCGGTCTGGCCGTCGGGGCGGTAGGCGAGCTCGTTGAGCGTGGGCGTCTCGAACCCGCGGCCGGCCGTCGCGTACAGGTGCAGCTCGGGACTCGCGGCCCATTGCACGCCCAGGACGGGCAGCGTCGCCTCGTAGGTCGCGCGACCGCTGTCGTCGGGGTTGTTGCCGACGACGTAGCGGTCGTGCGAGACGAAGCGCACGCGGCTGCGGCGCACGCCGGCGTCCAGCGTCCAGTCGTCGGCGGGGTGCCACTGGCCCTGCAGGTAGGGATCGAGGTCCGCGACGTCGTTGACCTCGTCACGCCGCAGCGCGCCCTGCACGCCCAGCACCTGGCCGGGGGGCGTGCCGGTGAAGTCCTGCCAGCCCTGGCGGTGTTCGCGCAGCTGGTCCCAGGCGAGTCCCCCGATCAGCGACCAGCGCCGCTCGGCCGGGCCGCCGGTGCGCGTCCAGCGCAGGTCGGCGCCGTCGTAGTCGCGCCCCAGCTGGATCACGCCGCCCGGGTTCAACGGGTTGGCCTGCGCGGCGACGGGGATGGACTGGAACTGCGTGGTGGCGCGATGCCCGTCGTAGACCAGCGCCCGCAGCGCGTTCGCGCCGTCGACGCGCAGCTCGTAGATCAGGCCGCCCTGGGTCTGCGCGAGCGACTTGCGGGTGTTGAACTGCGTGGCCGCCGGGTCGACGCCGCGCGGGTCGGCCTGCAGTTCGGCGCGGGTCAGGCCCAGCGGGTCCTGGGCCGACGGCAGCTCCACGCCGTTGCCGATGATCGTGAGCTTGCCGGCGTCGCCGAGCTGCAGGCGCAGCTTCAGGTTCTGGATGTCGCGCCGCGCGGCGCCGTGGGCCCGCCAGCCGTCGGTCTCGAAGCGCGAGACGCTGGCCACGTAGTCCAGCGGACCCTGGGCACCCGAGAGCTTGGCGTCGTAGCGCCGCTGGCCGTCGCTGCCGCCCCCGGCTCCGACGGTCAGCTTCGGCGCGCCGGCGCCGTCCTCGGTGAACACCTGCACGACGCCGCCCGACGAGTTGCCGTACAACGCCGAGAACGGCCCGCGCAGCACCTCCACCGCCGCAGTCGAGCCGAGGTCGACGTTGGAGATCTGGCCCTGGCCGTCGGGCATCGTCGCGGGGATGCCGTCGACGTACAGTCGCACGCCGCGGATGCCGAAGGTCGAGCGCGCGCCGAAGCCGCGCACCGAGACCTGCACGTCCTGCGCGTAGTTCTGGCGGTCGCGCGCGAGCACGCCGGGAACCCCGGCCAACGTCTCGGACAGGTTGATGCCCGGGCGCGAATCGGTCTCGGGCGACAACGTGACCAGCGAGATCGAGGCAGGCACGTCGAAGGCCGGCGTCGCGATGCGCGTGGCGGTGATCGTGACCGTCTGCGGCTGCGCGTCGGGTTGCTGCGCCGCGCACACGGCACCGCCCGCGGCCGCGACGGCCACCGCCGGCCCGCGCCAGCGCATCGAATGGAACGCCTTCATCATCATCCCTCCATCATGATCCGTTGGGAGGCGCGGATGCAAATGGCGTTCCAGTCGAGGCGGTGGCCGCCGCCCGCCTCGCCGAGGGTCTTCGCCCCCACGGCGCACGCCGACGCCACACGGGCGGTGTCCCAGCCTGGGACAGCGCGCCGCCCGACCGTCCGGTTCTCGATCAGTCGCTCAGTCGCGCGGCAGCGCGGCGGACGCCAGCGGCGTGCCGCAGCCGGCCAGGAACGCGAGCTTGCCCCCGCGCGGCTGGCGCTTGAGGGCATGCTCGGCCTTCAGCGCCTCGGAACGCGACGGCAGCTGCGACGCCGCCACGACGCGCAGCGGCGCGAACGCCCTCGTGAAGCGGGCGCCGCGACCCGCGCGATGGGCGGCGAAGCGCGCCGCCAGGTCGTTGGTGATGCCCGCGTACAGGCGTTCGCCGGCGCACTCCAGCAGGTACAGCACCCAGGGCTCCGGTGCGGGCGCCGCCTCGCTCACGCCAAGCGCTCCGCGCCCTCGGGCACGCTCACCCACGGGTGCATGCGCTTCTCCCAGACGGAGATGCGCGGCGGCGGGAAGGTGTTGTCCGCGAAGGCGCCGACGGGCACGGCACGCAAGGCATCGTCGAACCAGTAGTACACCGTCGCGCCGCACGTCGGGCAGAAGTGGAAATGCGCCGCCGCGCCGGATTCGCCGACGCGCACGTACTCGGTGGACACGCCCGTGATCTCGACGTTCTCGGTGGGAAAGCGCGCCTGCGCGCCGTAGGTGCTGCCGGTGCGGCGCTGGCAGGCGTGGCAGTGGCACATCGACACCCGGACGGGATCGCCATGCGCGACCAGCCGCAGCTGGCCGCAGGAGCAGGAGGCGTGGTGGTCTTTCATCGCGCCATTCTGGCGCAGCCGGCGCTCAGCGCGAAGCCGCCACCAGCGCGCGCGCCGCGCCTAGCAGCACGCGTGTCGCCTCCTCGGGCGACAGCATGGACGCGCTGACGAACGCGCCATTGACCAGCACCCCCAGCTGCGCCGCGAGTTCGCCCGGGCGCGCCGCGCCGAGCTGGCGCGCCAGCTCGGCCAGCCGCTTGCGCATCGCCTGCATGTGCGCGCGCGACACCGTGCGCGACGGGTGCCCGGCCTCGGCGAACTCGGCCGCCACGTTGATCTGCGGGCAGCCGCGGTAGTTGGCGCGAGCCAGGCGCTTGCCGATCCAGCGCATGTGCGCCTCGAGTTCGGCCATCGGATCGGCGGCATGGCGGGCGGCGACCTCGTCCCACTGGGCCCAGAACTCGGCGTCCTCGCGCTCGAGGAACGCCACGATCAGGTCGTCCTTGGTGCGGAAGTGGCGGTACAGGCTGGTCTTGGCGACGCCGGATTCGTCGACCACGAGATCGACGCCCACGGCGCGCACGCCGCGCTCGTAGAACAGCGTCGAGGCGGTGTCGAGGATGCGCTGGCGGACGTCGGACGGCTCGGCGCCGGCGTCGCTCCCGAGGGTTCTGGTTCTGGCCATGTTGACATGATACAGACCTGTCTTTATCCTTGACGCTACAGACCTGTCTGTTTCATAGAAAAGGAATACCGCATGACCGCCTCCTCCGCGCTCCGTCCCGTTGCCGTCTACGGCGCCGCCGGCCACACCGCCCGCTTCGTGCTGGCCGAGCTGAAGCGCCGCGGCCTGCCCGCGATCGCGGTCGGACGCAATGCCGCCACGCTCCCGACGGACGTTGCGGCCCATGTCGCCGCCGTCGGCGACGCGGCCGCGCTCGACGCGGCCTTCGCCGGCTGCGCCGTCGTCATCAACTGCGCCGGCCCGTTCCTGGACAGCGCCGCCCCCGTCATCGAGGCCGCGCTGCGCGCCGGCGCCCACTACCTGGACGTGACCGCCGAGCAGGCCAGCGCGATGGCCGCCTTCGAGCGGTTCGACGCGCCCGCGCGTGCCGCGGGCGTCGCCGTGATCCCGGCCGCCGGCTTCTACGGCGGCCTGGCCGACCTGCTGGCCACGTCGCTGCTGGGCGGCGACGGCGCGGCCGACGAGCTCAGCGTCGCCGTGGCCCTGGACCGCTGGTGGCCGACCTCGGGCACGCGCATCACCGGCGAGCGCAACACCGTCCCGCGCCTCGTCGTGACCCAGGGTCGGCTGGCGCCGCTGCCCCTGCCCGCCGCGCGCTCGACATGGACGTTCGGCGCGCCGCACGGCGAGCAGGCGGTCGTCGAACTCCCATTCAGCGAGGTGATCACGATCTCGCGCCACCTGCGCGTGAACGAATTGCGCGCGCACCTGACGCAGTCGTCGCTGGACGAGATCCGCGACGCGAACACCCCGCCGCCGCCGGCCGTCGACGCGCTCGGCCGCTCGCCGCAACGCTTCGAGATGGTGGTGCGGGCACGTCAGGGAGACCAGGTGCGCCAGGCCACGGCGCGCGGCCAGGACATCTACGCCGTCTCCGCGCCGCTGGTGGTGGAGGCCGCGCAACGCCTGATGGCACCGGGCTTCGCGCGGTCGGGGGCGCTGGCGCTCGCGCAGGCCGTGGACGCCGGGGCCTTCCTGCGCGCCCTCTGTCCCGAGCCTCTCGAGCTGGCCTGAGCAGGGTCGCGTCCGTCGCAGTAGGATATGCGGATCCGGCGCTTCGCGGCGTCCCGCGCGGCCCGTAACCTCCCGCCCACTCGACAACACACCGCGACGCCATGCGAATCAATCTCAAATCCCTGCTCGCCACCGTGCTCGCCGCGACGACCCTCGTGTCCGTCGCCCGCGCCGACCAGCTCGCCGACATCAAGAAGAAGGGCGAGATCGTCGTCGGCGTCCTCGGCACCGACGAGCCCAACAGCTTCGTCGACCCGAAGACGCGCGAGATCGTCGGCTACGAGGTCGATCTCGCCAACGCCATCGCCCGGAAGATCGGCGTGAAGGCGACGTTCAAGCAGATCGCCGTGGCGGCGCGCATCCCCGAGCTGCAGCAGGGCCGCGTCGACCTGCTGGCCGCCTCGCTCACGCACAACAAGGAGCGCGAGTCGCAGATCGACTTCTCGCTGACGACGTTCGTCACCGGCCAGAAGGTGATGGTCAAGGCCGGCAGCGGCATCGCCGACGTGCCGCAGCTGGCCGGCAAGAAGGTGCTGACCGTCAAGGGCGGCACCCAGGAGGAGAACGTGCGCAAGGCGGTGCCCAGCGTCGAGGTCGTCACCTTCGAGACCACGCAGCAGGCCTTCCAGGCGTTGCAGCAGGGCAAGGGCGCGGGCTACGTCAACGACGAGGCCACGCTGGTCAACGACATGGCCAAGCTGGGCCCGGCCAGGAAGGACTACCGCATCCTGCCGACCAACCTCAGCACCGAGCCGCTTGCGCTCGGCATCCGCAAGAACGAGCCGGCGCTGAAGAAGGTGGTCGACGACACGCTGGCCGAGCTCGAGAAGTCCGGGCAGGCCGACAAGATCTTCATGAAGTGGTACGGCCCCAGCACGAAGCTGCAGTTCGACAAGCGCTCGTTCAAGATCGACTCCGACAAGATCTGAGCGTCGAGACGCCTGCCGCCCTCGATGCCCGGCTTCGATCTCCAGCTGCTGTTGCATGGCCAGTACCACGAGTGGCTGGTCGCCGGCCTGGTCGTCTCGCTCAAGCTCGCCGGCGTCACGATCGCCTGCGCGCTGCCGCTGGCGATCGCCATCGCGCTGCTGCGGCTGTCGCCCTGGCGGCCGCTGCAGTGGCTGGGGGCGACCTACGTCGAGGTGATCCGCAACGTGCCGCTGATCGCGCACCTGCTGTTCTGGTACTTCGGCGCGCCCGAGCTGCTGCCCGACATGCTCAAGGAGCGGCTGTACGCCGGCAGCTACGAGTTCATCGCCGCGGCCATCGCCCTCACGCTGTACGCCGCCGCGTTCATGGCCGAGAACATCCGCAGCGGCATCCGCGCGATTCCCGCCGTGCAGTTCGAGGCCGCGCGCGCGCTGGGGCTGGGCTTCCTCCCCGCGATGCGCCGCGTCGTCCTGCCGCAGGCGCTGCGCGTGACGGTGCCGCCCCTGCTGTCGCAGGTCATCATCCTGTGGAACGACACCAGCGTGGCCACCGTCATCGGCGTGGGCGAGACCATGTACCAGGCCGCACGCGTGGAGTCGGCCGCGTTCCACAGCGTCGAGGCGTTCGGCTTCGCGACCGTGTCCTACCTCACCGGCTCGCTGGCGCTGACGGCCGTGGCCGCCTGGATCCACCGGCGCTGGCCGGTGCGCACGCTGTGAGGCCGGCGCCGTGATCGACCTGATCCAGACCTACTGGGTGTACTTCCTCATCGGCCAGTACCCGCAGGGGCCGCTGGGCGGCGTCGCCGCGACGGTGCTGCTGGCCGCGCTCGCGCTGCTGCTGGCGATGCCCATCGGCCTGCTCATGGGCCTGGCGCGCACCAGCAGCATCGCCGCCCTGCGCCGGCCGGTCACCGTCATCGCCTACCTGATCCGCGGCATCCCGCTGCTGCTGATGGTGTTCTGGATCTACTTCTACCTGCCCACCGTCACGGGCCACAAGACCGACCAGTTCAGCACCATGCTGATCGCGCTGGTCGTCTTCGACGGCGTCTACCTCGGCGAGATCGTGCGCGCCGGCATCCAGGGCGTGCCGCGCGGCCAGTACGAGGCCGCCCGTGCGCTGGGACTGGGCCATGGCCGCGCGATGCGCCGGGTGATCCTGCCGCAGGCGCTGCGCAGCATGCTGCCGTCGCTGGTCAACCAGTTCGTCTCCACGATCAAGGCGACGTCGCTGGGCTACATCATCGGCCTGACCGAGGCCTCGTTCATCGCCACGCAGATCAACTCGCAGGTGTTCGTCCACCCGACCCTGGTCTACCTGCTGCTGAGCCTGATGTACTTCATCCTGTGCTTCGGGCTGTCGCGCGTGGCGCTCATGATCGAGCGGCGCCAGGCGCGCCGCGGCCTGCCGCGCCCGGCCCGCTCTCCCGGCTCCCCCACGGCCAACGCGGCCTCCAACGCATGATCCAGTTCAGCCAGGTCAACAAGTGGTACGGCGAGTATCACGCGCTCGTGGACATCGACGAGACCATCGCCAAGGGCGAGGTCGTGGTCGTGTGCGGGCCCTCGGGCTCGGGCAAGTCCACGCTGATCCGCACGATCAACCGGCTCGAGGCCATCGAGTCGGGCACGATCACCTTCGACGGCGAGGACATCCACCGTCCCGGCATCGATTTGAACCGGCTGCGCTCGCGCATCGGCTTCGTGTTCCAGCAGTTCAACCTGTTCCCGCACCTGACGGTGCTGCAGAACTGCACGCTGGCGCCGATCGAGGTGGGCGGCGCGCGGCCCGCGCAGGCGCACGAGAAGGCGATGGCGCTGCTCGATCGCGTCGGGCTCGCGCACAAGGCGAACGCGTGGCCCTCGGAGCTTTCCGGCGGCCAGCAGCAGCGCGTGGCCATCGCGCGGGCGCTGGCGATGGAGCCGCCGCTGATGCTGTTCGACGAGCCCACCAGCGCGCTCGATCCCGAGATGGTGGGCGAGGTGCTGCTGGTCATGCAGGGCCTGGTGCGCGACGGCATGACGCTGGTCGTGGTCACGCACGAGATGGGCTTCGCGCGCGACGTCGCGCACCGCGTGCTGTTCATGGACCAGGGCCGCATCCTGGAACGCGCCGAGCCGCACGCGTTCTTCAACCACCCTCAGCACCCGCGGGCGCAGCAGTTCCTGGCGGACATCCGGACACCGTTCGCGCGGCCGGCCTGACATCGCCGGGGTCGCCACCGCCGGGGTCGCCATCGCCGGGGTCAGGTCTTGAATGTTGCGGGGTCAGGTCTTGAATCGTGCAGTCCCGGCGTCGTTGTGGAAGCCTAAGCGCCGCGCAGGAGCCGACTTCCTGCACGATTCAAGACCTGACCCCACCCTGTCGGGATGCCACTGCATGATTCAAGACCTGACCCCGGCGACGTCGACCCCGACTTGTTGACCGCGCCCTGACGGCGCCCGCCCCTGTCGGAAGCTTGCGCCAGCGCGCGTTCCGGGCAGATACGCGACAATTCATGCCCAGTCCCCGGACACGCGCACTTCCGCCGGCGCCCGCCATGCTCCCCACTCGAATCGGCCGCTACGACATCACCGCCGAACTCGGGCGGGGGTCGACCAGCATCGTCTACAAGGGTGTCGACCCGCGCGACGGCCGCATCGTCGCCATCAAGACCCTGCAGCGCAGCGCCGACAGCGACGGCGACGCCGACGAGATCCTGCGGCAGTTCCGCGACGAGGCGCGCGCCGTCGGGCGCCTGAACCATCCCGGCCTGGTCGCCGTCGACGAGGTCAGCGAGCACGGCCTGCACAGCTGGCTGGCGATGGACCATGTCGAGGGCCGCACCCTGGCCGGGCTGCTGCGCGACACGCCGCTGGCGGGCGCGGAGCGTGCGCTGGCCGTCCTGGACGAACTGCTCGACGCGCTGGGCTGCGCGCATCGCGAAGGCCTGTGCCATCGCGACGTGAAGCCCGCCAACATCCTGCTGACGCCCGCGGGGCGGGTGAGGCTGGTCGATTTCGGCGTCGCGCGGCTGCGCGACCTCGGGCTGACGCGGGTCTCGTCGATCATCGGCACGCCCGCATTCATGGCGCCCGAGCAGTTCACCGGCCGCGCGCTCGACCACCGCGCCGACCTGTTCGCCTGCGGCGTGCTGCTGCACCAGCTGCTGGCCGGCCGCGCGCCGTTCTCCGGCGCGCCGGCCGCCGTCATGCAGCAGATCCTGCACGAGGAGCCGCCGGCGCCGAGCGTGGCCAGCGGCGGCCGGGTGGATCCGGCGTACGACAGCGTGGTCGCGCGTGCGCTGGCCAAGCGCGCCGACGACCGCTTCGCGAGCGCCGAGGACATGCGCGACGCCCTGCGCGCGGCCGCGCAGCGCGCCGCCGAGGCGCCGCTGGCCACCATCGTGGGCACCGTGGTGGGCACCCTGGTGCAGGACGCGGACAGCCTGTTCGGGCACCTGTCGCCCGAGCAGCGCGCGGCCTTCGCGCAGGCGCGGACGCACCGGCTCGACCCGATGGCCGGCGTGGTGCTGCGCGACGCGCCCGCCCAGGCCCAGCGGGTCGACGCCTTCGCGCTCTACGTGCCCGACGCCGGCTCCTGCCATGCGATCGTCGACATCCCCCCGCGCGGTCATGCCGACGAGACCTCGGCGGCCGTCGCCGGCCCGGCGCCGGTGCAGGCGCTGCCACCCGAGGCCTGCGCCGCCGCCCAGCACCTGCTGGCGCGCCGCATGGGGCCGGTGGCCAGCGTGCTGGTGCGGCGCGCGGCCGACGCGGCGGGCGGTTCACGCGACGCGTTCATCGCCAACCTGCTGGCCGGTTCGCCCGCGTCGCAGCAGGCCGCGTTGCGCGCGGAGCTGGAAGCCGCGCTGGCGCCGCCTCAGCGCAGCGGCCGGTAGCGGCACTCCAGCGAGTCGCCGCGGTAGATCTCGAACGGCAGCTCGCCGATGCGCAGCTCGCCGCGCCGCCGCTCGATCAGCCGCGACAGCGCGACCACGCCGGGCAGCGCCGTCATCAGCTGCTCGCGCGCCCGGAAGATCTGCATGTTGACGTGCGTCGTCTCCATGCCCAGCATGCGCGACAGCTCGGCGCTGCCCAGCCAGCCCTGCGCGCCCGGCTCCAGGCCCCGCTCCTGGTCGGCCATGCGCCGGCGCGCGAGCGTCGCCAGGCAGTAGTGGTGGCTGCGCTCGCCGAGGTCGGCCTTGGCGGCGCCGTCCTTGACCTCGAGGCTGGCGTGTTCCTCGTCCAGGCTCAGGCGCATCACCAGCACGGGCGCCTCGGGCTCGCGGGCGACCTCCGCCACCTGCGTGTCGTCCATCGGCGCCGCCGCGACGAAGCGGTGCGCCCCCGACTCCATCTGGACGGCGTCGCCGTCCTTGAGGGCGCGCGTCTCGCCGTTCTGCTCCAGCATCCACAGCCCAGGGCCTGCCAGGTAGATGCACAGCTCGGGCGCGTCGCTGCTCGGAAGCAGGTTGTGCGCCGCCAGCCCGATCACGGGCCGCAGCAGATCGGCCGGCACCAGGACGTCCGCCGGCGCGGCCACGTCCTGCACGCGCCAGGCCACGTTCGGGCCGCGCCCCAGGCGCAGCTCGGCGCCGGCCTCCAGCGCGAACGGCTCGCCCGGTACCAGGACCTGGCCGTTGACGAAGCTGCCGTTGGTGCTGTGGTCGGACACCATCCAGCGCCCGTTGCGCCAGCGGATGACGGCGTGCAACGAGGAGATCCCCGGATCGTCGACGGCGGTGTCGGCGCGCAGGGCGTTGCGGCCGAACACGTGTTCGGCGCGGAGCACCACGCGGCTGCCGGTGCGGGGATCGAACAACGTACCCATCTCGCGCAAGTCTCCACGCCGACGGACGCCTCGGCGCAGCCGGAAGTGTAGTTCCCCCGCGTCATCCATCCGGGCCCGCGGGCGTCCGGCCAGGTGCGGTGCCCTGGGGGTCGCCTCGGGACAAACCCGCAGCGACCGGGGCGGCATCACGGCCCGCGTTATGTCCCGTGATGGATTGCACGGGCCGGCCGGCCGAACATGCGTCCCATGCCGAAGCGATTCGGCAACCCGGAAAAGCCAAGAAGACACCCGACCTGTTGAGGAGAGCCGCCATGTTCCACACGCCCATCGACACCCGCAGCGCGAATGCCACCGCCTTCGGCCGCTACCCCGCCACCAAGCCGCTGCAGTTCCCGCTCGCCATGGACCTCTGCCGCGACCAGGTGCCCGGCGCGGCGGACTGCGACGGGCTGCGCCTGGCCGCGGCGGCGCGCAAGTCGACGTCGACCCACGCCTTCCTGCCCGCCTTCGCCAACGCCGACTGGCGCGTGTTCGCCAGCTTCTGCGTCGCCCGCCGGGTGCCGGCCGGCTTCCGCGTGATGATCCCGGGCCGTTCGGACCGCACGCTGCGCTTCGTGGTCGAGGGCGCCCTGTGGCAGGAATCGGCCGCCGCAAGCCGCAGCAAGGTGCTGGCGGCCGGCACCATCGTCGGCGAGGACGCCCTGTTCTCCGACGCCGCCAGCGACCTCGACGTCCGTGCCCTCGAGGACTCGCTGATCCTCGAGCTCCCGCTGGCGCGCCAGAAGGAACTGGCCGCGTCCTGCCCGGAGATCGGCTTCGAGCTGCTGCGCGCGGGCGGCGCCGTGATCGCCGCGGGCGGCCGCCCCGCGGCGGCACGCGAAGAGCAAGTCGCCGCGAACTGATCCCGCCCTCCCCTCCAAGGACTGCCATGACCACCTACGTGCTCTCGCTGACCGGCGACGAGGAGAAGGCCGCCAACGCCACGCACTGGGCGAAGTTCCGGCGTGCCAAGATGATCTCGGTGTCGCGCCAGGCCGACCAGCGGACCGCCGACGCCGGCCGCGACAGCATCGTCATCGCCGAACACGGCGCCGGCGACCGTCGCGCGACCCCCTGCAATCCCTCCACGCACGACGCGGCCGCGCTCGCCGCGCTGCTGGTGCGCACGCTGGACATCCAGGACGGCACCGGCGTCGTGCTGGCCGACTTCGACAACGAGGAATTCGCCGCCGACGTCGTCGCCCGCATCGCCGCGCTGGGCCGCCGCGTCACCTGCACCGGGCAGGTGCGGGACTTCTCCTTCGGCGCCCGGGTGCGCCCGCTGTTCGCGCGCGCCGCCTGAGCCGCGAACGTCGAGCCGCGCGCGCGGCTGAATGGCGGGTCAAGACGATCCGCCCCCTCGAGCCCCAGCCTCTTCGGCACCTCTTCGGGGTCAGGTCTTGAATGTTGCTACCCCGCGGGGTATCAAGATTCAAGACCTGACCCCGCAACATTCAAGACCTGACCCCGACCGAGGTGCGGGGCGGCTCGTTCGATCCGCCATCAGTGCTCTCTGCAGCCCCTCCAGAACCGGCCTCTTGCGGTCGGCCTCTTCGGGGTCAGGTCTTGAATGTTGCTACCCCACCCGGTATCAAGATTCAAGACCTGACCCCGCAACATTCAAGACCTGACCCCGACCGAGGTGCCGGGCGGGCCGTTCGAACCCGGCCATCGGTGCCCTCTGCATCTTTCCCGGAACCGGAACTCAGAACGGCGGCTGCCAGACCTCGCGCGCCACGCGCAGCCAGTTGCCGCCGAAGATGCGGGCCAGCGAGTCGTCGTCGACGCCGCGGCGCGCCAGTTCGTCGGCCAGGTCGGGCAGCTGCTCCGGCGCGGTCATCGCGATGTCGGCCGAATAGCCCAGGTGCGGCGGGAACTTGTCGGGATGGGCGGCGATCTCGGCGGCGAGGTCGCGGGTGTCGAAGATGTAGTCCAGGCCCAGGCCCACGTGCGAGGGGCCGACGAGATCGAGCATGTGCAGCACGTGCCGCGCGACGTTGGACACCGACGCGTCGTTGTGGCCCAGGAAGATGCCGATCCCGTTGACGCCCACCACCCCGCCGCGCGCGGCGCAGGCCTTGATCAGCTCGTCCGGGATGTTGCGCGGGTGGTCGACGAGCGCGCGCGCATTCGAGTGCGAGAAGATGACGGGCGTGGGCGACTCGTCGATCGCCTCGCGGGCCGTCCGGTAGCCCGTATGCGAGCAGCACGCCACGATGCCCACGCGCGCCATCTCGTGCAGCATGCGGCGGCCGAACGCGGACAGGCCCGCGTCCTCGTCCTGGCAGCCGCCGCCGGCGCGGTTGTTGCGGTTGTAGGCCAGCAGCATCCAGCGCACGCCCAGATCGCGGTACAAGCGGAGCAGGCTCAGCTGGTCGTCGATCGCGTTGGCACCCTCGATGTCGAAACCCACTGCGAGCTGGCCGTTGGCGCGCGCGATCGCGATGTCGTCGACGGTGTCGATCAGCCGGTAGTCGCCGGCATGCGCCAGCAGCCAGTCGCGCATCGCGGCGAGCATGCGCAGGTGCTGCTCGACGCCGTCGTCGCCGAAGCCCACGTTGACCATCACGACGTCGGCGCCGGCG
Source organism: Burkholderiales bacterium (assembly GCA_019510465.1). Taxonomy (GTDB): domain Bacteria; phylum Pseudomonadota; class Gammaproteobacteria; order Burkholderiales; family Burkholderiaceae_C; genus Scleromatobacter. The sequence continues at coordinate 13,580 of JAEKKH010000163.1, forward strand.
TCGCGATGTCGCTGGAGCTGCGGCAGGAAGCTCGCGTCGTGCGGGGTGAGCGGCAGGCAGGCGTGGTTGTCCCATACCAGCATGGAATCGACGCGGCGCCGCGCGGCGGGGTTCGTCATGAGGGGCTCCCGGCGCGCTGCGCCGTCATCAGGTCGTTGAACCAGCGGCGTTCGGCCGCGGCCAGCAGCGTCAGCAGCACGCTGGCGAGCGCGGCCAGCGCGGCCATGGCCAGGAAGAAGCCGTCGGGCGACAGGCGGGCCCACCAGGTGCCGACGACGCCCGACAGCAGGTTGCCGGCGAACGCCGCCAGGAACCACGCGGCGATCGTGGTGGCGCCGAAGCCCGGCAGGGCGAGTTGCGCGAACAGGCCCAGGCCCACCGGCAGGATGTAGAGCTCGCCGAGGGTCAGCAGCGCGAAGAACAGCACCAGCCAGGTCCAGTGCACGGGCGCGCCGGCGGCATCGGAGCTGCGCGCGACGGCGGCCAGCAACACGAACGAGGCGGCCACCGTCATGGCCCCGATGGCCATCTTCCACAACGGCGCCGACTGCGCATGCGCGTCGCCGCGCCGGTTCCAGAACGCCACCAGCGGCGGCGTCATGACGAACACGTACAGCGGGTTGAGCAGCTGCACCCAGGTGGCGGGGATCGTCCAGCCGAAGGCGCGCCGGTCGACCGCGGTGTCGGCCCACAGCGCCAGCGTGTTGCCGGTCTGGGCATACGCGACGCGGAAGATGACGACCGCCAGCGCCGTCCCGGCCAGGAACAGGATCTGGTGGCGCGACGCCGCGGGCGCGGCCGGCTCGGCGGCCACGTCGTCGTCGGTCGCACCGGCCGGCGCCAGGTGGCGCGAGCCCGACACATAGATGGCCAGGCCCAGGCACATGCCCACGCCGGCCGCGCCGAAGCCCCAGTGCCAGCCGTACAGCTCACCCAGCGTGCCGCACACCAGCGGCGCGAGGAAGCCGCCGAGGTTGATGCCCATGTAGTAGAGGTTGTACGCGCCCGCCAGCCGCGGGTCGCCCGCGGCGTACAGCGGCTTCACCTGGCTGGGCAGGTTGGGCAGGAACAGCCCGTTGCCGCAGGCGATGACGACCATCGCGGGAAAGAACAGCGCCTCGGACGCCATCATGAAATGGCCCAGCGCCATCAGCAGCCCGCCGACGATCACCGCCCGCCGCTTGCCCAGCCAGCGGTCGGAGATCATGCCGCCGGCGATCGGCGTCAGGTAGACGCCGGCCGCGTAGCTGCCGTAGACGAGCGACGCGCGCGCCTGGTCGAAGTGCAGCGCCTTGGTCATGTAGTAGACCTGCAGCACCTGCATGCCGAAGAAGGAGAACTTCTCCCACATCTCCGTCAGGAACAGGATGGCCAGGCCCGGCGGCTGGCCGAGCCACGTGCGCTCGCGCGGGCGCGTCACGCCCATGGGCGCGCGGGAGGCGTCGCCGGCCATGCTCAATAGCCCGCGCTGGTGCCGATGAGGTGGTAGGCGAACGCCACCCACAGCACCATCGTGAACGCGAGCAACTGCAGCAGCGCCCACGCCACCGAACCGCGGCGCCCCGGCGCGCGCACGCGCTGCGCGAGGTTCCACGCGGCGACCAGCCAGCCGCCGGCAAAGCCGACGACGGCCAGGAACTGCACCAGGTGCACCCAGGCGTCCAGGTGCGGCGTGGTCAGCTGCGCGACGACCGCGAACAGCGCCGTCCACGCGACGACCGCCACCAGTGCGGCCAGCGACGCCAGCGCCATCCAGCGCGTGCCGCGGCGCCGCGGCGCGGACAGCGGCGGCGCGCCGTACCACCTGCGCGCGGCGGCGCCCACCGGCCACAGCAGCACGCTCGCCAGCAGCAGCAGCAGCGCCAGGCACAGCAGCGGCACCTCGAGGCCCGCGCCGGCGAGGCCGTGCAGCGGCTCGTAGGCGAACGCGAACGCCAGCACGTCGGTGCTCCACAGCGCCACCTTGCCGTCCACCACCTTGGCCTGCAGCAGGTCGTGGCCGTCGACCTGGTGCCACAGGTATGGCTGCGTCTCGACGAAGGTCTCGGGCTCCAGCAGCAGCTTGGTCGTGATCGAGCCGTCGGCGTTGGCGGTGATCGTCGTCGGCTGGATCATGTTGATCAGCGACACGAACGTCGTCTCGCCGCGGCGCGTCGTCTGGTAGCGGCCGGCGATCTGCCGTGCGTGCGCTTTCGCGATGGCCTCGTCCAGCGCCTTCACCGGCTCGCTGCGCGGGAAGTAGCGGTCGGCGAACTCGTGGAAGACGCTGTCGCGGATGCCCTCGCCCAGGCCGTCCTTGCCGAGCGCGTTGACCGAGATGAACACGCCGACGTGGTCGTCCAGGAACAGCCACAGGTCGCTGTGGAAGTAGTCGGTGTCGCCGCCGTGCGCCACCACGCGGTGGCCGTTGATGTTGGCCTGGTAGAAACCGAGCGCGATGCCGTTCAGGTCCGGGAACGGTCGCGTGACGGTGTCGTGCATCATGCGCGCCGTCTCCGGCTTGAGGATCTGCGCGTCGCCGTAGCGGCCGTCGGCCAGGTGGGCGATCATGAAGTGCGTCATGTCGTCGCCGGTGGACGACAGCGCGCCCGCGGGCGGCACGTTGATGATCTCGAATCCCAGGCCCGGCTTGTCCGATTCCTGGTAGCCGGTGGCCATGTCGTTCTTCAGCGCCTCGGGCAGCGGCTGGCGGAACGTCGAGTGCTGCATGCCCAGCGGGCCGAACACGTTCTTCTCGAGGTAGTCGTTGAAGGGCATGCCCGACACGCGCTCGACGATGTGCCCCGCGACGCCGGTGGCGTAGTTCGAGTAGGCCGACGTCGTGCCCGCGGCGAAGATCCGCGCGGGCATGTTGCCGCTGAGCACGTCCTTGAGCGGCGGCTCGGGCACGTTGAAGGCCAGCAGGTCCTTGATGCGCTCCTCGAAGCCGGTGCGGTGCGTCATGATCTGGCGCAGCGTGATCGGCTGGCCGTCGTACGGCGGGATCTGGAAGTCGAGGTACTTGTTGACGTCGGCGTCGAGGTCGAGCTTGCCCTGCTCCACCAGCTGCATGACGGCCGTCCAGGTGAACAGCTTGGACGTCGAGCCCGGGCGGAACAGCGTGCGCTTGGGGTCCACCGGCGTGCGCGTCTTCTCGTCCGCGTAGCCATAGCCCTTCTCGAACAGCAGCTGGCCGTCCTTGACGATGGAGATCACCGCGCCCGGCGCGCGCGCCGTGCGCAGCGCGGTGGGCATCAGGCCGTCGAGCCAGGCCTGCGCGTCCTGCGCGGTGAGCTCATGGGCCGGGAGCGCGGGCGCGATCGGCGCGCCGGCCGCCACGCTGGCGGCGGCGGCGGGCGCAGACGCCGCCGTCGCGGCCGCGGCGGATGCGGCGCACAGGCGTCCCGACGTGAGTGCGAGCGCCAACGCGGCGACGGCGGCAAAGGGAGCGAGGGATCTCATCGGCATTCCTGGTGGGTTGGACTCGGATGACGGGTCAGAAGCGGGATCGGGCGAGCGCCTCGGCGGTGACGCCTTCGGCGGCGAGATCGGCCGGGACCCCCTCGTCGCACGCGAGCGCGGCGGTCAGGCGTCCGAGGCCCTCCGCGCTCTGGATGCCGTAGCCGCCCTGGCCGACGAGCCAGAAGAAGCCCTCGGCGACCGGGTCGAAGCCGACCACCGGCGTGCGGTCCGCGCTGAACACGCGCAGGCCGGCCCAGCGGTGGTGGACCTTGGCGACGTGCTCGCCGGTGGCCGTCTCGAACCGGTCGACGGCAATGGCGACCTCGAGGTCCTCGGGCTGCGCATCGCACGGTGGGCTCGGTTCCTCGTCGGCGGGCGACAGCAGGAGCCGCCCCGCGTCGGGCTTGAAATAGAAGCTCTCGTCGATCGCGATGGCCGCGGGCCAGCCGGCACACGCGAGCTGGCGCGGCGGATCGACCAGCATCGCCGTGCGGCGCAGCGGCCGCAGGCCCACGGGCCGCGCACCGGCCATCCGCGCGACCTCGTCGCCCCACGCGCCCGCGGCGTTGACGACGACCGGCGCCGACACGGTGCCCTGGCTGGTGCGCAGCACCCAGCGCCCACCGGCGAAGTGCAGGCCGGCGATCGCGCAATCGAGCAGCACGGCGGCCCCGCGCGACTTCGCGAGGCGCAGGTAGCCCTGGTGCAGCGCGGCGACGTCGATGTCCGCCGAGCCGGGCTCCAGCACGGCGCCGCCGAGGTAGCCCGGCCTGAAGGCGGGCACCAGCGCGTCGGCCTGCGCGGCGTCGAGCACCCGCGTGTGGGCCGCCACGTCGGCGTCCTCGCGGAAGCTCGCGAGCAGCGCGGCCTGCGCCTGCGTGGCGAAGAACAGCGTCGAGCGCGGGCTCACCAGCGGCACCGGCGTGAACCACGACGGCGACTCGAACAGGAAGGCCTGGCTCGCCCGCGTGAGCGCGCGCACGGGGGCGTTGCCGTAGATCGTGGAGAACAGCGCCGCCGAGCGGCCCGTGGAGTGATACCCCGGCTGGGTTTCCCGCTCCAGCAGGGCGACCGCGCCGCGCCGCGACAGGTGCGCGGCCGCCGAGGCGCCGGCCATCCCGGCGCCGATCACGATGAAATCGAAGGTCTGGCCGTCAACGCTCATGCGCATCCTCAGAAGCTTGCCGTCAGCGTCACGCCCAGCGTGCGCGGGCGCGCCAGCTCGACCTGCGCGGGACCGCCGAGCGCCATCTCGGAGGTCGAGGTGCCCAGCTGCGCGTGCGCGTCGAACACGTTGCGCGCGTACAGCGCCAGCGAGATCTTGCCGAAGTCGATGCCGCCCTGCACGTCGGTGAGCCAGTACGACGGCATCCGGTAGTTGGGCGCCGTGCCGCTGCCGTCGAAGCCGGCGTTGCGCTCGCCGGCGTAGCGCTGGGACAGGCCGAACCAGCCGGCGTGCCCGCCCAGGTCGAACGTCGTCTTCACGCCCAGCGAGGCTGCCAGCGACGGGCTGTCCGGCAACCGCGCGCCCGACGAACCGAGGCCGGGGGCGTCCTCCTTGAGCCGGCCGTCGATCGTCGACAGGTGGGCCACCAGCAGCCAGTCCGAATGCGGATGCCAGGTCGCGCCGAGCTCGAAGCCCTGGATCTCCGCCTTGCCCGCGTTGACCAGCACGCCGTTGCCGTTGACCGAATAGGCCTGCTGGATGTTGTTCCAGCGGATGTCGTAGACGGCCGACTCGATCGACAGCGTGTTGTCGAACAGGTCGCCCTTGTAGCCCGCCTCGTAGCTCCAGAGCGCGTCATGCTGGAACGTGGTGGGCGCCGTCGGCAGGCCCGTCTGCGGATCGTTGAGCACCGCATTCGGGCCGCCCGGGCGGTAGCCGCTGGCGATGCGCACGTAGACGTTGCTGGTCTTCGTGAGCGCGTAGCGCGCCGTGGCGAGCCAGGTCTTGGGCGTCTCCCTGGAATGCGCCGTCGGCAGCGAGCCGCCGACCAGCGGGCCGCTGGCGTTCTGCGTGAAATCCTGCTTGTTCTGCGCGATGCGCACGCCGCCGGTCAGCGCGAGGCTGGACGTCGCGTTCCATGTCACGTCGCCGTAGCCGGCGATCTCCTGGTAGCGGCTGGGCAGGTCGAGGTCGGCCAGCACGGGTATCGCGCCCGCGCCGCCGCCGGTGTCGAACACGTGCTGGGCCAGGTCGCCCGTCTCGCGATCCCAGTACAGGCCGGCGAGCCATTCGACCGCGCCGCCCGCCGACGAGGTCAGGCGGAACTCCTGCGTCGTCTTGCGCACCGAGGTGTGCTCGTCCTCGCCCACCGTGTCGGGCGTGTAGCCGAAGAACTGCGTGATCAGCGGCGCGTACACCGGCGTCAGGTCGTAGCGCAGCGACATCTTCGAGCGCTGGGTCGACGTGATCGAGTTCAGCCGCGCGGCGCCGAAGTCGTACTCGAGGTCGACCGAGCCCATGCTCGTGCGCACCGAGTGCGGCTCGCGCAGCACCTGCGTGCGCTGGTTCCAGCCGTCGACCGGCTTGCCGGTGGCCGGGTCGACGTCGGTGTAGTTGGAGTTGTCGCGCTCGATGTTCTGCGTCAGCGCGGTGGCACGGATGTGGAAGTGCGCGCTCGGCTCGACCAGCAGCGCCACGCGGCCGCCGTTGGTGTCGCCCTTGTTCGCGTTCCTGCCGGCCGCGGGGCCGAGGACGTCGACCCACCCGCCGTCGTGGTCGTGGAAGGCGGCCACGCGCAGCGCGGCCACGTCGGCCTTGAGCGGGATGTTGGCCACGCCGTTGACGGTGTTGCCGGCGCCGCCGCCCTTGGTGGCACTGGTGCCGATGGCGACCTTGCCGGAGAACTCCGAAGTGTCGGGCTCGTTGGTGACGTACTTGACGACGCCGCCCATCGCGCCGGCGCCGTACAGCGTGCCCTGGGGGCCGCGCAGCACCTCGATGTGGTTGAGGTCGAGCAGCGACATGTCGAGCGCCGTCTGCGAGCCCGCCGCGAACGCGCTGCTGGAGCCGTAGGCCACGTCGTCGATGTAGGTGCCGACGGTGGAGATCGTCTGGTCGCCGGTGGTGACGCCGCGGATGCTCACCGCGCCCATGCCGGCACCGCCGCTGGTCTTGACGTCGACGCCCGTCTGGCTGCCGAGGTAGTCGCTCAGGCTCTTCGCGCCGCCCTTGTCGAGGTCGTCGGCCGACAGGCGATCCACCTGCATCGGCACCTCGCGCGCCGGCTCGCGGCGGCGCGTGGCGGTCACGTAGATCGTCTGCGGCGCGTCCGCGTCGCTGGCCGCGGCGGCGGGGGCGCTCGCGGCCGCGGCCGCGGCGGGTGCCGCCGCCTGGGCGAAGGCGGCGGCGGGAAACAGCGACGCGGCGGCCAGGGCCGTCGCGCCCAGGCGGACGTTCGCATGCGGCGCCCGGGTAGGGCGGGACTTGGCGAAGGGGCTCATGGAAATCCTCGTTGGAGATGAACCGGTCGACCCGCCGCCTGCGTGCTCGACGGGGCCATTTTCAAATCCTATCCCGCGTTTTCCGTTTTTCCAAGATTTTTCTTTATTGGAAACTTTATCGTTTTCCCGGAGACGTGTTTTTCTTCCGCCAACCCGGCTGATAGAGTCGCGGCATGAAAGCGCCCCTCCCCGGACCCGGCGGCACGATCCGCACGATGCGCAAGCGCGCCGGGCTCACGCTGGCCGAACTCTCCGGTCGCACGGGCCTCGCCGTGTCCACCTTGTCGAAGCTGGAGATGGGCCAGGTCTCGCTGTCGTACGACAAGCTGATGACGATCAGCAAGGGGCTGGGCCTCGACATGGCCGAACTGCTGGATTCGACGCCGCATCCGGGCGGCGCGCCGACGCACGGCGGCCGCCGCGTCGTGCACCGCGCCGGCGACGGCCAGCAGGTGGAGACGCGCAGCTACAGCCAGAGCTATCTCGCCACCGAGCTCCTGAACAAGCGCATGACGCCGATCCACGTGGAGCTGCACGCGCGCACGCTGGACGAGTTCAAGGCCGAGTTCGGCGACCTCATCCGCCATCCCGGCGAGGAGTTCACCTACGTGCTGGAGGGCGACGTGGAGTTCCACACCGAGCTCTACGCCCCGCTGACGCTGCACGCCGGCGACTCGATCTACTTCGACAGCGAGATGGGCCACGCCTACCTGAAGGCCTCCGACGCACCGTGCCGCACCATCACCACCTGCTCGCCGCGCGGCCGCGACGAGTCGATGATCGACACCTTCGTCAACGCGTCGGCCAAGCACGCCGAGGAGCGCGCGCAACCGCGCCGCAAGCCGGTGGTCAGGCGCGCGAAGGCGGCGGGCAAGTAGCGCAGCGCGATGTCCGCGCACCTGGCCGCCGGCGCCGACGCTCGCGGCGACGCCAGCGGCGCGCAACTGGCCCAGGAGCGCGATGCCCTGTGGCGCGGGGTGGTGGCACAGTACGGCGGTCTGGTGACCGCGTTCTCGCGTCGCCTGTCACAACCGGCCCGCCCCGAACGTCAAGGGGGAACCATGGACGACGCCACGCTCACCTTCAATCGCCTGCGGCCCCGCCTGCAGGGCATCGCCTACCGCATGCTGGGCTCCCTCGCCGAGGCCGAGGAGGTCGTGCAGGACGTCTGGCTGCGCTGGAACGAGGCCGCACGCGACGCCCTCGACAACCCCGAAGGCTGGCTGGTGACCGTCACCACCCGGCTGGCGATCGACCGCTATCGCGCCGTCAAGGTGCAGCGCGAGCACTACGTCGGCCAATGGCTGCCGGAACCGCACCTGACCGACTCGCCGAGCTCGCCCGAGCAGATCCTGGAACGCGCCGACGAGCTGTCGCTCGCTTTCCTGATGGTGCTGGAGCGCCTGTCGCCCGAGGCGCGCGCGGCCTTCGTCATGCGCGAGGTGTTCGACGCCGACTATGCGGACGTGGCGCGCATGATCGACAAGTCCGAGGCCGCCTGCCGGCAGCTCGTCAGCCGCGCGAAGACCCAGCTCAAGGAGGCCCGCCCGCGCTACGAGGTCGCGCCTGCCACGCACGAGCGGCTGCTGCGCCGCTTCGCCGACGCGATCACGGGCCAGGATTTCTCGGTGATCCGCGAGCTCCTGGCCGACGACGCCGAGCTGATCGGCGACGGCGGCGGCAAGGTGCCTGCCTTCGCGCACCTGGAGGGCGGCCAGCGCATCGCCCAGCTGTTCTACGCGACGGCGCTGCGCCACCGCGACGCGGTGCGCGTCGAGCTCGTGCGGATGAACGGGCAATGGGGCCTGCTGCGCTTCGTCGACGGCGTGCTGGATTCGGCGCAGGCGATCGAGACCGACGGCGAGCGCGTGGTGCGCATCCACTCGCAGCGCAACCCGGACAAGCTCGCCCGCATCGCCAAATCGCGCGGGCATTGAAAAAAACCGGCCAAGCTGTCACAAGGGCGGCGGCCGCTTCGTCATGAAAGTCGTGGACACCCCACTCAGCCAACCAAGGAGCACCCCATGACCGCCCGCCTGGACTATTCCAAGCAATCGCCCGCCCTGTTCAAGAAGTTCCTCGACTTCAGCATGGCGATGCACGACAGCGTGATCGAGGCGCCGATCCGCACGCTCGTGGAGATCCGCGCCTCGCAGATGAACGGCTGCGCCTTCTGCCTGGACATGCACGTCAAGCAGGCGAAGATCCAGGGCGAGCGCGAGCTGCGCGTGCACCACGTCGCGATCTGGCGCGAGTCGCCGCTGTTCTCGCCGCGCGAGCGCGCCGCGCTGGCCTGGACCGAAGCGCTGACGCGCATTCCCGAGCACGGCGTGCCCGACGAGCTCTACGAGAACGTGCGCAAGGAATTCTCCGAGAAGGAGATTTCCGACCTCACGTTCGAGATCATGGCCATCAACGGCTGGAACCGCGCCAACGCCGCGTTCCGCAACGTGCCGGGCGCGATGGACAAGGCCTACGGCCTGGACAAGGCCGGCCTGGCCTGAGGCCATGAAGCGGGCCGGCTGGCCCGCCACGGGGCCCGGCGAGGCACCTCTACCTTGATGCCCGCCGCCCGCGCCGCGGCGCAGGACCGGCGCACACCTCGCGCACGCAACCGCGCAGCCAGCGATGCGCCGCGTCGGCGTGCAGGCGCGGATGCCACAGCAGCGACACCGTGAACGCCGGCAGCGCGATCGGCAGCTCGAACGTGTGCATGCCCGCGCGCAGCTGGCCGGTGTGCCGTTCGGGCACGCTCGCCACGAGATCGGTCTCGCGCGCGAGCGCCAGCGCGGGCCCGAAGCCGTCGACGATGACGACGGCGCGGCGCCGCAGGCCCAGCGCCTCGAGCGCGTCGTCGATGCCCGTGCGTTCGTCGCCGCGGCGCGAGACGACCACGTGCCCGGCCTTCGCGTAGCGCGCGGCGCCCATGCGCCCGCGCGCGAGCGCATGGCCCGCGCGCACGACGCCGACGAAGCGGTCGCGCAGGAGCGCCTGCGCGCGCATCTCCGGGCCGGTGCGCTGTCCGACGACGCCGGTCTCCAGGTCGACGCTGCCGTCGCGCAGGGGCGTGTTGTCCTTGTCCGGCTTGGGCACGAAGCGCAGGCGCACGCCGGGCGCCTCGGCGGCCACGCGGGCGACCAGCGCGGCGCCGAAGTTCTCGACGAAGCCGTCGCGCGTGCGCAGCGTGAACGTGCGCTCCAGCCGCGCGAGGTCGAGCGCCTCGGCCGGGCCGAGCGCGGCGCGGGCGTCCTGCACCAGCGCGCCGACGCGTTCGCGCAGCTCGAGCGCGCGCGGCGTCGGCACCAGGCCGCGGCCGGCGCGCACCAGCAAGGGGTCGCCGGTGGCCAGGCGCAGGCGCGCGAGCTGGCGGCTCATCGCCGACGGACTGAGCCGAAGGCGCTCGGCCGCGCGCGCGACGTGGCCTTCGGCGAGCAGCACGTCCAGCGTCGCCAGCAGGTTGAGGTCGGGAACGTCCATGGCCGCATCCTGCCATGACATGGCGCGGCGTGCACTGTTCGAATGCAACCCGTGCGTCTTCCGCCATGTCCCGGTTCGCCCTACGCTGGCCATTCCGGACATGAAGGATGACGATGACCGCCCCCACCCGACCCGCTCCCGCCGCCCGGCCCCAGCGCTGGATCCTCGCCAGCCTGTGCCTCACCATGCTGATGCCGTCGCTGGACACCAGCATCGCCAACGCCGGCCTGCCGGCGCTCGCGCGCGCGCTCGGCGCCGGGTTCGCGCACGCGCAATGGGTGGTGCTCGCCTACCTGCTGGCCATCACGTCGCTGATCGTCGGCGCCGGCCGCCTCGGCGACCTGTTCGGGCGGCGCCGGCTGTTGATCGCGGGCATCGCGCTGTTCACCGCGGCATCGCTCGCGTGCGGGCTGGCCGGCTCGCTGGAGGCCCTGGTGGCGGCGCGCGCGCTGCAGGGCCTGGGCGCGGCCGCGATGCTGGCGCTCGCGGTGGCGCTGGTCGGCGAGACGATCCCGAAGGCGCACACGGGCCGCGCGATGGGCCTGCTCGGGACGATGTCGGCGATCGGCACGACGCTGGGCCCGTCGCTGGGCGGCGTGCTGATGGCGGCGGCGGGCTGGCGCAGCATCTTCCTTGTCAACGTGCCGCTCGGCGTGCTGAACCTGTGGCTGGCGTGGCGCTGGCTGCCCGCGCCGCCGCGCGACGCCGCGGCCCCGCGCCCGCGCTTCGACCTCGCGGGCACCGCCGCCCTCGCGCTCGGCCTCGCGGCCTACGCGCTGGCGATGACGGCGCGACAGCCGCAACTCCTGGCCGTGGCCGGCGCAGGGGCGGCCGCGTTCGTCGCGATCGAGGCCCGGGCCGCGGCGCCGCTGGTGCGGCTCGCGATGTTGCGCGAGCCGCGCCTGGCCAGCGGCCTGGCCGCGAGCATGCTGGTGGCCACGGTGATCATGACGACCCTGGTCGTCGGCCCCTTCCATCTCACCCGCGCGCTGGGCCTGCCGCCGGCGACGCTGGGCCTGGTGCTGTCGGTCGGGCCGATGGTGTCGGCGCTCACCGGAGCGCCCGCGGGGCGTCTCGTCGACCGGGTGGGCGCGCCGCGGGTGATGCTGGGCGGTCTCGTGGCGATGCTGGCCGGCGCCGTCGCGCTCGCGATCGTCCCCGCGGCGGCCGGCGTGCCGGGCTACCTCGGCGCGCTGCTGGTGATGACCATCGGCTACGCGAGCTTCCAGCCCGCCAACAACACCGCACTGATGGCGGGCATCGATGCGGGGCGGCGCGGTGTCGTGTCGGGCCTGCTGAACCTGTCGCGCCATCTCGGCCTGATCACCGGCGCGTCGGCCATGGGCGCCGTGTTCGCGGCCGTGGCGGGCGATGCCACGACGTCCGGCGCCGTCGCGGTGGCACGCGGAACGCACGCGGCGTTCGGCGTCGCGGCGGGGCTGCTCGTCGTCGCGCTGGCCGTGACGCTGCTCGGACGCGCCCTGGCGCCCAGCGACGCGTCAGGTGCCGCGGCGAGTCCCGGGTTAAGCTCGGGCTGAGAAAGGCGGCCAGCCGGCCGCCTGCGCACCGCTGCCCGGGGGAGGCGCATGCACATCGACTTCGTGGCCGCGAACCAGCACGATTCCCTGATATCCCTGATGCACGAGATGTGCGTCTTCTACAGCGACGCCGAGCCCGTCTCCATCGACGACGTGCGCTCCAACCTGCTCGACAACCTGCTGGCGCCGAACTCGCCCGTGCGCCTCGTGGTCGCGTCCGGTGCCGACGGCGCGGTGGTGGGCTTCGCGGCCATCGCGCTGTTCCACTCGATGGTCGACCCGACGCCCGGCCGGCGCGGCCAGCTGCTGCTCAAGGAGATCTACGTGCGGCAGGCCTGCCAGAAGCGCGGCATCGGCAAGGCCTTGATGGCCTGGATCGCGCGCCACGCGATCGAACGAGGCTGCGCGCGCATGGATTGGCACGTCAGCGCCACCAACAAGCCGGCGCTGGCGTTCTACCGCGCGTTGAACGCGCAGCACGTCGCGGGCCGCCTGAACTACCGCCTCGGCGGCGAATACCTGGCGCGGCTGGCGAGCGACGACGAGGACGAAGCGCGGGCGTGACTGCGGCTGCCGGCGACCGGCTCGCGGCCGGCGCCCGTCAACCCTGCGCCGCCCGCGCGAAATGGCCGGCCAGCGCATCGATGAACAGCCGCGTGCGGCGCGGCAGGTGGCGGCGCGAGGCGTAGATCACGGAGATCGGCGCGTCCTCGTCGCTCCAGTCGCGCAGCACCTCCACCAGGCGGCCGCTGGCCAGATCGTCGGCGACGTCCCAGAACGAGCGGCGCGCGAGGCCATGGCCGGCCAGCATCCAGTCGTGCACCTGCTGGCCGTTGTCGGAGGCGAGCCGTCCGCGCACGCGCACGTGCGTGGCCGCGCCGTGCGGCGGGCGGAAGCGCCAGTCGGCATGCAGCGCGTTGCCGGTGGCCAGCACCAGGCACGCGTGGCGCGCGAGTTCGGCCGGCGTGGCCGGCACGCCATACGCCTGGAGGTATGTGGGCGCCGCGCAGACGACGCGGCGGTTGTCGGCCAGCTTGCGCGCGATCAGGCGGTCGTCGGCCAGGGGCCCGACGCGCACCGCGCAGTCCACGCCCGACTCGACGAGGTCGATCACGCGGTCGGTGAGCGACAGCTGCACCGCGACTTCCGGGTGCCGCGCCACGAATTCCGCGACGACGGGCCCGACCCAGCGCCGCCCCAGCCCGGAAGTGGCCGACACGCGCAGCGTGCCGCGCAGCCGCGCGTCGTCGCCGCCCAGCAGGTCCTCGGCTTCGGCGACCTCCGCCAGGATCGCCTGGCAGCGCTCGAGGTACAGCGCGCCGTTGTCGGTGAGGCTCAGGCGGCGCGAGCTGCGTTGCAGCAGGCGCGCGCCGAGCCGTCCCTCCAGCCGCGCGAGGCGCTTGCTCGCCACGGCGGGCGACAGGCCCAGCTCGCGACCGGCGGCCGACAGGCTGCCGGTCGCGACGGCGCGCACGAAGAGATCCATGTCCTGCAGCTGGGTCGTCACGGCTGAACTTCAACTTCCTGGAAAAGCTGGTTGTCGATTTTGACGGATTCCGTTCCGAGATGGAACAGATCACAGTGAGGCCATCGCATCACTTCACGGAGAACACCATGACCTCGCCCCTCGCCAGACAGACCATCGCCGTGTTCGGCGCCAGCTCCGGCATCGGCCTCGCCGTCGCGCGCGGCGCGCACGCGCTCGGCGCGCGGGTGGTCGCGGTCGGGCGCGACCGCGCGCGCCTGGCCGCCGCCATCGGCGAGCTGCCGCTGCAGCTGGCCCAGGCCGACATCGCCGACGAGGCGCAGGTCGCCGCGCTGCTGCGCGACATCGGCGCGCTCGACCACGTCGTCGTCACGGCCGGCAGCGTCGTCGGCCCGTCGCCGCTGGCGGCGCTCGACTTCGACCTCGCCCGCGACGCGATCGCCACCAAGCTGCAGGGCAGCCTGCTGGTGGCCAAGCACGCGGCGGCGCGTCTGCGCCCGGGCGGCTCCATCGGCTTGACCACCGGCATCCTCGGCCGCAAGATCGCGGTGAACACCGTCGTCAAGACCATCATCAACGCCGGCCTCGAGGCCGCCGTGCGGCAGCTGGCGCGCGAGCTCGCGCCGCTGCGCGTCTACGGCGTCAGCCCGGGCCCGGTGGACACGCCGAACTGGGGCGCGCTCAGCGAGGACGACCGCCGCGCCCGCGCCGCGAAGTTCGCATCGACGCTGCCGGTGGGCTTCATGGCCAGCGCCGACGATACGGCACAGGCCTACCTGTTCGCGATGCAGGCGCGCGCGCTCACGGGCACGGTCATCGATCTCGACAGCGGTGCGATGATCGCCGCCTGAAGGCCGGTATTGAAACGGCCACGCCCGGCCGCTAGGATGGCCGGCCCATCGAAGCGGAGGCCAGGGACTTGAAGCGTGTCGTCGCCGGTTCGCACGTGCACGCGGAGACGAAGACGTCGTTCCGCTATGAAGCCACCTGGCACGTGGAAGGGCCGCTGCTCGCCTGGAAGGCCAAGGTCTCGCTGCCGGGCCGGCGCTGGGCCCTGGCCGGCGGCACGCCGGAGTGGACGGGCGGCAACGAGGCCAAGGCCGTGCGCGACGACATCGCTCGCAGCATCGACGGGCTCGAGGCCTGAGCGCGTCACCTGGGGTCACGTCACCGGTCACCTGGGGTCAGGTCTTGAAAGTTGCGCGCCACGCCGCTTCTCGCCCTCAGGCAACGCTTCATCGCGCAACTTTCAAGACCTGACCCCGGCCGAGTGGAGCGCAACGTTCAAGACCTGACCCCGGCCCGGACCCCGGCCCTTCTCAGCCCATCGGCGGCTGGCCGTTCGACGCGGTGACGCCGCCGTCCACCGGCAGGTTCACGCCGTTGACGAAGCGCGCGTCGTCGCTGGCGAGGAACGCCACGACGGCCGCGATGTCGGCCGGTTCGGCCACGCGGCGCAGCGGCAGTCGTTCCATGAACTTGTCGACCAGCTTCCTGTCCTCGAGCATGTCCTCGGTCATGCCGGTGCGCGTCAGCGACGGGCACACGGCGTTGGCGCGCACGCCCTTGGGGCCGTAGTCGAGCGCGATCGAGCGCGTCAGGTTGACGACACCGCCCTTGGCCGCGTTGTAGGCCGCCAGCCGCCAGTCCGCGCCCAGGCCCGACACCGAGGCCGTGTTGACGATGCAGCCGCCCGTCTTCAGCAGTTCGGGCAGCGCCGAGCGGCAGCCGTGGAACACGCCCGACAGGTCGGTGGCCAGCGTGTCCTCCCACTCGTGCAGCGTGAGCTCCGTGACGCTGCCCTCGGGCGCGATGCCCGCGTTGTTGACCATCACGTGCAAGGCACCGAAGCGCTCGACGGCCGCGGCGACCAGCTTGTCGACCTCCCTGGCCTCGCTGACGTCGCACTCGAGCGCCAGCGTGCGATCGGAGGGCAGCTCGGCGGCGGCCTGCTGCACCTTGTCGCCCTCGACGTCGCACATCACGACGTTGGCGCCCTCCCACGCGAAGCGCTCGGCGACGCCGCGCCCGATGCCCGACGCCGCGCCCGTGACGATGACCGTCCTGCCCGTGAACCGCTGTTCCATCGCATGCTCCCGAATCGCTGGATGTGCCCGGGCAGCGGCAAGGCCCGTGCCCTAGCGGCTGCGGGACTCGGGCAGCGGCACCGCGGTGGTCTGCTTGACGCGGTCGAGCACGAAACTCGTCTTGCAGTCCTGCACGCTCGGGTGCTTGAGCAGCGTGTCCATCACGAACCGCGAGTAGTGCGCCATGTCGCTCACCAGGACGCGCAGCAGGTAGTCCATCTCGCCGGTGAGCGAGCTGCACTCGACCACGTCGGGCCACGTCTGCACCGACGCGCGGAACGCGTCCATCGGCTTGCGCTTGTGGGTCTCGGAATGCTTCTCGAGCCGCACCGTGATGTAGGCGGTGAGCGCGAGCCCGACGGCCTGCGGCTCGACGAGCGCCACGTAGCCCGCGATGACGCCGGCGTCCTCCAGCCGCTTGACCCGGCGCAGCGTGGCCGACGGCGACAGGCTGACCGCGGCGGCGACTTCGTCATAGGTGGCGCGGCCATTGGCCTGCAGCACCCGCAGGATGCGCAGGTCCACGGTATCAAGCTGAAAATGTGCGTCCATGAGCTGAGTTTGCAGGATTCCTGCGCAAATCTCCACCCGTGACGCGGATTTGCAGAAATGCTGCGGGGCGATTTCCCTATCATTCCCGGATCACGCGCCGGAGACCGCCATGAATGAACTGTTCGAGAACCCGATGGGCCTGCAAGGCTTCGAATTCGTCGAGTTCGCCTCGCCCACCCCGGGCGTGATCGAGCCCTACTTCGAGCAACTGGGCTTCACGCTGGTCGCCAGGCACCGCTCCAAGGACGTGCTGCTGTACCGCCAGGGCCAGATCAACTTCGTCGTCAACCGCGAGCCGCGCAGCCAGGCCGCCTATTTCGCGGCCGAGCATGGCCCGTCGGCCTGCGGCATGGCCTTCCGCGTCAAGGACTCGCACAAGGCCTACGAGCGCGCGCTGTCGCTGGGCGCGCAGCCGATCGAGATCCCCACCGGCCCGATGGAACTGCGCCTGCCGGCCATCAAGGGCATCGGCGGCATGCCGATCTACCTGATCGACCGCTTCGAGGACGGCAAGTCCATCTACGACATCGACTTCGAGTTCATCGAGGGGGTCGAGCGTCGCCCCGTGGGCCATGGCCTGAAGCTGATCGACCACCTGACGCACAACGTCTACCGCGGCCGCATGGCGTTCTGGGCCGACTTCTACGAGCGCCTGTTCAACTTCCGCGAGATCCGCTACTTCGACATCCAGGGCGAGTACACGGGCCTCACGTCCAAGGCGTTGACGGCGCCGGACGGCATGATCCGCATCCCGCTGAACGAGGAATCCAAGAAGGGCTCCGGCCAGATCGAGGAGTTCCTGATGAAGTTCAACGGCGAAGGCATCCAGCACATCGCGCTGCTGTGCGACGACCTGGTCCCGGTCATCGACCGGCTGCAGATGGCCGGCGTGCAGCTGATGACCGCGCCCAACGACGTCTACTACGAGATGCTCGCCGAACGCCTGCCCGGCCACGGGCAGCCGGTGGCCGAACTGCAGTCGCGCGGCATCCTGCTCGATGGCTCGACCGAGGGCGGCAAGCCGCGCCTGCTGCTGCAGATCTTCTCGCAGACGCACCTGGGCCCGGTGTTCTTCGAGTTCATCCAGCGCAAGGGCGACGACGGCTTCGGCGAAGGCAACTTCAAGGCGCTGTTCCAGTCGATCGAACGCGACCAGATCCG
>JAEKKH010000302.1 GCA_019510465.1 Burkholderiales bacterium
CTGGCCGCGCGCGCCCTGGAAGGCGAGGTTCGCGTAGGCGGACAGGTCGCGTCCGGCGTAGTTGAGCTTGAACTCGACGCCATACTGCCTGCCCTTGGCGTAGTTGAACGGGGTCAGGATGATCGGTGCCCCGAACTGCCCTTCGTCGATCAGGTTCCTCGAACGCTTGTAGTAGCCATCGACGCCCGCCGTGAGGCCGGGTGCGAGCACCTGGTCGATGCCGAGGTCGAAATAATGGGCTCGTTCGGCCTGCGGCGTGTCGGCCTGCGCCAGCTCCGGCGCGGCCGTGGTGTTGGCGAACTTCGTGACGTCCTCGCTGCCCACCAGTTCGAACGGCGGCGGCGAGAAGTAGCGTGAATAGCCGCCATGCACGGTCGTCGACGGCGTCGCCTTCCACACCATGTTCAGCCGCGGGCTCAGCTGGTGGCCGTGGCTGTACGCGTCGTAGTGGTCGAAGCGCGCACCGTAGTTCACCGTCAGGCTGGGCAGCAGTTGCCACTCGTCCTGCAGGTAGACGCTTTCCATCAGTTCGACCTTGCCGCTGTTGTCGACGATGGACTCCGGTGTCGTGCCCGTGTCGCCTGCATCGTCGACCGGGAGCACCTGGGAGGTCGTACGGCTCAGCGACAGGTCGCGCTGGATGAACACCCCGCCCCGGAGGGTGTGCTGGGCGTCGAGCTTGTACGCCGCATCGGACTGCAGCGCGATCGCCTGGTTGCGCTTGTAGGCGTCCGCCGAAATGGGTGATCTCGCGCTGGTTCTCGTCGAGGTGGTCGCTGGGATAGTCGCTCTGGCCATTCACCGTCAGGCCCAGCGAGGGCTGCTGCCCACGCAGGTTGGGGATCTGGAACGAACCGACCGACGTGCCGGCGCCGGCGGAGATGCGGTTGTCGCGATCGAGGACGTCCTCGACGTAGCCGAAGGCATGGTGCTGGTGCGTGTGATCGTGCAGCGGATTCGAGCTGCCGTCCGGCGACTCCACGCCGAGGTCGCTCGAAAGCGAATCAGCCGAGACGAAGTAGTGCACGTCGCCCGAGCCGCCCGCGTAGTTGATGCTGGGCTGGACGGTGCCGTGGCTGCCGCCGTAGATCGCGATGGACCCGCCGGGCTCGATCGTGTCGGTCTTCGTCTTGATGTCGATGATGCCGGCCGAGCGCAAGCCGTACTCCGCCGGCAGGGCGCCGGTGACCAGCGTCACCGACTGGATCAGGCGCGGATCCAGCGTCTGGCCGAAGACGCTGATGCCCTCGGGAAGGATGACGCCGTCGAGGCGGTACTGCAGGCCGGCATGCTCGCCGCGGACATGGAACTGGCCGAAGGAATCCTGCACCACCTCGGGCGCCTGCAGCAGCACCTGGTTCAACGGCACGTTGTCGCCGCCCGGCATGGCGTTGATGGCCTGCGCGTCGAGCGTGTAGATCGATGCGCCAGTCTGCGTCTGGATGCCGGTCCTTGCGTCATTGAGGCGCCGGATCCGCGCGGTGACCTCGACGCGTTGGGCGCCATCGGCGCCTTGGGTGCTGGAGGACGAGGCCGCGGCATCGGGCGGGCTTGCGCCAGTCGATTGCGCGAACGTGTGAGCGGGCGTGAAGGCGGCGAAGGCTGCGATAGCCATCGTCATGCCGCTGAATGCGGGCTTGGACATGGGGAGAACTTTCTTCTGAGGGCCGAATGGCGTTGCAAGACGTCGCCGACCAGGCGGCGAACGGTGTCGTGGGCAAGGGGTCTTCAGAAGACGACGGGCGGATCGCGCGCGCGCGTTGCGGGAACATCGGGTATTGGACGAACCAGCGGAATGGCCCTTGTCCAATCGAACTGCAGGGCGAGCAGCGGTGGAACGAAGAATGCGGCGGCCATGACGCCGACAGCGCCAGCGAAGGCCAGGCACACCCTGCAGACGGAGCTGCCCGGGTGATCCCGCCCATCATCGACGACCTTGCCGACGCCCTGCAGGTCATGGGTCAGTGCATGCAGCAGAGCGCCTTGCTGGCTGAACAGCAAGCAGAACGCGACCAGCAAGGCCGAGAGATGTCGCCGCATCTCGATCAGGCCAGTTCAGTGGACTCCGGGGGTCGACGCGTGCCGCCACCGGCCGCCATCCGCGTCATCGCGATGGAACCGGGGCTGCGCGAGGCGCGGGTGGTGCAGGCCCGTCGGCGACAGCGCAAGCGTCGCCATGCCGATGCCGGCGGCGCACGCGAGCGCGACGCGCCCGCGGGAATTCGTGATCATGAGTTGTTCCCCTGACTCGGAAAGACGGCATGACGCCTCGAGCCCGATGGCAGCGAGACGCAGCGATTCGACGTGTCAGAGGACGGTGGGAGGCCCGCGACTGCGGAGTGCGGGAGGCGCGGCTTCGGCGACGCTGCGCGAGGGCAGCGCGAGGAAGTGATAGCTCAGGCCATCTTGGCCTGGCAGCGCAGGAAGGTCGAAATGCGCCAGGCCGGCGACCTGCGCAAAGCCCAGGCACTCCAGGCAGATGTCGGCATCGGCGCTGGATTGCGCCTGCACCTGCGTGTCGACGTCGTGCGGCGCAGGATGCCAATGGCTCAGCTCATGCAGCAGCGCTCCCTGCTGGGAGAACAGCAGGAGCAGCGGCAGCAGGACCGACAGGGTCAGCCTGCGGATGAGAGAGGGGCTCTTGGCCATGCGTCAGCGCCATCGGTCGGTCAAGTGATCGACGACGATTGGGGCCGGATTATGCAGCGTCTGATCGGTTCGGTGGCGGGAGCCCCCGTGCAAGCGCCCGCTTGCCCGCAACGTGCTGGCTCGACCCGGCCTCGTCTGCATGAACGAGGTGCCGGCGCGCCGACGCTGCTGCTGCCACGGCACGTCATCGCAGGGGCGGGTCGTCTGAACCGCGAGCGCGTGCCATGACGAGCAGCGGGACGAGCGCGTGACGCAAGCTCGCGTGGACCCGGAAATCGGCGAACCAAGGAAAAGGGCCTGGCGCGAAGCCAAGCCCTTGGATTTGTTGGTGGAGATGAGGAGGATCGAACTCCTGACCTTCGCATTGCGAACGCGACGCTCTCCCAGCTGAGCTACACCCCCAACAGCCCGATAGTATAACAGACATCCAGGCTGCCCGGCAGCCCGGTCAGTGGCGGGTGGGCGTGCCGGGCTGGTCCGCGGCGCCGTAGAAGCGCTGGGTCAGGGCGCGGGTGTCGAGCTGCAGCAGGTCGCGGTCGATCTCCTCGTCGACGACGTCGCTGACCTCGCGGTCCAGTGCCTTGCGCAGCCGGCCGAGGAAGCGCGGGGCGGCGGCGATGCGCAGGTGCGCGAAGCGGTGCTGGCGATGCGCCTCGGCCAGGCGCAGCGCGAGCCGGCGCGCGAACAGCTCGGCCTCGTGGTCGAGCTTTTCCTCGCCGGCCGAACTGGTGGCGCTGCTGGGTTGCGCGGCGCCGCCGGGCGCGCGGCGACCGTACGCGTCGTGGCGGAAGTCGGCGTTGTGCGCGTGGGCGGCGGGATCCTCCAGCACCTCGAGTTCGCGCAGGTCGCCGCCGTCGGCTTCGCGGCTCAGGATGCGCGCGCGGCCTTCGTCGGCGAGCACGATCCAGGTCGTGTCCATTTCCATCGTGGGCTCCTTGTCGATTGGCATGCCCCTTCGCAGCAACCCGGATGCCATTCGCCGGCACTATTTCACGCCCGGCGATCCGGCACGTGATCGTCGGCACGGCTGGGCGCGTCGATTGCCGAGCAGGGCTCCTTGCCGGAGGAGGATCCCGATGAACCATCCCATCGCGAAAGCCGTCGCCGAGGCGGCTGCCACGCTGCGTGTCGATGACGACATGAAGGCCGTGCTGGTGGAGCTGGCGCGGCTGAGCGGCCGTCGCATCGAGGAACTCGATGTCACCCGCGCGCGCCGCGAGCCGCTGGCCGTGGACGCCCTCAAGGCGTTGCTGCGCAACGAGGTGCTCGACTTCGACCCCGCCACGCTCGTCGCGGACGTCGTCGCGCGCGACGACGTCCTCCCGGGGCCTGCCGGCGCGCTGCCCACCCGCCTGTACCGCCCGGCCGGGCGCGGGCCGTTCCCGGTGATCCTGTATTTCCACGGCGGCTGCGGCGTCGCCGGCGACAAGGACGACTACGACGGCAGCGCGCGCGGCCTGGCCAGCGAGGCCCACGCGGTCGTCGTGTCGGTCGACTGCCGCCAGGCGCCGGAGCACCGGTTCCCGGCCGCCTGGGACGACGCGCTGGCCGCGTTCCGCTGGGTTTGCGGTCACCTGCCTGAACTCGAGGGGATGGCGGGTCGAATCGTGATGGCGGGAGAGGGCCTGGGCGGGACCCTGGCGTTGGCGACCGCCGTCGCGGCGCGCGACGCGGGCGTCGACCGGCCGTTGTGCCATGTGCTCGCGATCTGTCCACTGGCCCGGACCCGCCTGGACTCGGCGTCCCATGCCGGCAACGCCGCGGCCCGCCCTCTCAGCAGCGCGATGGTGCGCTGGTCGCTGGACCATCTGGTCGAAGGCCCCGATGCGCTCGACGATCCGCGGCTGCACCTCGTCCAGGCCGACTTGCGCCGGCTGCCCGCCGTCTCCCTCATCACGGCCGCCGTCGACCCATTGCGCAGCGACGGCGAGCAGCTCGAACGCGCGCTGCGGCGCGCGCGCGTGCCGGTCGAGCGCTGGCATGCCGAGGCGGTGACGCACGACTTCTTCGGCCTGTGGCCGCTGGTCGGGAAGGCGCGCGCCGCCCGGGCGTGGGCCGGGGGCCGGCTGCTGGAGGCATTCGCGTCCGCCTGAGCGATTCGCGCCGGGTCCGCGCGGCAGGCGCCGCCGGGCCGCGCTGCCCGCGGTCGTGTGCTCGTCCCGGTGCCGCCGAGGCGGTGCTGAACGATCGTTCCAAGATGCGATTGCATCCAGCTTCAAGCGAAGAACGCCAGGACGTTGTTGCAGACGTTTGAAGTTCCTGCATCGGGTCGCGCGGCCGGCGGTCGACGCCATGAAGCAGGCGCGAGCGCAGCGCGCGAAGCGCTTCCCGCCTATGGCGAGCGTCCCGGCGCGTGAGCGTTTCGTCGCGCCCGCGGCATGAAGGGCACCGGGTTTGCACAGGGAGCGTCCGCGCGATGGTCGCGCCAGGAGCAAGCCGAGTGAGTCGAATCCCGTTTCCCGCAGCAGCCGCCGCCGACGAGGGGGCCGTCCCGTTCTCGCTCGACGCCGCGCGGCGGGCGTGGGCCGAGCTGCCGCGTCCGCGCGTGTTCACCAACGGTGTGTTCGACCTGCTGCATCGCGGGCACTGCGAGCTGCTGGGCGAGGCGCGCGCGCTCGGCGGGTCGCTCGTGGTGGCGGTCAACTCGGATGCGTCCGCGCGCCGTCTCGGCAAGGGTGCCGGCCGTCCGTTCAACACGGCCTTCGACCGCGCGAGCGTGCTCGCGGCGCTGCGCGACGTCGACCTCGTCGTGATCTTCGACGAGGACACGCCGTGCGAGCTGCTCGCATCGCTGCGGCCCGAGGTCTATGTCAAGGGCGGCGACCACGACGTCGCGCGCCTGCCCGAGGCCGCCCTGGTGGCGAGCTGGGGCGGCCGCGCGCTGGTGCTGCGCTACCGGGCGGGGCTGTCGACCACGGCCATTGCCGACCGCGTCGCCGTGGCGCACGCCGCGGCCGCACCGGAAGGGGAGATCGCATGACGCCGCCGGCAAAGCGACCCATCCTGGTGGTCGGCGATTCGATGCTGGATCGCTACTGGGAAGGCTGCGTCGAACGCCTGTCGCCCGAAGCGCCCGTGCCCATCCTGCGCGTGACGAGCGAATCAAGCCGCGTCGGCGGCGCCGGCAATGTCGCGCTGAACATCGCGGCGCTCGGCGCGCCGGTCGCCCTGCTGACGCTGGTGGGTGCCGATGAGGCCGGCGACGTGCTGTCCGGCCAGCTGCGCCGCGGTGGCGTCACGCTGCATGCCGTCGGTGGGCATCGGCATCGCACCACGCAGAAGATCCGCTGCGTGGCCAAACGCCACCAGCTGCTGCGCACCGATTTCGAGGAGCAGGCCACCGACGACTGCTGCCGCGCGCTGCTGCAGCAGTTCTCCGAGCTGCTGCCCGAGCGCGCGATCGTCGTGCTGTCGGACTACGCCAAGGGCGCGTTGCGCGACTGCCCCGAGCTCATCGCCCTGGCGCGCTCGCGCGGCTGCACGGTGCTGGTCGACCCGAAGGGCAGGGACTTCCGGCGCTACCGCCATGCCGACCTGCTCAAGCCGAACGCGGACGAGCTGCGCGCCGTCGTGGGCGACTGGCGCGACGCACGCGACCTGCAGCGCAAGTGCGCGAGCCTGCGCAAGCGGCTGGCGGTCGGCACCCTGCTGGTGACGCGCGGCGAGGAGGGCCTAAGCCTGTTCGGCGCCGACGGCGCCCGGCACCACCGTGCCGAGGCGCGCGAGGTGTTCGACGTCTGCGGCGCGGGCGACACGGTCATCGCCACGCTGGCGCGCTTCCTGGCCGCGGGGTGTCCGCTGGACGAGTCCGCGCGCTGGGCCAATCGCGCCGCGGGCATCGCCGTCTCGCGCTTCGGCACGACCGCCGTCACGCTCGCGGAGCTGGGACTCGTGGACGTGCCCGCGGCCGCGCTCGCCGACGAGCGCGCGCGCATCGAGCGTGCGCGTCGTCACCCGGCTCTCGGCCAGGCGGAGTACGCGCAATGACCGCTGCGCTGCTGCATCGATACCTGGCGGGGCACCGCCGCGTCTTCGACGCCATTGAAGCCCTGGCCGGCGAGATCACGACGGCCGCCGAGCGGCTCGCGCAATGCCTGCGCGACGGCGGCAAGATCCTGCTGTGCGGCAACGGCGGCTCCGCGGCCGACTGCCAGCACCTGGCCGCCGAGTTCACGGGCCGCTTCCAGGCGGAGCGCGTGCCGCTGGCCGCGCTGGCGCTGACCACCGACAGCTCGGCGCTGACCTGCATCGGCAACGACTACGGCTTCGAGCATGTCTTCGCACGCCAGGTCCATGCGCTCGGACGGCCGGGCGACTGCCTGGTCGGCATCTCGACCTCGGGCCGATCGTCCAACGTGCTGCGCGCGATGGCCCTGGCGCGCGAGCGCGGGCTGTCGACCATCGGCCTGCTGGGCCGGGACGGCGGCGACATCGCGCCGCAGTGCGACCTCGCGGTCGTCGTGCCGGGCAGCGACACGGCGCGCATCCAGGAGGCCCATCTCTTCATCGAGCACGCGTGGTGCGCGCTCGTCGAGCACGCGTTGAGCGAACAACTCTCCAAGCAAGGACACCTTCATGCGCATCGCCATGATCAGTGAGCACGCCTCCCCGCTGGCCGTCATCGGCGGCGTGGACTCGGGCGGCCAGAACATCTACGTGGCGCACATGGCGCGCCGCCTCGTGCAGCTCGGTCACGAGGTGGACGTGTTCACCCGCTGCGACGATCCCGCGCTGCCGTCGGTCGTCGAGATGGCGCCGCGGCTGAACGTCGTGCACGCGACGGCCGGCCCCGAGCGCTTCGTGCCCAAGGAACAGCTGCTCGAGCACATGCCGCAGTTCGCGCGCTTCTGCGAGAACTGGATGCGGGTGGCGCCGCGCTACGACGTCGTGCACGCGAACTTCTTCATGTCCGGCTTCGTCGGCCTGCGGCTGCAGGAGGCGTTCGACCTGCCGCTGGTGACCACCTTCCATGCGCTGGGCCTCGTGCGCCGCGAGCACCAGGGCGACGCCGACGCGTTCCCGCAGGCGCGCATCGGCATCGAGCGCCTGCTGGCCGCGCACAGCGACCGCGTCGTCGCCGAATGCCCGCAGGATCATGACGACCTCGTGCGGCTGTACGACGCCGATCCACGCCGCATCTCGATGGTGCCGTGCGGCTTCGACCCGGACGAGTTCGCACCGATGCCCCGTGAGGACGCGCGCGCCGCGCTGGGCATTCCCGCAGGCGAATTCCTGGTCCTGCAACTGGGCCGCATGGTGCCGCGCAAGGGGATCGAGACCGTGGTGCGGGCCATGGCCAGGCCGGGCTGCGACGGCATGCGCCTGCGCGTGGTGGGCGGCGACTGCGCGCCGGCCGACCCGCTGCGCACGCCGGAGATCGGCCGCCTGATGGCCGTGGCGCGCGAATGCGGCGTCGAGGATCGCGTGGTGTTCGAGGGCCGCCGGACGCGCGCCGACTTGCACCTGTGGTACGGCGCCGCCGATATCTTCGTCACGACGCCCTGGTACGAGCCCTTCGGCATCACGCCGCTGGAGGCGATGGCGTGTGCGCGGCCCGTCGTCGGCAGCGCCGTGGGCGGGGTGCGCTACACGGTGGTCGACGGCAGCACCGGCCTGCTGGTGCCGCCCAAGGACGAGCGCGCCCTCGCGCGTGCCCTCGCGCGGCTGCGGGCCGAACCTGCGCGCGCGCGCGCCATGGGCGAGGCCGGGCTGCGGCGGGTGCGCGCCGAATTCACGTGGGAGCGCGTCGCGGCGAGTCTGGCCGGCGTATTCGAGGAGGCGGTGCAGTCGCGCGCGCGGCGCCGCCGCGCGTCGATCTTCCACCTGGCGGGGCACGACGCCACGCGCACCACGGCGCCGGTGCCGGGCAGCGGCCGACGGCCGGCGATCTTCCTGGACAAGGACGGCACGCTGGTCGAGGACGTTCCGTACAACGTGGATCCCGCGCTGCTGCGCTTCACCCCGCATGCGTTCGAAGCGTTGCGCCTGTGGCGCGACGCGGGCTACCGGCTCGTCGTCGTCACCAACCAGTCGGGCATCGCGCGCGGCCTGTTCGACCGCGCCGCGCTCGAGGCGCTGCATGGCGCGCTGGTCGAGCGGCTGGCGCGCGAAGGCATCGCCATCGACGGCTTCTTCGCCTGCCCGCACCTGGACGACGCCGGCTGCGCCTGCCGCAAGCCGCGCGCGGGCCTGCTGCAGGAGGCGGCGCGCGCCCTGGGCATCGACCTGGCGGCCTCGTGGATGGTGGGCGACATCCTGAACGACGTCGAGGCCGGCCACCGCGCCGGCTGTCGCAGCGTGCTGCTGGACGTCGGCCATGAAACCGAATGGGTGCCCGGGCCGATGCGCTCGCCCGAGCACCGCTGCGCTGATCTGCTGGAAGCCGCGCATGCGATCCTGGAGTCGACGCTGCCCGTCGCGATGGCGGCCGAGGGCGACGCGCTGCGGGTGGCTGCATGAGTTCGGCGCCTGACCTCGTGATCGCGGCGAACGCCGATCGGCGGGCGGCCTGGCGCGGCGTGCGGCGCCTGCTGGCCGTGCGCGTCGACAACCTGGGCGACGTCCTGATGACGACGCCGGCGCTCGCGGCCGCGGCGCAGACGCTGCCGGGCGTCGCGATCACGCTGCTCGGCGGCCCGGGTGCCGGCGCGCTCGCGCCGCACCTGTCGATGGTGCGAGAAATCATACCTGCGCGGGTGCCCTGGGTGCCCGGCGAGGTGGCTCCGGACCACGACCACCTGCTCATCGAGCGCCTGGCCGATGGTCGCTTCGACGCCGCCGTCATCTTCACGGTGTGCACGCAGAGTGCGCTGCCGGCGGCGATGCTGTGCCGACTGGCCGGCATCCCGCTGCGGCTCGCGCACGTGCGCGAGAACCCGTACGGCCTGCTCAGCGACTGGGTGCCCGAGACCGACCTCGTGCTCGACGACGCCCGCCACGAAGTGCGGCGCCAGCTCGATCTCGTGGGCCACGTCGGCTGGCGCACGACGGACGAGCGCCTGCGCTTCGGCCTGCGCCAGCCCGATGTCGCGCGCATCGACGCCTGGCTCGACGGCGAATGGATGGAGGAGGGGG
>JAEKKH010000303.1 GCA_019510465.1 Burkholderiales bacterium
GAAGCCGACGTCACGCCGCACGGCCGCGCGTCGCGCGGCGTCAAGGGCATGACGCTCGAGGCCGGCCAGTCGGTCATCGCGATGCTGGTGGCCGAGGACGAGACCCAGAGCGTGCTCACCGCCACCGAGAACGGCTACGGCAAGCGCACCTCCATCGTCGAATACACCCGCCACGGCCGCGGCACCAAGGGCATGATCGCGATCCAGCAGAGCGAGCGCAACGGCAAGGTCGTCGCGGCCACGCTGGTGCGCAGCAACGACGAGATCATGCTGATCACCGACAAGGGCGTGCTCGTGCGCACCCGCGTGAGCGAGGTGCGCGAGCTCGGGCGCGCGACGCAGGGCGTCACGTTGATCGCGCTGGACGACGGTGCCAAGCTGTCGGGCCTGCAGCGCATTGTCGAGAACGACGCCAACGTGGAGAACGGCGAGAGCGGCGCCGAGGGCGGCGACGCCCCTGCGGATGCCGGCGCTGAGCCGCAGGCCTGACGCGATGGCAGACCAGACGCGTCCCTGGAACTTCGCGCCCGGCCCCGCCGCGATCCCCGAGGCGGTGCTGCGCGAAGCGGCCGCCGAGATGCTGGACTGGCACGGCTGCGGCGTCGGCGTGATGGAGATGAGCCATCGCGGCAAGGAGTTCATGCAGATCGCGGCCGAGGCGCAGGCCGACCTGCGCGAGCTGCTGGCCGTGCCCGCGCACTTCCGCGTCCTGTTCATGCAGGGCGGCGGACTCGGCGAGAACGCCATCGTGCCGATGAACCTGTCGCGCGGCGGCCAGGTCGACTTCGTGCAGACGGGCGGCTGGTCGAGGAAGTCCACCGCCGAGGCGCGCCGCTACGCCGACGTCGCCATCGCCGCGACCAACGCCGGCACGACCGACAGCGCGATCCCCGACCCGTCCACCTGGACGCTTCGCCCCGGCGCCTCGTACGTGCACCTGTGCAGCAACGAGACGGTGGACGGCATCGAGTTCCAGGCCCTGCCCGACCTGAAGGCGCTCGGCTGCGACGCACCGCTGGTGGTCGACTGCTCGTCGCACATCCTCTCGCGCACCATCGACTGGTCGCGCGTGGGCCTCGCGTTCGCCGGCGCGCAGAAGAACGTCGGCCCCGCGGGGCTGACGATGGTCATCGTGCGCGAGGACCTGCTGGGCCACGCGCTGCCGATCACGCCGTCGGTGTTCGACTACCAGGTCGTCGCCGACAACGATTCGATGTTCAACACGCCGCCCACCTGGGCGATCTACATCGCGGGCCTGACCTTCAAGTGGATCAAGGCCCAGGGCGGCGTCGCGGCGATGGAAGCGCGCGCGATCGAGAAGTCGACGATGCTGTACGCGGCGCTCGACGCGTCCGATCTCTACGTCAACCGCGTCGCGACGGGTTCGCGCTCGCGCATGAACGTGCCGTTCTGGCTGCGCGACGAGTCGCTCGGCGACGCGTTCCTGGCCGGCGCCAGGGAGCGCGGCCTGCTGGCGCTCAAGGGCCACAAGAGCGTGGGCGGCATGCGCGCCTCGCTCTACAACGCGATGCCCGTCGACGGCGTGAAGGCGCTCGTCGCCTACCTCGACGAATTCGCCGCGCGCCATGGCTGAGAACGACGCTCCCAAACCGGAACTGCTCGCGCTGCGCGTGCAGATCGACGCCCTCGACCGCGAGCTGCTGGACGCGCTCAACCGACGCGCCAGGCTCGCGCAGACCGTGGGCGAGGTCAAGAAGCGCGAAGGCTCGGTCGCGTTCCGCCCCGAGCGCGAGGCCCAGGTCATCGACGGCCTGAAGGCGGTCAACCCGGGGCCGCTCAAGACCGAGAGCGTGGCGCCGATCTGGCGCGAGATCATGTCGGCCTGCCGCGCGCTGGAGACGCCCACCCGCGTGGCCTACCTCGGCCCCGCCGGCACCTTCAGCGAGGAGGCCGCGCTCGGCTACTTCGGCTCGTCCATCGTGCGCGTGCCGTGCGCCAGCGTCGACGAGGTGTTCCGCGTCACCACCGCCGGTGCCGCCGACTTCGGCGTCGTGCCGGTCGAGAACTCCACCGAGGGCATGGTCGCGCGCTCGCTCGACCAGTTCCTCGTCACGCCGCTGTTCATCATCGGCGAGACCAGCCTGTTCGTGCGCCACAACCTGCTGCGCAAGACGAACTCGCTCGAGGGCATCTCGGCCGTGTGCGCGCACCCGCAGGCGCTCGCGCAATGCCACATGTGGCTGGGCGACCACCTGCCGCACGCCGAGCGCCGTCCCGTCGCGAGCAACGCCGAGGGCGCGCGCCTGGCGTCGCTCGACCCGACCCTGGCCGCCATCGCGAGCACGCGCGCCGGCAGCGAGTACGGCCTGCACGTGGTGTCGCCCGCGATCCAGGACGACGCGAACAACCGCACGCGCTTCGCCGTCATCACGCACACCGATCGCCACCCCGCCCCGAAGGCCTCCGGCCACGATTGCACGAGCCTCGTCGTGACGGTGTCGAACCGCCCCGGCGCGCTGCACGACATGCTCGTGCCGCTGAAGGCCAACGGCGTGTCGATGACCAAGTTCGAGTCGCGCCCGGCGCGCTCGGGCCAGTGGGAGTACTACTTCTACGTCGACATCGCCGGCCATCCCGACCAGGAGAACGTGCGCCAGGCGCTCGAGGACCTGCGCAAGGTGTGCGGGTTCTTCAAGATCCTGGGCACCTATCCGGTCGACGTGCACTGACGCGGACCACCGGCCTCGACACCCGCGCCACGCCGCCATGCTGATCGAGATCGCCATCGGCGATGCGTACGGTGCGGGCTTCGAGTTCGCGCCGCGTGCCAAGATCGACCGCCACAACGACGGCGCTGGCTACGTCGGCCACGAGCTGGGCATCCCCGCCGGCCGCTACACCGACGACACGCAGATGAGCATCGCGATCGCCGAGCTCCTGCTGCGCGACGCGCTGCCCGATGCCCTCGCCTGCGCCAACGCCTTCGTCGAGGTCTACCGGCGCGATCCTCGCGCCGGCTACTCGAAGGGATTCGGCCAGTTGCTGGGCGAGGTCGCCGACGGCGCCGACTTGCTGCGCCGCATCCACCCGGGCAGCGTGCGCAACGGCGCCGCGATGCGCTCCGTTCCGCTGGGCCTCATCGCCGATCGCCGCGTGCTGCGGCGCGTGGCGCGCGAGCAGGCCGCGGTGACGCACGATTCGCCCGAAGGCCGGCTGTCGTCCGAAGTGGTCGCGCTGATGTCGCATGCGTTGATCCATCGCGCGGCGACGATCGACCAGCTGGCCGCGCTGGTGGCCGCGGAGACCGGCTTCGCGCTGCGTGTCGACTGGAGCGCCGAGGTCGCGGTCGACGCGATCGAGACGCTGCACGCCGTGCATACCGCGCTGGCGCGGCATCGCTCGATGCGCGAACTGCTGAGGGCATGCGTCGCCTTCGGCGGCGACACCGACAGCGTGGCCGCGATCGCGCTCGGGCTCGCCAGCCTCTCGCCCGAGTTCAGCGACGACCTGCCGCCCTCGCTGCGCGGCGGCCTCGAGAACGGCCCGTACGGCCACGACTGGCTGCTCGCGCTCGACGCCCGCCTTGTCGCGCGATTCGCTCCGACCCGGGGCGACGCCTGAACCGACGCCCCCGCCGCGAGCAGGTGCCGATCGATCGCCTGGCACCCGCATCCGTTGCGCCGACTGGCGTCCCGCACGAGGCATCGTCGTGCGCCCGAGGACGCAAGCGCCGGCGCCGGACGCCAAATCCGTCACGCCCGCGCCGCGCCGCGCCCGTTCCGGCGGGCGCTTCGCTGCTATCGTCGGTGCCCCGTCCTCTCCGCCCGTTCCCTGCGTTTCCCTGTGCGCGTCTCCGTCGTCATCCCCACGCGCAACCGCGCAGACCGGCTCGCGAATGCCATCGCGGGCGTCGCGGCGCAAGGCCATCCGGACGTCGAACTGATAGTCGTCGACGACGGCTCGAGCCCGCACGAGGCCGCGCGCAATGCGGCTCTCGTGCAGTCGCTGCCCGGCGCACGCCACCTCGTCCTGCAGCCGACCGACCCGCGCGGCAGCGGCCCCGCGCAGGCGCGCAACGCCGGCATCGCCGCGGCCAGCGGCGCGCTGGTGGCGTTCTGCGACGACGACGACCGATGGGTGGCGGCGGACTTCCTCGCCACCGCCGTCGCCGCCTTTGCCGCTGACGAGCGCCTGGACCTGCTGTTCGCCAACCAGCAGGCGATGTCCGGGGGCGCGACCCGCTACACCGCCTGGCAGCCGAGGCTCGACGCCCTGCTCGACGCCCGCGGCGCGGCGGACGGCGCGACGACGCCCGTGTCGCGCGCCGAGTGCCTCGTCTCGGCGGGCGACTTCGCGCACATGAACACCTGCGTCTTCCGCCAATCGCTGCTGGCGGCCACCGGCGGCTTCGATGCCGGCTTGCGTTACTGCGAGGACCTCGACCTGTTCGTGCGGGCCGTCGATCGGGCGCGGGCCGTTGCCTGCCTGCGCCGCACGGTGGCCGTCCACCACGTGCCTGACCGTAGCCGGCGCGACAACGCGTCGACGCGCATCGACGCCCACACCCGCCACGCCACGCTGGACCGCATCGCGCGCCAGCTGGTCGAGCATTGCCGCACGGCCGAGGCGCTGGACTACAGCCGCCGGCTCGGCGCCGACGCCTGTCGCACGCTGGCGCGCGACGCCGCGGCCCGAGCGCGCGGCGACGAGGCGCTTTCCTGGGCGCGGCGTGCCGGCGATTGGCGGCCGACGCTGCGCTGGACGATCTACACGCAGTTGCTGCGCTGGCGCCGGCTCGTGGCGCCGCGCTCCGCCGCGAGCTGAACGGCGAACGCCGACGAAGCGAGCGGCGATGAAAAAGGGGAGCCGCAGCTCCCCTCCGGCCGCGAACCCGCACGGGTCAAACCGCGAAATCTTCCAGTTTCCTGCCCGACGCCAGTGCCGCCGTCAGCCAGCGCGGCTTCAGGCCCCGGCCCGTCCACTGGTTGCCCTGCCCGTCCCTGTACTTGGCGGCGACGGCCTTGCGTTCGCTGCCATCGAGCTTGGTGCCGGCCTTGCGCGCGCGAACCGGCGCCGAGATGTCGTCCGAGGTCAGGTCGTGTTCGACCATGATCCTGCGAATTTCCTCGATCGCGTCCTGGCGGCCTTTCGAATTCAGTTGGGCGATTTGTCTCTCGAGATCGGCCTTTTGCCGAATCAGCTGCTGAAGGTCTGCCATACCCATCCTTGAGATGTCGGCCGGGTCGAATATGCCCAGTTGCGACCGAGTTTAGCCGGGACGGCAGTTCCCGGGGTGTCGTTCATCCCCCTCGAATGACCGTTGGCTCGTCGCCGAAATCGCCGCAACGCCCTCCGCCGCCGTCGGGGGAGCCGCCCGGATGTGCAAAAATTGGGCGATCGGCCGTGTTTGCATGGCCATTTCGTCCGCGCTCGTCGCCCGCGCCGGCCGATTGGCTGTTACTTTTGTAACGCCATCGATGCCGTCCGGCATGGGCGCCATGTCGACCGGGTCGTCGGGATTGAATTCCCGGGTCGCGACATATTCGCGCGCCCGGGTTTGCAGCGGTTCGACATGTTTTGACCTTCCACGGAAAAAGAATCCAGATGTTCAGGCAGCTAGGGCTGATCGGTTGTGGTTTGATGGGCGGCTCGTTCGCCCTCGCGATGAAGCGCGCGGGCCTGGTGAAGCACGTCGTCGGCTACAGCAAGTCGCCGTCCACCGTGATCACGGCGCAGAAGATGGGGGTCATCGACCAGATGGCCGAATCGGCGCTGATGGCCGTCTCCGGTGCCGACATCGTGCTGATCGCCGTGCCCGTGGCCGCCACCGAGGCCACGTTGCGCGCCATCCGCCACCTGGTGCATCCCAACACGCTGTTCATGGACGTGGGCAGCACCAAGGCCAACGTCGTCGACGCCGCGCGCCGCGTGCTGCGCGAGCGCCTGCCCAGCTTCGTGCCCGCGCACCCCATTGCCGGCAAGGAAGTCTCCGGCATCACCCACGCCGACGCCACGCTGTACCAGGATGCCCAGGTCGTGCTCACCCCGGTGCTCGAGACCGACATGAACCTGATCGAGCGGGCCCGCGCCGCGTGGACGGGCATCGGCGCCCAGGTGCGCGTGATGACGCCCGACGCCCACGACAGCGCGTTCGCCGCCGTCAGCCACCTGCCCCACCTGCTGGCCTTCGCCGCCTACCTCGGCGTGGCGCACCAGGCCGAGGGCGCGCAGTTCCTCGACCTGGCCGGCCCGGGCTTTCGCGACTTCACCCGCATCGCCGCGAGCGACCCGGCCGTCTGGCGCGACGTCCTGCTGGCCAACAAGACGCAGGTGCTCGCGCAGGCCGAACTGTTCAAGACGATGCTCTACAAGTTCGAGTCCGCGATGCGCGAAGGCCAGGCCGACGTGATCGAGGGCCTCATCAAGGAAGCGGCCGCCGGCCGCGCGAACTGGAAAAAGTGAGGCCGGGCAGGTAACCTCGCCCGAGCCCGCGCGGCGCCTGCCTCGGCGCCCGACCCCCAAGACGATGCGCCGCCCGCGCCGAGCCGGGCGCCCCAAGCCCCGCCCCGCCGCCATGTACGCGATCCCCTTCCTCGACATCCCGCCCTTGCGATCGGCCGCCGGCAGCGTGCGCCTGCCCGGCTCCAAGAGCATCTCCAACCGCGTGCTGCTGCTGGCCGGCCTGGCCACCGGCACCACGGCGGTGCACGACCTGCTCGACTCCGACGACACCCGCGTGATGCTGGCCGCGCTCGAGGCGATCGGCTGCGAACTGCGGCGCGACGGCGCCGTGCTGCACGTCACGGGCATCGGCGGCCAGCTCCCGACCAGGCAGGCCCGGTTGTTCCTGGGCAACGCCGGCACCGCCATGCGCCCGCTCAGCGCCGCGCTGGCCGTGCTCGCCACGCTGCAGGGCGGCGAGTTCGACCTCACGGGCGTTCCGCGCATGCACGAGCGCCCGATCGGCGACCTGGTCGACGCGCTGCGCCAGCTCGGCTGCCCGGTGCAGTACCTCGGCCACGCGGGCTATCCGCCGCTGCGCGTGGGCAACAACCGCCCCACCCCGCTGTCCACGCACGAGCCCGTGCGCGTGCGCGGCGACGTCTCCAGCCAGTTCCTCACCGCCCTGCTGCTGGCGCTGCCGCTGGCCACCGGCGAACGCGCGGTCACGATCGCCGTCGAGGGCGAGCTCATCTCCAGGCCCTACATCGACATCACGCTGAACCTGCTCGCGCGCTTCGGCATCGAGGTGCAGCGCGACCCGGCCAACCCGTACGCCGCGTTCACGCTGCCACAGGGGTCGCAATATCGGTCGCCCGGCGCGATCCACGTCGAGGCGGATGCGTCGTCCGCTTCCTACTTCGTGGCGCTGGGCGCGCTCGCCGGCATCGAGGCGCCCGTGCGCATCGAGGGTGTCGGGCTCGATTCCATCCAGGGCGACATCCGCTTCGTCGACGCGGCGCGCGCGATGGGCGCGCAGGTCGAGGGCGGCGCCGGCTGGCTGGAGGTGCGCCGCGGCGCATGGCCGCTCAAGGCCATCACGCTCGACTGCAACCACATCCCGGACGCCGCGATGACGCTGGCCGTCATGGCGCTGTACGCCGACGGCACGACGCGCCTGACCAACATCGCCAGCTGGCGCGTCAAGGAGACGGACCGCATCGCCGCGATGGCCGCCGAGCTGCGCAAGGTGGGCGGCAGCGTCGTCGAGGGCCCCGACTTCATCGAGGTCACGCCGCCCGCGTCGGCCGCGCACTGGCAGGCCAGCCCGATCCGCACCTATGACGACCACCGGATGGCGATGTGCCTGTCGCTGGCCGCCTTCAACGCGCTCGCCGGCGCCCGCCCGCCGCGCCCGGTGCGCATCCTCGATCCGCAGTGCGTCGCCAAGACCTTCCCCGACTACTTCGAGACACTGTTCGGCCTGGTCCGCGCCGACGTCGCGGAGATCCCGGTCATCACGATCGACGGCCCCACCGCTTCCGGCAAGGGCACGCTGGCCTCCGAGGTCGCACGCCGGCTCGGCTACGCGCTGCTCGATTCGGGCGCGCTGTACCGCGCCACCGCGCTGGCCGTCCAGCAGGCCGGCGCCGATCCGGCCGACGCGGACGCGGTCACCGTGCTCGCATCGCGGCTGGACCTGCGCTTCGAAGGCGACCGCGCCTTCCTCGATGGCCGCGACGTCACCGACGCCCTGCGCCTGGAGGCCACCGGCGTGATGGCCTCCCGGATCTCGGTGTACCCGGCCGTGCGGCAGGCGCTGCACGGGCTGCAGCTGGCATTCCGTCGCCTGCCGGGCCTGGTGGCCGACGGCCGCGACATGGGCACCGTCGTGTTCCCGGGCGCCGCGCTGAAGGTCTTCCTGACCGCTAGCGTCGAGCAACGCGCCGCCCGCCGGCATAATCAATTGATTTCCCGGGGTATTGCTGCTAATATCGACAGTCTTCTGGCCGACCTGCGGGCGCGGGACGAGCGCGATACGAATCGCGCCGTCGCGCCCCTGAAGCCGGCCCCGGACGCGGTGCTGCTCGACAACTCCGGCATGTCCATCGACGAAGGCGTCGATGCCGTGCTTGAAGCGTGGAGCAAGCGCCACATCTAGGAAGACGGTCGCCGCAAGGCGGCCAAGCAGGCCCGCCGCCTGCGTCCCACGCGCCCTCGCAGGTGCCGCCGGACGCGTCGAACACGGACTCCCCGTCCGGTTCGGGGTGGTGGTCGTTCCACCCTAACCCTGCACCCTCCCCGGGTTGCAATCTGCCGGCAGCGCTCCCTTTTTTCGGTCGCACCCCGCCGGTCATCAGGAAATTCCATGCCCAAGACCCAACCCATCACCGACTTCGCCGCTGGTTCGTTCGCCGCGATGTTCGAGGAATCGCTCAAGAGCAGCGAAATGCGCTCCGGCGAAGTCATCACTGCCGAAGTGGTGCGCATCGATCACAGCTTCGTCGTCGTCAACGCCGGCCTCAAGTCCGAGGCCTACGTGCCCATCGACGAGTTCAAGAACGATCAAGGTGAAGTCGAAGTCCAGGTGGGCGACTTCGTTTCCGTCGCGATCGACGCCGTCGAGAACGGCTACGGCGACACCATCCTGTCGCGCGACAAGGCCAAGCGCCTCGCCTCCTGGCTGTCGCTCGAGACCGCGCTCGAATCCGGCGACTTCGTCACCGGCACGGTCAGCGGCAAGGTCAAGGGCGGCCTGACCGTCCTGGTCAACGGCATCCGCGCCTTCCTGCCGGGCTCCCTGCTGGACACGCGTCCGGTCAAGGACATGAGCCCGTTCGAGGGCA
>JAEKKH010000304.1 GCA_019510465.1 Burkholderiales bacterium
TCGACGCCCGCTTCGAGCTGGCGCAGTCGTACTTCGCCGCCGGCGCGTTCACGCAGGCGCTCGACGAGCTGCTGGAGATCCTGATGCGCGACAAGTCCTGGAACGACGAGCTCGCGCGCAAGGTCTACGTCGGCATCCTTGAGCTGATGACCAAGCCGGCTCCCAAGCCCATCGCCGAGAAGGCCGCCAGCGACCAGCCGAAGCTGGAACTGACGGGGCACGCGGCGGCCGTCGGCGCCGATCCGGTCATCGACCAGTACCGGCGCCGGCTGAGCATGACCGTCCTCAGCTGAAGGAATCCGCAGGGCGGTTCAGCCGCGGGCGCGACCCGCCGTCCGGCGGCGCCGCGATACGCGCATGGGGCGGGCCGAACGACCCGTCCTACGTCTCGAAATCGACCGCCGCCAGGGCGTCCGCCCAGCGGCGTTGCTCCGCGCGATGCTTCTCGAGCGCCGCCTCGGCCTGCGCCGCGTGCGCGTCCGCCTGTTCCGGCTTGCCGAGCGCGCGCGCGACCGCGGCCAGGCGCGCATGGGCGGCGGCGATGTCGTCGTGCTCGGTCATCAGCGGCAGCGCCGCGTTGACCGCGCGCATGCGCTTGACGGCCTCGTCGAGCCGGCCCAGCTTCACTTCGGCGAACAGCGCATCGGCCAGGAAGCGCGCCTCGCGGTGGACCTGGCCTTCGGCGCGGGCGCGCGGCAGCTGCGCGTCGAACAGCGAGATGGCCGCGTCGTACTGGCCCAGGACCGTCATCAGCTGCGCCCGCAGCAGCGGCACCTCGGCCATCAGCTGGCCGTTGCCCACGCCGGCGTCGTAGTTGCCCGTGGACTCGGCCTCCAGCAGCACGCGCTGGGCGTCTGCCAGGTCGGCGCGGTCGAACGCCCCTTCCAGGCTGATGCGACCGGCCTGGAACGCGGCCATGTTGTGCAGCAGCACGCTCACGAGCGAGACATCGCCCTCGGCGGCCGCATGCTGGCGCGCGACCTTGTACCAGGGGATGGCGCGCCCGTCGTCGCCGGCCACGCGCCAGGCGCTGGCCACCACGAGCGCGGCACGCGCGCGGGCGGCGTGCGAGGCCGGCGGCGCGAGGCGCAGCGCCTCCCTGGCGTGGGCGACCGTGGCGTCGATGTCGTTGGCGTTGAAGTCGGCGATGGCCAGCCAGGCCGCGCACAGCGAATGCAGCTCGGCGTCGCCCGCGGTGGAGGCGAGGTCGTAGGCGCGCTGGAACTTCGCGCGCGCCGCCGGCGACAGCGACTCGCAATGCTCGATCAGCCCGTCGACAAACGCGACCCAGGCCGACAGCACCGGGTTGCGCAGCCGCTGGCTCTGCGAGCGCAGCCCTTGCAGCGCGAAGCGCGCCTCCGGGAACTGCCCGTGGCGCGCCAGCACCGCCGCCCGCTTCGACTTCAGGCACTCGCGATCGAAGACCTCCTCGGCCTGGGCGATCTGCGCGTCGAGACGTTCGAGCAGGCGGGACATGTGCTGGAGCAACGGCGTCAGGGGCGTCTGGGAAGCCAGGGTCTCAACCCGCCAGGCGTTCGAACGCTTCGCGGTACTTGGCCGCGGTGCGTTCGCCCACCTCGGCCGGCATCGCCGGGGCCGGTGCCTTCTTGTTCCACGGCTGGCCGTCGATGCGCACCGACTCGAGCCAGTCGCGCACGAACTGCTTGTCGTAGCTGGGCGGGTTGCTGCCCTCGGCGTAGCCGTCGACAGGCCAGTAGCGCGAGGAGTCGGGCGTCAGCACCTCGTCCATCAGTGTGAGCGTGCCGTCGGCATCGAGGCCGAACTCGAACTTGGTGTCGGCGATGATGATGCCCTTGGTCAGCGCGTATTCGGCGGCCCGCTTGTA
This sequence comes from Burkholderiales bacterium, assembly GCA_019510465.1. Lineage (GTDB taxonomy): Bacteria > Pseudomonadota > Gammaproteobacteria > Burkholderiales > Burkholderiaceae_C > Scleromatobacter. The sequence continues at coordinate 1,847 of JAEKKH010000304.1, forward strand.
CAGCGCGATGGAGACGTCGCGCACGTGGTCGGCGAGCTCGTCGCCGATCATGGCGGCGGCCACCTTGAACGAGATGTTCTCGTCGTGCTCGCCGGCATCGGCCTTGGTGGCAGGCGTGAAGATGGGCTCGGGCAGCCGGGACGCATTCTTCAGGCCGGCGGGCAGCTGCACGCCGCACACCGACTGGCTCTCCTGGTATTCCTTCCAGCCGGAGCCGGCCAGGTAGCCGCGCACCACCGCCTCGATGGGCAGCGGCTTCAGGCGCTTGACCAGCATCGAGCGCTCGCGCACCTGCGCCACCTCATCGGGCTGCACGACGGACTCCGGCGCCTCGCCGGTCAGGTGGTTGGGGACGATGCCCTCGAGCTTGCCGAACCAGAACAGCGCCATCTGAGTCAGCAGCGCGCCCTTGCCGGGGATGGGCTCGCCCAGGATGACGTCGAACGCCGACAGGCGGTCGGTGGCCACCATGAGGATGCGGTCATCGCCGACCGCGTAGTTGTCACGCACCTTGCCGCGCGCCAGCAACGGCAGGGAGTGGAGGGACGTGGTGAGCAGCGCGGCGGTCATGGGATCAGGCAGACTGGAATCGGCTAAACCCGTATTGTGCCTGCCGGCACGCCGCTGCGCGCCATTGCCCGACGCCGTCGCAGGTCGCTCCGCGAGAAGTTCAAGGGAGCGGCGGAGCCGGCTCCGCCGGTCCGCTCGCGGCCGGCCCCTTGGGGGCAGGGAGCGCTCGCGAAGCATCCCCGCCGGGGGACAGCGACCGTGGGGCTGTCATGTCCCGGCTCCGCCGGGCCGCTCGCGGCTGGCCCCCCGCTCGCGAAGCATCTGCGCCAGCTCGCCGCTGGCGTACTTCGCCGCCACGACCTGCAGCGTGTCGGTCTTGATCCTGCCCGCCTGGCCTTCGCAGCCGAATTCGACGTAGCGCTGGCGGCAGATCGCCTTGGCGGCCTCGCGCGCCGGCTTCAGGTAGTCGCGCGGATCGAACTTGTCCGGGTTCTCGAACAGGTACTTGCGGATCGCGCCGGTCATGGCCAGGCGGATGTCGGTGTCGATGTTGATCTTGCGCACGCCGTGCTTGATGGCTTCCTGGATCTCCTCGACCGGCACGCCGTAGGTCTCCTTCATGTCGCCACCGAACTGGCGGATGATCGCCAGCAGGTCCTGCGGCACCGAGGACGAGCCGTGCATCACCAGGTGGGTGGTGGGGATGCGGCGGTGGATCTCCTTGATGCGGTCGATTGCGAGGATGTCGCCGGTGGGCTTGCGCGTGAACTTGTAGGCGCCGTGGCTGGTGCCGATGGCGATGGCGAGCGCGTCGAGCTGCGTCTTCTTGACGAAGTCGGCGGCCTGCTCGGGGTCGGTGAGCAGCTGGTCGCGCGTCATCGTGGCGTCGGTGCCGTGGCCGTCCTCCTTGTCGCCGCGCATCGTCTCGAGCGAGCCGAGGCAGCCCAGCTCGCCCTCGACGGTGATGCCGCGCGGGTGCGCCATCTCGACCACCGTGCGGGTGACGTCGACGTTGTAGTCGTAGCTGGCGATCGTCTTGCCGTCGGCCTGCAGCGAGCCGTCCATCATCACGGAGCTGAAGCCGAGGTCCATCGCGCCGCGGCACACGTCGGGGTTCTGGCCGTGGTCCTGGTGCATCACCAGCGGGATCTGCGGCCAGCTCTCGGTGGCGGCCTGGATCAGGTGCTTGATGAACGGTTCGCCGGCGTATTTGCGGGCGCCGGCGGACGCCTGCAGGATGACGGGTGCGCCGACTTCGGCGGCGGCCGACATCACGGCCTGCACCTGCTCCAGGTTGTTGACGTTGAAGGCCGGGATCCCGTAGCCGTTCTCGGCTGCGTGGTCCAGCAGTTGGCGCATGGAAACGACGGGCATGGGAAGTCCTTTGAAGGATGTTGCAAATGGCGTTTCGGCAACCGGTGCCGTGAGCTGTCTCCCGCTCACGATCGCGACGGTGCCACGAAATCCGGCGGCGCGGTGATGTAACTGCGCCGTAACTTGCCCATTCTAGAAGCTCGGGTACTGGACCGCATAATCGCGTTGGTTCGCAATCGCAACGACGGGTTTCCGATGGTCTTTTCCTGGTTCAACACAAGCAAGGTCGACGCATTCGTCGACGCCGAGGTCGCGGACCTCGTCAAGCGCGTCCCGCCCGGCAAGCTCGAAGGCAGCGGCGCCGGCGCGAAGAAGGCCGAGGACCAGCTCGCCAAGTCGCACGACCTGCTGCTGCGCCATGCCAAGGACTTCGTCCAGCGCGAGAAGCCCAACCTGTACCAGAAGGCGCGCATCGCCAACCGGATGAAGTGGGCGCTGCTGGAGGCGAAGTACCCGAAGGCCTTCGTCGACGGCTTCGCCTACGCGCTGGCCAGCGTCGTGGCCGCCGCCAACTCGAACCGCGAGATCTGATGCCGCGCCCGTCCTCGTACACGGCCGTCTCGCCCGCGGCGGCCCAGCTGAACCAGGCCGTCGCGCTGCACCAGGCCGGCCGCCTCGACGAGGCCGCCACGGCCTACGAGCAACTCCTGCAGCAGTTCCCCGGCCAGTTCGACGCCATGCACCTGCTGGGCGTGATCGCGCTGCAGCGCGGCGACCTCGCGGCGGCGGAGCGGCAGATCACCCAGGCGCTGGCGAGCAAGCCCAAGGACGCGGCCGCGCTGAACAACCTCGGCACCGTGCTCCTGCGCGCGCGCCGGCTCGACGAGGCGCGTGCGCAGTTCGAGCGCGCCGCCAAGGCGCAGCCCACGTTCGCCGACGCCCAGTCCAACCTCGGCAACGTGCTGCGCCAGCTCGGACGCGTGGCCGAGTCGGTGCTGCCCCTCAAGCGCGCGCACGGCGCCAGCCCGAAGTCGGCGGAGATCGCCGACCTGCTGGGCGCCTCGCTGCTGGAGACGGGCGACGGGCGCGGCGCGGTCGCCCTCTTCGAGACCAGCGTGAAGGCCCGCCCGCGCGACGCCCGCGCCTGGCTGAACCTGTCGATCGCCAGCGAGCTGGCCGGCAGCCCGAAGCGCGCGCTGGAGGCGGCCGACCAGTCGCTGGCCCTCGAGCCCACCGCGCCGGCGCACGGCGCGCGCGGCCGCGCGCTGGCCGGCCTGGGCGAATTCGCAGCCGCACGCGCGGCCTTCGAGGCGGGTGTGCGCGGCGCGCCGCGCGACGCGGTGGCCCACCACAACTTCGGCGTGTTCCTGCGCGAGCAGGGCGAGGCCGACGCCGCGCTGGCGCACCTGCGCGAGGCACTCAAGCTCGACCCGGCGCTCACCGCGGCGCACGAGGCGCTGGTCGGCGCCCTGGTGGATGGCGGCCGCAGCGACGAGGCGCTGCAGCACGGCCAGGCGTTCGGCCAGTCGCACCCCGGCAGCAGCGCCGCGCTGGCGATGCAGGCGGCCGCGCAGTTCGCGCTCGGCCGCATGGAGGACGCCGTCGACCTCTACTCGCGCGCCGTCGCGGCGCCGGGCGCGGACGCGGCCTCGCACCTGGGCTATGGCAATGCGCTGTTCGCCGCAGGCGACGCCGTCGCCGCGACCCGGCAGTTCACGCGCGTCGTCGAGCTCGACCCGCAGAACGCGCATGCCCGCTTCGCGCTCGCGATGTCGCACCTGCGGCTGGTCTACGACGACGCCGCGCAGATGGACGCGTCGCGCAAGGCCTTCGCGCGCGCGCTGGGCGAGCTCGACGCCTGGTTCACCCCCGCCCGCGCCGCCGCGGGTGCGCAGGCCCTCGGCACCGCGCAACCGTTCTACCTCGCGTACCACCCGGTCGACGCGCGCCCGCTGCTGCTGCCGTACGGCAAGCTCGCCACGCGCCTGATGGCCGCCGTCGCACCGCCCGCACCCGCACCCGCATCCGCACACGCACACACACGCGCGCAGGCCCCACGCACGGACGCGCCCGGCGCGCGCAGGCTCCGCGTGGGCATCGCCGCCGCCCAGGTGCGCGACCACTCGGTGTGGAACGCCATCACGCAGGGCTGGGTCAAGCACTTCGACCGCGCCCGCATCGAGCTCACGATCTTCAAGCTCGAACGCGCCAGCGACGACGAGACGGCCCGCGCGCGCCGCGATGCGCATGCCGTCGTCGAGGCCCCGACGACGCTGCCGGAATGGGTCCAGGCCATCACGGACGCGCGCCTGGACGTGCTGATCTACCCCGAGATCGGCATGCACCCGCTGACCGCGCGCCTGGCCGCGATGCGTCTTGCGCCGGTGCAGGCCGTTTCCTGGGGCCAGCCGCTGACCAGCGCGCTGCCGACGATGGACCTGTTCCTGTCGGCCCGGGCGCTCGAGCCGGGCGACGCCGTCGGCCACTACAGCGAACGGCTGGTGGCGCTGCCGAATCTCGGCGTGTGCCTGCAGCCCCTGCAGCCCGAGGTGGTGGTGCCCGACTTCGCCGGGCTGGGCCTGAACCCCGACGAGCCGCTGCTGCTGTGCCCCGGCACGCCCTTCAAGTACACGCCGCAGGGCGACGCCGCGCTCGTGGCGATCGCCGGGCGCCTGCAGGCGCTGGGCCGCGGCAGGCTCGTCTTCTTCCTGAGCCGTCGCCCGGCGATGTCGCGCCGGGTCGAGCAGCGCATGCGCCAGGCGTTCCAGAAGGCCGGCGTCGACTACGACCGCACCGTGGCCTGGGTGCCCACGCTCGGCCGCGGCCGCTTCCACGGCCTGATGCGGCGGTCGACGGCGCTGCTGGACACGCTCGGTTTCTCCGGCTTCAACACCGCCGTCCAGGCGCTGGAGTGCGACCTGCCGGTCGTCGGGTTCGAGGGCGCCTTCATGCGCGGCCGGCTGGCCAGCGGGCCCCTGCGCCACCTCGGCCTGGACGAACTCGTCGCGGACACGCCCGAGGCGTTCGCCGCGATCGCGCTGCGACTCGTCGAGGACGAGCCCTGGCGCGCCCACCTCGAGCGCGAGATCGCCCAGCGCCGGCACGCGCTGTTCTTCGACCAGGCGCCGGTGCGGGCCCTCGAGGACGCGCTGTTCGAGGCCACCGGGGTCGCCAAGCCGGCCTGAGCATCGAACTCGGCCGGTTTTCCGGCCTTGTTCGACCGCTCCCCGCATTTCAGGTCCGGGAAACTCTTCCGAGTGAGCCGCCCGTCCTGGGCCGGCCCCGGAGACCCCTGATGGCACGCCTGGAAACCGCAACCCTGACCCGCACGATCACCGCCGACGCCCTGGCCCACCCGACCGACCTCGGCCCGATGCTGGCGAAGCGGCACTCGGTGTCGCGCGGCACGATGACCAAGCAGCTGAAGCGCCTGGTCGACAGCGGCTGGCTCGAGCGCACCGGCATCACCCGCCCGCATTTCAGGCCGGGCGTGCAGCGCGAGGTGACCAACGAGTACGCGACCGCCGGCCTGGACGAGCACACCCCGTGGCTGCGCGACGTCCACCCGGTGCTGCAGCTGAGCCCGGCCGTCGCGCGCATCGCGCAGCACGTCTTCGGCGAACTGCTCAACAACGCGATCGACCACGCGATGGCGACCCGCGTGACGGTCTCCGTGCGCCAGACGCCGACGCACCTGCACATCCTGATCGGCGACGACGGCCTGGGCGTCTTCAACCAGCTCGCCGCCAAGGCCGACCTGCCGGACGCCCAGCGCGCCGCGCTCGAGATCTCCAAGGGCCGCCTGACGACGCAGCCCGAATGCCACGGCGGCCGCGGCCTGTTCTTCGTCGCGCGCATGGTCGACGCCATGAACCTGCAGTCCAACGGCCAGGTGCTGCAGTGGCGCCACCGCGGCGAGTCGGTGCAGTTCCGCAGCCATCCGCTCAACCGCACCGGCACCACCGTGTTCGTGAGCCTGGCGCTCGACGCCACGGTGCGCCCCACCGACGCCTACAGCGCCTTCGGCTCCGAGGACGCCCCGCTGGATTTCAGCCGCACGCAGGTGCCGCTGCGCCTGCTCACCGACAACGGCCTGTCGCTGGATTCGCGCGCCCAGGCCCGCTGGGTCGTCTCGCGCCTGGAGCTGTTCGCCACCGCCGAACTCGACTTCGACGGCGTCGATGATGTCGGCCCCAGCTTCATCGACGAGGTCTTCCGCGTCTACGCCAAGGCGCACCCGGAAGTGGCGCTGCAGCCGACCAAGGCCAGCGAACGCGTCGGCAAGCTGATCAAGGGCGCGATGCACTGAGCATCGCCGCGCCGGGCGATCGCCGCAGGCACGCCGCCACCCGGGCTCAGCGCAGCTCGCCGCCCCGCATCGCCCGGTACGCCGCCTCGAGATCGCGCACGAAGCGCGGCATGTCCGTGATCGGCGAGGCCTGCAGGCGCGGGCGCAGTTCCCGGCGCAGGCGCCGTAGCGCGTCGCGATCGGACGCGCGCGCGACCACCCGGTCGACGAAGTCGTCCAGCGACGGCGCGATCCAGTCGTCGAGGCCGACCTCCGCCAGCACGCTGGCCGCGCTGCGCGACACCGAGGTCTCGCCGACGGCCGTGGCCACCGGCACGCCCATCCACAGCGCGTCCAGGGTGGTGGTGCCGCCGCCGTACGGAAAGCTGTCGAGGGCGATGTCGACGCCGTTGTACAGGTCGAAGTACCTGTTCAACGGCACGCGGGCCAGGAACTCGACGCGCTCGCCGGCGACGCCCCGGCGCGCGAGCGCCTCGCGGATGGCCGCGCGCTTGCGCTCGGAGTTGACGTTGGCCACGAGCAGCCGCGAGCCGGGAAGCCGCGCCAGCGCCTCGCCCCAGCGCTGCAGCACCGCGTCCGACAGCTTGAGCGCCGCGTTGAACGAGCCGAACGTGAGATGGCCGTTGCGCTCGAACGGTGCCGCGCCGATCTCTTCGACCAGCATCGGCCGGTAGCACCACTGGCTCGTCGGCAGGTGCACCAGGCGCTCGGTGTGGCGCGGCTGCGCGAGCGCGATCGGGTCGGTGCGGCCGTCGCACAGGCGGTAGTCCATGCGCGTCAGGCCCGTGGTGCCGAGGTAGCCGACCCAGCTCACCTGCACCGGCGCCGGCTTCTGCGCGAACACGCCCAGGCGCGGCACGCCGGTGTGGCCGGCGAGGTCGACGAGCACGTCGATGCCGTCGGCGTGGATGCGGTCGGCGATCTGCGTGTCGTCGAGCGCCGCCACGTCGCGCCAGTGGTCGCTGAGCGCGCGGATGCGATCGGTGACGCCGTCGCTCGCCTTGCCGAACGCGTAGCAGAACACCTCCACCTGCGCGCGGTCGTGCTGCTCCAGCACCGGCAGCAGGAAGAACGTGACCGGGTGCAGCACCAGGTCGGCCGAGAGGTAGCCCACGCGCAGCCGCTTCGGCGCGGGGGACGCGGCGTGCTGGAAGCGCGCGGGCACCGCCTGCTCGAGGTCGGCGCCGAAGCGCGCGTGGCGGCGGAAGATCTCGTCCTGCGACAGGCCGTCGGCGAACAGCGTCAGCAGCAGCTCGAGGGAGCGGTCCGGCCACGATTGCGGAAGCCGCTCGACGACGGGTCCGAGCGTGGCGAGCGCCTCTGCCGCGAAGCCCTGGTCGCGCTGCACGCGCGCCAGCACCGCCAGCGAGTCGACATTGCCGGCGTCGAGTTCCAGCGCGCGCCGCAGCGCCGGTTCGGCTTCGTCCGCGCGCGCCTGGTGCATCAGCAGCGTGCCGAGGTTGTACCAGGCGCCGGCGTCGTCGTCGCGCAGGCGCAGGGCGGCCTCGATCGCGGCGATGGCCGCCGCCGCCTGGCCGCGCGCGTCCAGCACGTTGGACTGCACCACCAGCGCCTGCGCGAAGTCCGGCTTCGCGCGCACGGCGGCCGCGATCAAGGCCTCGGCGCGCGCCAGGTCGCCGCGCACCAGCGCCAGCCGCGCGTAGTTGTAGTTGCCGAACGGATGCGCGGGATCGATCGCCAGCACGCGCTCGTAGGCGGCGCTGGCGCCGTCCTCGTCGCCCGCGGCCGCCAGCGCGATGCCCAGGTTCAGGTGCGCCCGCGCATGTCCCGGGGCCTTGGCCACGGCCTGGCGGTACAGCGCCTCGGCGCGCGCGAGCTGGCCGGCGTCCTCGAGCGCATTGCCCTCGGCGATCAGCGCGTCGGCGCCGGCGACATCGTCGGGTAGCGCCGGCGCGGGCGCCAGGGCGGGAGTGGGCGTCAGCGTCGTCGCGGGCACGGGCGCGGGCGTCGGCGCGCGCGAGGCCGGCGTCGACAGGATTCGGTTCAGCAGGTTCTTGAACATGGCGCGGCGTCCAAAGAGAAACCGAATTGTCCGCCGAGAGATCCAGACCGTGCCGGCGCCGCCGCTCGAGCGCGCCAGGCAAGGTTCAAGGGAGCGGTCGAACCGGCCCTGCCGGGCGACTCGCCGCCGGGCCCCTCGGGGGGCCGCGAGCAGCAGCGAGCGTGGGGGCTCAATTCACCCTGCAGATCTTGAGCATGTTCGTGCCGCCCGGGTAGCCCATCGGCTCGCCGCAGGTGATGGCGTAGGTGTCGCCCGGGCGCAGCACGCCCTGCGCGGTCAGCAGGCGCTCGGCCTCGGCCAGCGCGGTGTCGCGGTCCTCGAACGACTGCATCATCAGCGGCGTGACGTTGCGGTACAGCGCCATGCGGCGCAGCGAATTGGGCTGCGACGTCAGCGCGAAGATGGGCACGCTGGTGCGCTGGCGGCTGATCCACAGCGCGGTCGAGCCCGACTCGGTCAGCGCCACGATCGCCTTGCAGCCCAGGTGCTGCGCGGTGAACAGCGCGCCGGCGGCGATCGACTGGTCGATGCGGCCGAACTTCTTGTTCAGGAAGCCGGCCTCGATGGGCTGCACCTCCTCCGCGCGCTCGGCCTCCAGCGCGATGGCGGCCATCGTCTCGACCGTCTCGATCGGGTAGCGACCGGCGGCCGTCTCGGCGCTGAGCATCACGGCGTCGGTGCCGTCCAGCACGGCGTTGGCGACGTCGCTGACCTCGGCGCGCGTGGGCACCGGCGCGAGGATCATGCTCTCCATCATCTGCGTGGCGGTGATGACGACCTTGTCCATCTCGCGCGCCATGCGGATCATGCGCTTCTGCAGCGCGGGCACCGACGCGTTGCCGACTTCCACCGCCAGGTCGCCGCGCGCCACCATGATGCCGTCGCTGGCCTTGAGGATGGACTCGAGGTTGGGAATGGCCTCGGTGCGCTCGATCTTGGCGATCATCGCGGGCTTGTGGCGGTGGCTCTCGCCGGCCACGTTGGCGAGCTGGCGAGCCATCTCCATGTCGGTGGCATTCTTCGGGAAGCTCACCGCGAGATAGTCGCAGCGGAAGCTGGCGGCGGTGCGGATGTCGTCCATGTCCTTGGCCGTCAGCGCGGGCGCGGTCAACCCGCCGCCTTGCTTGTTGATGCCCTTGTTGTTGGACAGCTCGCCCTCGACCTTGACGATGGTGTGCACCTTGTCGCCCTTGACTTCCTCGACGGTCAGCACGATCAGGCCGTCGTTGAGCAGCAGCGTGTCGCCGGGCTTCACGTCGCGCGGCAGTTCCTTGTAGTCGAGGCCGACGCCGTCGATGTCGCCCGGCTCGGTGCGCGAGGCGTCGAGCACGAAGCGCTCGCCCTTGACCAGCTGCACCTTGCCGTCGACGAACTTGCCCACGCGGATCTTGGGGCCCTGCAGGTCGGCCATCAGCGCGACGGTGCGGCCGACCTTCTGCGCGATCTCGCGCACCATGTTCGCGCGGTCGATGTGGTCCTGCGCCTTGCCGTGGCTGAAGTTCAGGCGCACGACGTCGACCCCGGCGCGGATCAGGCGCTCGAGCACCTCCGGATCGCTGGTGGCGGGGCCGAGGGTGGCGACGATCTTGGTTCCGCGGATCATGGGTTCTTGTCTCCTGGGCGGTGGGCGCCCTGTCAGCGAAGTAACTCGATAACGTGATTATGGGCGCCTGCCACGGGCGCGGGTTACATCCCGATTACAGCA
>JAEKKH010000164.1 GCA_019510465.1 Burkholderiales bacterium
GCGATCACCTTGTCGGTGTCCGTGGACTTGGCCTTCTCCACCGCCTGCGCCCACATGTGGATGCCGATGTAGGTGGCTTCCATCGGGTCGTTGGTCAGCGGCTTGTCCTTGCTGGCGAGGTTGGCCTTCTTCGCGTAGTCCGACCACTCCTTGATGAACGCCGTGTTGGTCGGGTTCTTGATCGACATGAAGTAGTTCCACGCCGCCAGGTGGCCGACCAGCGGCTTGGTGTCGATGCCGCGCAGCTCCTCCTCGCCGACCGAGAACGCCACCACCGGGACGTCCGTCGCCTTGAGGCCCTGGTTGCCGAGCTCCTTGTAGAACGGCACGTTGGAGTCCCCGTTGATGGTGGACACCACCGCCGTCTTCTTGCCCTCGCTCGAGAACTTCTTGATCTTGGCGATGATGGACTGGTAGTCGGCGTGCCCGAAGGGCGTGTACTCCTCCATGATGTCCTCGTCCTTCACGCCCTTGGAGTGCAGGAACGAGCGCAGGATCTTGTTGGTCGTGCGCGGGTAGACGTAGTCGGTGCCCAGCAGCACGAAGCGCCTGGCCGAGCCGCCGTCCTTGGACATCAGGTATTCGACCGCGGGGATGGCCTGCTGGTTGGGCGCCGCGCCGGTGTAGAACACGTTCTTGCTCAGCTCCTCGCCCTCGTACTGCACGGGATAGAACAGCAGGCTGTTCGTCTCCTCGAACACCGGCAGCACCGACTTGCGCGAGACGCTCGTCCAGCACCCGAAGACCACGGCCACCTTGTCCTGCGTGATCAGCTGGCGCGCCTTCTCGGCGAACAGCGGCCAGTTCGACGCCGGGTCGACGACCACCGGCTCGAGCTGCTTGCCGAGGACGCCTCCCTTGGCGTTGATCTCGGCGATCGTCATCAGCGCGGTGTCCTTGAGCACCGTCTCGGAGATCGCCATCGTTCCGGACAGCGAATGCAGGATGCCGACCTTGATCGTGTCGGCGGCGAGCGCCGGCAACGTCGCGGTCAACGAGGCGAGTGCGGCCAGCGCACCGAGGGTCAGGCCGAAGCTGCGGCGGGAGGTGGTCATGCTGGAAGGGCTCCTGGAAGACATCCCCAGCAACCGGGGGACGATGACCAGAGAATAGGCAGCGCGACCGTGCGGCGATATACGACACATGCCGTAGCCCGCACCCGCCGCGCGTAGCAGAAAGGCGGGCACGCGCGCCGGCCGCCGGTGCTATCCACTCGGGCGGAGTTGGTATCTCGGCGCGCAGCGGCGCGCGTTGCGCAAATCGCTACGCTCGGGACCTCCGATTGCGGCCCCACCGATTCCCCATGACCCGATCCGTCGACGATCTCCTCCGCGAGCTGCAGGCCTTCGCGCCCACCGGCGACGGCGCGGACAACGTCCATCGGCTCAACGAACTGCTGGAGGACTTCGCGTCGTTGCCTGGTTGCGAGCGTGTCGTGCCAGCGTTGCTCGTGCTGATGGAGCGCCATCCGCAGGCCGACTTCGGCGCGCCCGGCCCGCTGGTGCGCGTGCTCGAAGGCCAGCCGGGCTACCCCGAGCAGCTCGCCGCGTCCCTGGAACGCCAGCCGACCGAACTCGGCGCCTGGATGGCCAACCGCCTGCTGAATTCGAAGTTGCCGCGCGAGCAGCGCGGCGCGTGGCTGCAACGCCTCACCGCCGTCGCCTCGCACCCGAAGGCCGCGCCGGATGTGCGCGATTCGGCGATCCGCTTCCTCGATTTCCAGGCCAGCCGCAACGGGCAGGCGTCCTGATCGGCCGTTCGCCCGCCTGGCGGCCCTCGGGGCCGGCGGCGGGCGGCGTCCGCGGCTGACCGGCCCTACAGCACGGGGCGCAGCAGCGCGGCCGCCTGGTCGAATGCGCGCTTGTCCTTGGCCTGCTTCGAGCGCTTGAGCGCCGCCAGTTCGCCGGCCAGGGCCGCTGCACGTTCGTCCAGGGTGTCCTCCTTGAGAAGGTCGATGCGCGCCTTCATCTCGAGGAAGCGCCGGATGTCGGCCTGCGCCTGTGCCGGCGCGGGCAGCGCGGCGATGATGGCGGCGAGCGCGTCGCTGATCTGCCCGAGCTGGCGCCCGTAGCTGAACCTGGAGACGACCAGGCCCTCCGTGCGCGGCGACGACGAATTGTTGCTGTCGATGTTGAGCGTCCAGCCTGGCAGGATCGGTTGATTGAATGAAGGCACGGCGCCGGCGAACGCCAGGAACGGATTCAAGCTGTTCATGCGAACTCTCCCTGTGCGCGGCTGCGCGGACGATCCGCCGCCGCGGCTTCATTTTCGGCGGACCAGCTCCGGCAAGGTCCCAAGAACTCGGGAGGCCGCGGCGGTGCGCGTCTCCACGCCGAGCTTCTCGAACACGTGTTCAAGGTGCTTGGTGATCGTCCTGGGTCGCGTGCCGAGGATGTCGCCGATGTCGCGGTTGGTCTTGCCCTGCGCCACCCAGTACAGCACCTCGGCTTCGCGCGCCGTCAGCCGGAATTGCAGCGACAGCGCCTCGACGGCGGCGCCGTTGCTGCTCTCGGTGAGCACCAGCAGCCATTCGTCGTCGGCGCTGGCCGGGTGCAGGCTGCAGTGCAGGCGGGTCGTGCCCGTGACGCAGGTCCAGGTGTCGGCGACGCCGCCCTCGCCCGGGCTCGCGGGCGCATCCCCGCGCGTGACGCGCGCGCGCACCCAGTCGCACAGGCTCGCGGGCGCGTGCAGGGGCGCGGCGACGCCGGCCGCCGCCCCGGCGATCGGCGCTGCCGCGGCGCCGGCGCCGAAGTGGCTCTTCATGAGGTCGCGCGCCAGCGGCGTCTGCCACAGCACCCGGCCGTCGGCCGGCCGCAGCGCGATCGACGCGTGCCCGAAGGCGTCGAGCGCGTTGCGCGCCTGGCGGGCGTGGCGTGCGCTCTGCAGGTGCGCCGCGATGCGCGCAACCACCTCGCGCGGGCGCACCGGCTTGGAGACGTAGTCGACGCCGCCCGCCGCGAAGGCCGCGAGCACGTGCTCGGTGTCGGTCAGCGCCGTCATGAACACGATGGGGATGGTCGCCGTCGCGGCGCCGGCCTTCAGGCGACGCGCCACCTCGAAGCCGTCCATGCCGGGCATGAGCGCATCCAGCAGCACGATGTCGGGCAGCGCCTGCGCCGCCCGCGCGATCGCGCTCGCGCCGTCGGTGGCCACCAGCACGGTGTAGCCGGACTCGTCGAGCGCGTCGTGCAGCACCGCCAGGTTGTCGGGCACGTCGTCGACGATCAGCACCAGGCCCGCGCCCGTCGCGCCGGTGTCGATGCCCGCGGAGGCGTCCTGCCACTCAGCCATGGGGCAGCTCGCGCGTGCGCAGGGCCTGCGCGAGGTCGGCGGCCATCGCGTCGAGCTGGAAGCGGCCGGCCAGGGCGCGCAGGCGGCGCGTGAAGTCGGTGCAGGCGGGCTCGGTGGCGTCGATGTGATCGAGCCAGCGATGGATGCCGCGCGGGTAGCCGACGCGCACCTGCTCCGCGAGCGCGCGCAGCGACGCGAGCGCCGGCAGCACGGCCGCGGCCTCGCGCGCCGGCACGGGCGCCGGCGCGGGCAGCGCGGCCTCGCTGCGCCATTCGAGCGCCAGCACGCCCCCCAGCCAGTCCAGCAGCTCCTCGCCGCGCACCGGCTTGAGCACGTAGTCGTCGGCGCCGATGTCGAGATCGTTGTCCAGGCGGCGGTCGAAGGCGTTGGCCGACACGATGGCCACCGGCGCCGCGCTCAGTCCCTCGGCCCGCAGCCGGCGAATCGTCTCCCAGCCGTCGATGCCGGGCATCGCCAGGTCCATCAGCACCGCGTCGGGCGACGCGCCTGCCGGCAGGCCGCGCAGCAGCTGAAGCGCCTGCTCGCCGGAGGCCGCCTGCAGCACCTGCAGGCCCAGCGGCTCCAGCAGCTGGCGGATCAGGTCGCGGTCGACCTCCTCGTTGTCGACCACCAGCACGCGGCGGCGCTCGCCGGCATAGCCCGAACGGCGCGCCGGTGCCGTCGCGGACGCCCCGGCGCGCTGCTCCGCGAGGAACAGCACGATGCGAAAGCACGTGCCCGCGCCGGGCGTGCTGCGCACGGTCATCTCGCCGCCCATCAGGTCCGTCAGCATCTTGGCGATGGTCAGGCCCAGGCCGGTGCCGCCGTCGACCGCGCTGGCGGGCAGGCTGCCGCGCGCGAAGGGCTCGAACACGCGCTCGAGATCGCGCGGCGCAATGCCGGGCCCCGTGTCCTCGATCTCGAAGTACGCCATCTCGCGGGCGTGGCGGATGCGCAGCGTGACCTCGCCGCGCACCGTGAACTTGACCGCGTTGCCGACCACGTTGATCAGGATCTGCCGCAGCCGGCGCTCGTCGGCGCGCACCCACTGCGGCAGCGCGGCGTCGAACTCGCGCACGAAGCGCAGGCCCTTGGCGGCGGCCTGCAGCTCGAACAGGTCGGCGAGCTGGTCCATCGCGTCGCGGAACGCCACCGTCGCCGTCGCCAGCGAGACCTTGCCGCTCTCGATGCGCGCGAGGTCCAGCGTGCCCTCGATCAGCGACAGCAGGTGCTCGCCCCCGCGCCGGATCACGCTCACCGCCTGGCGCCGATGCGGGGGCAGCGCGGGGTCGTCGTCCAGCAGCTGGGCGTAGCCGATGACGCTGTTCAGCGGTGTGCGCAATTCGTGGCTGAGCGTCGAGATGTAGCGGCTCTTGGCCTGGTTGGCGGCGTCGGCGGCGGCCTTGGCACGCTGGAGCTCGGCGTCGGTGCGGCGGTGCGACTCGATCTCCTGCACGAGACGCATCGTCTGCTCGCCGAGCGCCTGCGTCTGGCGATTGCTCTCCTCCTGCGCCACGCGCCGGCTCTGGCGCGTGAGCACCGCCCACCAGCCGACGACGCCGCCCGCCAGCAGCAGCAGCGCGAAAGCGCTGATGCACGCCTGGCGCAGCGCCGGCGCGGCCGCGGCGGACGCCTCGCCGAGCGCACGCAGTTCCTGCTGGTAGAGCAACGCGCACACGCCCGCCAGCAGCAGCGTGACCGGCCCCATCAGCGCCAGCCAGGCGCCCAGCCCGCCGTCGACCGCCGGCCACAGCCGCCGCGGCAGCAGCGCGTGGACGGCCGCGCGCGCCTGCGTGGCCAGGCGCGCATCGGGCTTGCACAGGTCGCCGCAACGCGCGTCGAGCGAGCAGCACAGCGAGCAGATCGGCCCCTGGTAGGCGGGGCAGTGCGCCATGTCCGGGCCCTCGTACTCGCGCTCGCAGATCGTGCAGCGCAGCGCCCGGTAGCGCGGGGCGTCGGCGACCGGCCCGCCGGCGGCGAAGAAGCGGATCGGCGTCCCTGTGTCGTCCCCGCGGGCGCAAGCCGCATGAGAGCGGGGAGCCGAGCGAGCCGGGTCGTCATTTCTTGCGATGTAGTAGCGCCCCTTCGTCGCCCAGGCGATCAGCGGCGACGCGACGAAGGCCGTCACCAGCGCGATCAGCGCCGAGAACGCCTGCGCCAGCGCGCCGAACGCACCCAGGTGCGCGGCCACGCTCAGCACCGAGGCCGCGCCCATCGCGCCCACGCCCACCGGGTTGACGTCGTACAGGTAGGCGCGCCGGAACTCGATGCCCGGCGGAGACAGCCCCAGCGGCTTGTTGACGACGAGGTCGGCCACCACCGCCATCAGCCAGGAAATGGCCAGGTTGGCGTACAGCCCCAGCACCTTGCCCAGCATCGTGAAGACATCGAGCTCCATCAGCATCAGCGCGATGGCCGTGTTGAAGGCGACCCAGACGACGCGGCCGGGATGGCTGTGCGTCAGCCGGGCGAAGAAGTTCGACCACGCGAGCGAGCCGGCGTACGCGTTGGTGACGTTGATCTTGAGCTGCGACAGCACGACGAACCCCGCCGTCGCGGCCACGGCCATGCCGGGCCGGCTGAAGACGGTGTCCCAGGCCGCCAGGTACATCTGGTTGGGGTCGACCGCCCGATCCAGCGGCACGGCCTGGCCGATGGCGATCCACGCCAGCAGCGCGCCGCCCAGCATCTTGAGCACGCCCGGCAGCACCCAGCCAGGGCCGCCGATGGCCACGCCCAGCCACCAGCGGCGCCGGTTGGCGGCGGTGCACGCCGGCATGAAGCGCAGATAGTCGGCCTGCTCGCCCATCTGCGTCATCAGCGCGATGCCCACCGTCATCGCGCCGCCGAACTTGAGCACGTCGAACGCGCCGCCGCGGCCATCCTCGCCGGCGTAGGTCCACAGCCCGGCCAGCGCGTGCGGATGGGCCCGGAACACGAACACATAGGGCAGCACCAGCATCGCGAGCCAGAGCGGCTGCGTCCACACCTGCAGCCGGCCGATGGCCGTCACGCCGTGGGTCACCAGCGGCAGCACGACGAGCGCGCACACCAGGTAGCCCCACGCGGGCGGGATGTCGAACGCGAGGTCGAGCGCGTAGGCCATCACCGCGGCCTCCAGCGCGAAGAAGATGAACGTGAAGCTCGCGTACAGCAGCGACGTGATCGTCGAGCCGAGATAGCCGAAGCCGGCGCCGCGCGTGAGCAGGTCCATGTCCAGCCCGTGGCGCGCCGCATACACCGCGATCGGCCAGCCGGCCAGCGCGATGATCAGCCCGGTGGCCAGGATCGCCCAGAACGCGTTGACGAAGCCGCACTGCACCAGCAGCGTCGCGCCCACCGCCTCCAGCACCAGGAACGACGCCGCGCCGAACGCCGTGTTGGCCACTCGCGCCTCCGACCACTTGCGGAACGACTGCGGCGTGTAGCGCAACGCGTAGTCCTCCAGCGATTCCTGCGCCACCCAGCTGTTGTAGTCGCGCCGCAGCTTGACCACGCGCTGGCGCGCGGGCGGCATCGCGGTGGGGGTGTCGAGGGCGGCGTCGGTCATCGAAGCAGCAGGCACTCAAGAGTCGTGCCGGCCGCCCGGGCCCTTGGCTTGGCATCAAAGCTGCAATACGCTGCGCTCCATGAACCTGACTCCGCGCGAAAAGGACAAGCTCCTGATCTTCACGGCCGCCCTGCTCGCCGAGCGGCGCAAGGCCCGGGGCCTCAAGCTCAACCATCCCGAGGCGATCGCCCTGATCAGCGCGGCCATCATGGAAGGGGCGCGCGACGGCCGCAGCGTGGCCGAGCTGATGAGCGAGGGCCGCCGCGTCCTGACGCGCGCCGACGTGATGGACGGCATCGCCGAGATGATCCCCGAGATCCAGGTCGAGGCCACCTTTCCCGATGGCACCAAGTTGGTGACCGTGCACCAGCCGATCACCTGACGCACTGTGGCGGTGCGGACCAATGACCCCCTCGCTCCTCCCGTCGCTGATCCCCGAGGGGGAGCTCGGATCGGCTCGGATGCGATCCTCGCTTCCCGCGGGCTCTGAAAAGGACACGATGATTCCCGGTGAACTGCTCATCGACGACGGCGACCTCGAACTCAACCCGGGCCGGCGGCGCCTGACGCTGGTCGTGGACAACGCCGGCGACCGCCCGATCCAGGTCGGATCGCACTACCACTTCGCCGAGACCAACGGCGCACTGCGCTTCGACCGCGCCGCCGCGCGCGGCATGCGGCTGGACATCGCCTCCGGCACCGCCGTGCGCTTCGAGCCGGGACAACAGCGCACGGTGCAGCTGGTCGACCTCGCCGGCGCGCGCACCGTGTTCGGCTTCCGCGGCCAGGTTCAAGGAAAGATCTAGATGCCCCCACGTTCACGTTGTTCACTGCCGCCCGAAGGGGCGTTTCAGCGCCTTCGGGCGGCCGGGCGGCGCTGAGATGCCCACCATCGGCAAGCGCGCCTACGCCGAGATGTTCGGCCCCACCACCGGCGATCGCGTCCGGCTGGCCGACACCAACCTCGTCATCGAGGTCGAGAAGGACTTCACGCTCGCGGCCGGCGGCTACGGCGAGGAGGTGAAGTTCGGCGGCGGCAAGACGATCCGCGACGGCATGGGCCAGGGCCAGGCGATGAACGGCCCGGGGGCTGCCGACGCGGTCGACTGCGTCATCACCAACGCGCTGATCGTCGACCACTGGGGCATCGTCAAGGCCGACATCGGCCTGCGCGGCTGCCGCATCGCCGCCATTGGCAAGGCGGGCAACCCGGACGTGCAGCCGGGCGTGGACATCGTGATCGGCCCCGGCACGGAGATCATCGCGGCCGAGGGCCTGATCGTCACGCCGGGCGGCATCGACACCCACATCCACTTCATCTGCCCGCAGCAGATCGAGGAGGCGCTGGCCTCGGGCATCACGACGATGTTGGGCGGCGGCACCGGCCCCGCGACGGGCACCTTCGCCACCACCTGCACGCCGGGCCCGGCCAACATCGCGCGCATGCTGCAGGCGGCCGACGCGTTCCCGATGAACCTCGGCTTCCTCGGCAAGGGCAACGCGAGCCGGCCCGAGGCGCTGCGACAGCAGGTCGAGGCCGGCGCGGTCGGCCTGAAGCTGCACGAGGACTGGGGCACGACGCCCGCGGCCATCGACTGCTGCCTCGCGGTGGCGGAGGAGACGGACGTGCAGGTCGCGATCCACTCCGACACGCTCAACGAGAGCGGCTTCGTCGAGGACACCATCGCCGCCTTCAAGGGCCGCACGATCCACAGTTTCCACACCGAGGGCGCGGGCGGCGGCCACGCGCCCGACATCATGAAGGTGGTGGGCGAGGCCAACGTGCTGCCGTCGTCCACCAACCCGACGCGCCCGTTCACCGTCAACACGCTCGACGAGCACCTGGACATGCTGATGGTGTGCCACCACCTGGACGCCGGCATCGCGGAGGATCTCGCATTCGCCGAAAGCCGCATCCGCCGCGAGACGATCGCCGCCGAGGACATCCTGCACGACCTCGGGGCGATCAGCATGTTCTCCTCCGATTCGCAGGCGATGGGCCGTGTCGGCGAGGTGATCCTGCGCTGCTGGCAGACGGCGCACAAGATGAAGGCGCAGCGCGGGGCCCTGGCCGGAGACACCGAACGCAACGACAACGCGCGCGTCAAGCGCTACGTCGCCAAGCTCGGCATCAATCCGGCGCTGACGCACGGCATCGCGCACGAGGTGGGCTCGATCGAGGTCGGCAAGTGGGCCGACCTGGTGCTGTGGCAGCCCGCGTTCTTCGGCGTCAAGCCGGCGCTGATCCTCAAGGGCGGCTTCATCGCGCACGCGGCGATGGGCGACCCGAACGCCTCGATCCCCACGCCGCAGCCGGTGCACTACCGCCCGATGTTCGGCAGCTTCGGCGGCGCGCTGGTGCAGGGCTCGCTCACGTTCCTGTCGCAGGCCGGCGTCGCCGCGGGCGTGCCGGCGCGCGCGGGGCTGCGCAAGACGGTCGCCACCGTCCAGGGCTGCCGCAGCGTCACCAAGCGCGACATGGTGCACAACGACTGGCTGCCGAAGATGGAGATCGATGCGCAGACCTACGAGGTGCGCGCCGACGGCCAGTTGCTGACCTGCGAGCCGGCCACCGAGCTGCCGATGGCACAGCGCTACTTCCTGTTCTGATCACGCCCGCGGGCTTGCCGAGCGCAGTGCCCAGGCAGCGCTCGCGAACAGGATCGCGCCGGCGCCCAGCATCCCGGGGGACGCCAGCGAGCCCGCCGCGAACAGCCACGGATAGGCGAGCGCCCACGCCGTCATCACGCTGCCGGTGACCAGGTGCGGGCGGTAGTCGAATGCGGTCGACTGCGGCAGGAAGTGCAGGCCGACGACCACCATCGCGGCCGCGGGCTGCCATTGCGGATGGCCCAGGTTCGCCACCACGATGACGGCCACGAGGATGCCCAGCCCCTCGCCGACGCTCGTCCACGCGAAGATGCGGTTGCCGCGCCGCCGGCGCTCGGCAAGCTCGCGCGGCAACGGCTCGACCACGGGCGACACCGCGCGCCGCAGGCGCAGGGCGCGCATGCCCAACGCCAGCGAGACGATGGCCAGGCCGGCCCAGGCCCAGGCGGGGGCGCCGGCCAGCAGCAGGCCCGCGCTCGTCCACAGCGCGCCGAAGGCACTCATCACCAGCGCGCCGAGCGCGCGTGCGCGCACCCGCAGGCACTCGGCGGCGGCATGCCCCGCGCCGTGGAAGTTCAACGTTTTGGGGATGGCCGTCGAGGTCATGCAGGACTCCAGTAGGGATGTCGATGCACGGCAGTCTCGACGCCGGCGAAGCGCCGGTCTGCCGCGCTGCGACGAATGGCGAGCGCGGCCGACGAATCGACTTTACGCATGTGTAAATGCAATCACCGATGTGCACCGCCGCGCACGCTGCTACGTTGTAGGAACAGGCACCGCGACAGTGTCGCCGCGAGCGTCCCGGGTCCAGACCCAGAGGCGTTTCCTGGCGCGCCGATTGCTAGTACCGGATGACACAGATGAAAGCCGAAGGAGGGCAACATCATGAAAGTCGCAGGCGAGTCGGAACCTGAACGCTGGAGACCGTTGGGCGAGCGCGTCGCGCATACCCCGCCGGCCAAGCCCGAGTGGCAACCGCTGCCGCACGCCCCGTGCATCGAGGTCAACCGCCAGGGCCAGTTGCGCACCAACCTGCCGCTGCCGAAGTAATTCGCGCGCGGCCACCCAAGGCGAGGCCTGATCGCCCCCGCCTGAGATCCCGGCCGGCATTGCCCGGTCGACCCGCCGGCTCCGCCAACACGGAGCACCTCAACGGCGACACGACGTTCCAGCGGACGTCAAGGCGGAGCTTCCCTCCCCTATACAAGATGCCCGGCGCGGGAAGCCCCGAGGCATCGCTTCTCCCCGACCTGCGAAACTAGCGGCCTTGCACACGCGCGCGTCCGCCGCGTCCCACGGGAGAACCACCGAATGAAAGCCACCTGGAATGGCGCCGTCCTGGCCGAGAGCGACGACATCGTCACCGTCGAGGGCAACCACTACTTTCCCGAATCCAGCCTGAACCGGGACTACCTCACCTTCAGCAACCACCGCACGAGCTGCCCATGGAAGGGCCAGGCGTACTACTACACGCTGCTGGTCAACGGCGAGATGAATCCCGAAGCGGTCTGGTACTACCCCGAACCCTCCGACGCCGCGGCCGACATCAAGGGCCGCGTCGCATTCTGGAAAGGCGTGAAGGTCGAGTGACCTTCCTCCGGTGGCGTGAGTTTGAAATTCGTTGAACAGGCCGATCGACGACGATTGCGCTGAATCCGGTTCGAAACATCCGCAGACTCGCTGCGATCGCGCGGCGACGCGGATGGCCTCGCAAGGCGGTTCATCGGCCGATGCGGGGCGTCCAGGACAGGATTCTTCAAGGAATTTCGAACTCACGGCGCCCAACGTCGACGAGACATCCACTGCCACCACCGTCCATGCAATCCACTCCCAAGAAGTTGTTCGCCGCGCTCGCGGCCGCCGGCCTGCTGGCCGCCTCCGCCTTCGCCGAGGATGCCGCGCCGCCCAAGGTGGGCGATGCGCCGGCGTCGTCGGCCGCCGCCGCGGTCACCGCCGCCTCGGCGCCCGCCGCCGTCACCCCGCTGGCCCGGCTGCCGTACACGCCGGTGCTGGACGTCACGTCGATGGACAGGACGGCCGACCCCTGCGTCGACTTCTTCCAGTACGCCTGTGGCGGCTGGCAGAAGAACAACCCGATCCCGGCCGACCAGTCGCGCTGGGACGTGTACGCCAAGATGGAGCAGGACAACCGCCGCGTGCTGTGGGGCATCCTCGATCGCCTGGCGGCCCAGACCACCGGACGCACGGTGTCGCAGCAGAAGATCGGCGACGCGTTCGCCGCCTGCACCAACGAGGAACTCACCCAGCGTCTCGGCGCAAGCCCGATGAAGCCCGCGCTGGACCTCATCGACGGCATGCACTCGAAGAAGGATCTGCCCGCGGTGCTGGCCAGGCTGCAGCTCGACTCCGGCGACGACGGGCTGTTCTTCAGCTTCGGCTCGGCGCAGGACTACGCCGACTCCTCGCGCGTGATCGCCTTCGCCACCCAGGGCGGCCTGGGCCTGCCCGAGCGCGACTACTACTTCAAGACCGACGCCAAGTCCAAGGAGCTGCGCGAGAAGTACGTGGCGCACGTGGCCCGCATGTTCCAGCTGATGGGCGACGACGAGGCCGACGCCAAGGCGCACGCCGACGTCGTCATGTCCATGGAGACGGCGCTCGCCAAGGGCTCCATGACGGCCGTGGAGCTGCGCGACCCGCAAAAGCTCTTCCACGCGGCCGACCGCCGCAAGCTGCAGGCGCTGACGCCGGCGTTCGACTGGAAGTCCTTCCTCGCGGGCATGGGCGTCGCCGGCAACGACCGCTTCAACGTCAGCCAGCCGAAGTTCTTCCAGACGCTGGACTTCCAGCTGCGCATGCGCAAGCTCGAAGACGTCAAGACCTACCTGCGCTGGCACGTGGCGCACGTCTCGGCGCCGTTCCTGTCCAGGCCCTTCGTCGAGGAGAACTTCGACTTCTACCGCCGCACCCTGCGTGGCGTGACCGAACTGGCGCCGCAATGGCAGCGCTGCGTGGTGCTGGTGGACAACCAGATCGGCGAGGCGCTCGGCCAGGAGTTCGTCAAGGAGAACTTCAGCCCCGAGCTCAAGGCCAAGACGCTGCACATGACGCAGCAGATCCAGGCCGCGATGGAAGACGAGATCAGGAACCTCGACTGGATGGGCCCGCAGACGAAGGCCAAGGCGCTGGAGAAGCTGCACGGCATGGTCAACAAGATCGGCTACCCCGACAACTGGCGCGACTACTCGGCCCTCGAGATCAAGCGCGACGACCTGCTGGGCAACGTGCAGCGCGGCGACGCGTTCGAGGCGCACCGCCAGCTCGCCAAGATCGGCAAGCCGGTCGACCACAGCGAGTGGGGCATGACCCCGCCGACGGTCAACGCGTACTACGACCCGCAGATGAACGACATCAACTTCCCGGCCGGCGTGCTGCAGCCGCCGCTGTTCGATGCCAGGCTCGACGACGCGCCCAACTACGGCAACACCGGCGGCACCATCGGCCACGAACTCACCCACGGCTTCGACGACGAGGGCCGCCAGTTCGACGCCAAGGGCAACCTCAGGAACTGGTGGACGAAGAAGGACGCCGCCGAGTTCGAGAAGCGCACCACCTGCCTGACCGACCAGTACGGCAAGTACATCGTCGTCGACGACATCCACATCAACTCCAAGCTGACGCTGGGCGAGGACCTGGCCGACTTCGGCGGCCTGGTGCTGGCGATCGCCGCCTGGAAGATGGAGATGGCGGCCCACCCGGCCCCGCAGGCCATCGACGGCTTCACGCCCGACCAGCGCTTCTTCATCGGCATGGCGCAATGGGCGTGCTCCAACGACCGTCCCGAGCAGCTGCGCCTGAACGCGGCGACCAATCCGCACTCGCCGAACAAGTACCGCGTCAACGGCCTGGTCGCGAACTTCAAGGAGTTCGAGCAGGCGTTCGCGTGCAAGCCGGGCCAGCCGATGGCGCCGGTCAAGCGCTGTCAGGTCTGGTGATCCGCCGCTGCCGCGCGCAGCGTCGACAATGCGCGGGCCGCCTTCGGGCGGCTCGTTTCATTTCGAGTCGCCCTGTCGAGTGACACGGGGCGCCGACGCAACCTGCCAGAGAGCCAAGTCCATGGGTTGGTGGTCACGACTTTTCAGCAAGAACCCGGCGCCGACGACGCGGCGCGAGCCGACGATCGACACGCCGGCGCCCACGCCGTCGGGCGTCGACCCGGGGGCGGTCGCGCCACCGGCCGGGCCGACCGACGCGGCCGGCCACCCGGCCATCGACGCCCGGGCCGCCCTGCACCTGCGCGCCGACTCGCCGGAATTCGACGAGTACATCGCGCGCGCCGAGCTGGAGGCCGGCAACGATCTCGCGCATGGCGCCCGGCACCTGGCCAACCTGCTGGTCATCGATCCGTCGCATGCGGGCTGGCGCGCGCTGCTGGATCGCTACGTCGCCGCGGCCGCGGGCGATCCGTCGGCGCTCGTGCCCGACGTCGAGCCGCGCCATGCCGCCACCGAGGCGCTGCGCGCATGGACCTGGCAGGCGCAGGGCCGGCGCGACGAGGCGGTGTCGCGCCTGGTGGACGTGGCGCAGGCGCTCGGCAGCGCGGCCCTGCTGCACGGCTGGGCGATCGCGTGGGTCGAGCCGCCGGGCGCGATCGAGTCGCTGCCCGAGGCCGCCGGGCTCAAGCTGTTCGCCGCCTTGCTGACGCTCAACCCCGAGGCCGCCCACGCCAGCGCATCGCAGCTCGCCAGCATGCGCCGCTGGAGCACGCTGCTGGAACGCGCCGCGCCGCGTTGGGAGGACACGAGCCTGCTGCGCATGATGCGCCCCGGCCTGATGCGCAAGGCGGGCCGCTTGGACGAGGCGCTCGAACTGGCCGGCGCGATCGAGGACGCGGTCGACTTCAACGCCGCCGCCGCGATCGGCCTCGCGCTGCGCGCCCGCGGGCGCCTCGTCGAATCGGCGCGGGCGTTCGAGCATGCCACCCACATCGAACCCGGCAATGCCTCGGGCTTCGTCGAGGCCGGCGACAGCTGGCTCGAGGCGGGGCACTGGCCCGACGCGCTGGCAGCCTACGAGGCCGGGCTGAAGCTGGAGCCCGGCGACTGGGCCGAGGCCTCGGCGCTGTACTGCCGCTGGAAGCTCGAGGGCGACGGGCCGTGGCGCAAACGCCTCGGCGCGGCCGCGACGGCCGGCAGCTCGCGCGCGCACGAGCTCCTGTTCCGCGAGATCGGCGCGATCGACGAATCGGGCGACGCCAGCGCCGACGCGCTGCGCCAGTTCCGCGCCAGGTGGGACGCGCAGCCGCCCGGCGCGACCGACGGCATCACCCGGCTGGCCCTGTCGACGCTGGAGTCGCCCAGTGCGCGCCTGGCCATCGAACTCGAGCTGGCCGCGCGCGGGCGCGACGCGCCGCTCGAGCTCGTCGTCGACTCCGTGCCTGCTGCCCGCGATCCACGCCTGCCGGTCGCCGAGGTCGACTACCTCCTGTGGCGCTTCGACGGCACGCACGCGCTGCCGGCCCTGCCCGCGCCCGATCCCGCCGTGGTCGCGCTCGTCACGGCGCTGGCCGCCAAGCCGTACCACCCGCACGAGAACTGGGCGCAGGCCAGCCACGTGGCCGCCCGCCTCGGGCCGGCGGCGGTGGAACACCTGCTGTCGGCGATGATCCATCCGGCCCCGGTTCCGCCCGGCATGCATGCGCTGGCGTGGCTGCCCCGCGTGCAGATGGCCGCGGCCATGGTGCTCGGGCAGATCGACACCGGCTGGGAAGGCTCGCTGCGGCGGGCCGCGCTGCGCTCGCTGCTGCTCGGGCCGTCCGACTGGACGACGGCCACGGCCATCAGCGTGCTGGCCTGGATCGGCCGCGCCGAGCCCGCCCATGCGCAGGACATCCACCGCCTGTTCGAGGAGCGTGCGCGCCACCTGCCGTCGGAGGGCCACTGGGACTGGGTGCCGCGGCTGTACCAGCAATGGGCGACGCTGCCCTGGCTGACCGAGGCGGAACGCGACGCGCTCGCCGCGAAGCTGGCCGCCGCGAATTGAGCCCGCGCGCCGTCCGGCCGGCGCGCGTGACGTAAGCTTTGGCCTTTGGTTTCGCTCCGCGCAAGTCCACCGCGGGGCCGGGGCAGTACCAGGAGCAATCATGAGTGACGACAAGACCGCCGCCCTCCAGGTCGGCAAGCGCATCGCCGGCGGCAAGGGCCTCAGCCAGGTGCTGCTGCGCCGCGGCAGCGAGGTGGAGCTGGACTGGGACGTGCGCCAGAAGAGCCGCATCGCCGCCACCGACTCGCTGGGGCGCGCGCTCAACGTCTTCCTGCCGCGCGGCACGGTGCTGCGCGGCGGCGACGTGCTGGTGGCCGAGGACGGGTCGCTGATCCGGGTGAAGGCGGCGCCGCAGCCCGTGCTGGTCGTGACGCACTGCCCCGACCACGGCACGCCGTTCGACCTGCTGCGCGCCGCCTACCATCTGGGCAACCGCCATGTGCCGCTGGAGTTGCAGCCCGATCGCCTGCTGCTCGAGCCCGACCACGTGCTGGCCGACATGCTGCGGGCCCAGCACCTGATCGTCACCGAGGCGAAGGGCGCGTTCGAGCCCGAGGGCGGTGCCTACGAGCCGGGCGCGCATGCGGCGCACGGGCACTCGCATGGCCACGCGCATCATGACCACTCGCACGACCACGCGCATTCCCACCACGATCACGGACACGGACACGACCATGGCCATGGCCATTCGCATCCCGAGTCCGCGCCCAAGGTCACGGGCAAGGCGGTCGGCATTCCCGTCGTCGGCCAGGCGGCGCCGCACGTGCACGGGCCGGACTGCGACCACGAGCATGACCACGACCACGGTCACGCACACGCCCACGGCCACAAGAAGCACGGCCACTGATGTCGGACGCGCCCGTCGCCGGCGACGCCGTGCTGCTGCAGCTGATGTGGCTCGCCTCGCCGGCGCTGCCGGTCGGCGGCTTCAGCTACTCGGAGGGGCTCGAGGCCGCCGTCGATGACGGCCGCGTCAGCGGCGAGGCCAGCGCGGCCGACTGGCTTGCCAGCCAGATGGCGCTGGCGCCGGCGCGCGCCGACCTGCCGGTGCTGGCGCAGGCGCACCGCGCCTGGCAGCGCCACGACCTGGCGCGCGTGAGCTGGCTCAACGACTTCGCCGGCCGCACCCGCGAGACGCGCGAGCTGCGCCTGCAGTCCGAGCAGATGGGCCGCTCGCTGGTGGAGTGGCTGCGCAACCAGGGCCGCGAGGACGCCGGACGGCTGTCCCACCTCGCCGCCCTGGCGCCCTCGCCCACCTGGCCGGTGGCCTTCGCGCTCGCGACCGCGCGCGCGAACGCGACGGCGGCACAGGCCTTGCATGCGTCGCTGTTCGGCTGGGCGGAGAACATGGTGCAGGCGGCGCTGAAGGCGGTGCCGCTGGGCCAGTTGGCCGGCCAGCGCATCCTGCAGGCGCTCGTCGCGCGGATGCCGGCGCTGATCGAGCAGGCCCTGGCCATGGAGGACGATCACATGCAGTCGTTCTCGCCGATGCTGGGCATCGCCAGCGCACGCCACGAGACGCAATACTCGCGCCTGTTCCGTTCCTGACTCGACGAGACCCGCCATGACAGCCTTCACCTCCACGCCCGCTGCCCGCCCCACCCCGCTGCATCACATCGCCAACCGCAGCAAGCGCCTGCCGCCGCTGCGCGTGGGCGTCGGCGGGCCCGTGGGCTCGGGCAAGACGACGCTTGTCGAGATGCTGTGCAAGGCCATGCGCGACAAGTGGGATCTCGTCGTCGTCACCAACGACATCTACACCAAGGAAGACCAGCGCCTGCTGACCGTGGCCGGCGCGCTGGCGCCCGAGCGCATCATGGGCGTGGAGACGGGCGGCTGCCCGCACACCGCGATCCGCGAGGACGCGTCGGTCAACCTCGAGGCCATCGACCGGATGCTCGAGAAGTTCCCCGAGGCCGACATCGTCTTCATCGAATCCGGCGGCGACAACCTGGCCGCCACCTTCAGCCCCGAGCTGAGCGACCTCACCATCTACGTGATCGACGTGGCCGCCGGCGAGAAGATCCCGCGCAAGGGCGGCCCCGGCATCACCAAGAGCGACCTGTTCGTCATCAACAAGACCGACCTCGCGCCGCACGTGGGCGCGAACCTGGACGTCATGGAAGCCGACA
This sequence comes from Burkholderiales bacterium, assembly GCA_019510465.1. GTDB lineage: Bacteria > Pseudomonadota > Gammaproteobacteria > Burkholderiales > Burkholderiaceae_C > Scleromatobacter. The sequence continues at coordinate 17,587 of JAEKKH010000164.1, forward strand.
CGCGCCGCATGCGCCCCAGCCGGCCGCACGTGATGACCAACCTCAAGACCCGGGCCGGACTCGACGAGGTGATCGCGTTCATCGAGCGGCGGGGGATGCTGCTCGCGGGCTGACGCCGTCCGTCCGGCTGCCGGCCTGCTCGGCCACGCGGCCCACGCGACGGCACACGCCGACGCGCGCTGCCCGCGGCGCTTGGGCATTCGTGCCGTCGATCCAGGGACAAACCCGCGGGTTTGCCCCGACGCCCTTGACGCGCCGCGCCTGAGCTAGCACAACCGCGGAAAGGACGGGATCGGCCCACGGCTGCAACGGTCACGGATTTCCAGTACCTTTCGCGCCAGACAAGCACCCAGGAGGCACCGCATGCGCGGTCTACAAGAACGCCTGAAGGCACTGAGCGCGCCGCGCCTGCAGGGCATCGGCCGAGGCGTCGAGAAGGAAAGCCTGCGCGTGACGCCGTCGGGCGCACTCGCCATGACGCCGCACCCGCGCGCGCTCGGCTCGGCGCTGACGCACCCGCACATCACCACCGACTTCAGCGAATCGCAGCTGGAGCTGATCACGGGCGTGCACCGCAGCGCGGAGTCGGTCGAGGCCGAGCTGACGCAGGTGCACCAGGCCGTCTACCGCGCGCTCGGCGACGAGATGATGTGGGTGGGCAGCATGCCCTGCACGCTGCCGCCCGACGAGGACCAGATCCCGCTGGGCCGGTACGGCACGTCCAACGTGGGCATGTCCAAGACGGTCTACCGCACCGGCCTGGGCCATCGCTACGGGCGCCGCATGCAGACGATCTCGGGCATCCACTACAACTGGTCGCTGCCCGAGGTGACGACGGCCGACTACTTCGGCCTGATCCGCAACTTCCGTCGCCGCTCGTTCCTGCTGCTGTACCTGTTCGGCGCCTCGCCCGCGATCCCGCGCGGCTTCGCCGACCAGGCACCCGATCTGCAGCCCCTGGGCGCCGACACGCTGTACATGCCGCACGCCACGTCGCTGCGCATGGGCCGGCTCGGCTACCAGAGCGACGCGCAGAACTCGCTGTGCGTGAGCTACAACAGCCTGGACAGCTACGCCGCGTCGCTCTCCGACGCGCTGGTGCGGCCCTACCCGGCGTACCAGAAGCTGGGCATCCAGGCCGAGGACGGCTCGTACCTGCAGCTCAGCGACAGCCTGCTGCAGATCGAGAACGAGTTCTACAGCACCATCCGTCCCAAGCGCGTGATCTTCCCGGGCGAGCGCCCGCTGCACGCGCTGCGCGAGCGCGGCGTCGAGTACATCGAGGTGCGCTGCATGGATCTGGACCCATTCGTGCCGGCCGGCATCGCGCCGGCCACGATGCGCATGATCGACATCTTCCTGCTGCACTGCCTGCTGGACGACAGCCCGCTCGACTCGCCCTACGAGATCGCCGAGCTCGGACGCAACCAGCAGCGCGTCGCGTCGCGCGGCCGCGAGCCCGGCCTGAAGCTGGAGCGCGGCGGCGTGGAGGTGCTGATGTCGGACTGGCTGGCGGAGATCCTCACCGAGTGCGCGCCGATCGCCGCCTGGCTGGACGGCAACGAAGGCAGCGATGCCCACGCCCAGGCCCTGGCGGCCGCGCGCGCCGCGGTGCTCGCGCCCGAGACGCTGCCGTCGGCCCGCGTGCTGGCGCACATGCAGTCGCAGCACGGCGGCTCGCACGACGCGTTCGTGCGTGCGCAGTCGCAGCGCACGCGCGCGCACATGCTCGCGCTCGACCTGCCGGCCGACGTCGCCGCCCACATGGCCGAGCTCGCCACCGAGTCGCTGGCCGAGCAGGCCCGCATCGAGGCCGCGGACACGATGCCGTTCGAGATCTACCGGCAGCACTACCTGGCGCCCGAGCGCCTGCGCCTGCCGCGCGGCACGCCGGTGCCGGCGGCCTGAACGCGGCGCTCAGGCGCCGGGCCTCAGCCGGCCCATCGGGAAGGCCGTGGCCTCCCTGTCCATGCGCCACCAGCGCCACGCGCAATAGGCCAGCGACACCGCCGTGAAGCCGGCACCGAGCGCGAGGTAGCCGACGCCGGTCGTCGCATGCAGCACCAGTGCGAGCATCGCCAGCAGGATCTCGGACAGCACCGGCAGCGTCAGGTCGGCGGCCGAGGACGCACGCAGGTGCGACCAGCGCCGCCACTGCCAGGCCAGCTGCGGCAGCAGCGCGGCCATCAGCGCGATGCTCATGCCGCCGGTGGCGCGATCGACCACGCCGGGCTCCACCGCCTCCGCCAGCCTGTTCAGGGCGCGCGCCAGGACGAGGCCGCAGAGCGTGGCCCAGACGAGCGGCAGGCTCATCTGCCAGCCCAGCCAGCGGTTCAGGCGCGCGCCATGTGGCACGCCGGGCAGCAGCGCGAGCAGCGCCTGCTCGCGCGCGGTCCGGCCGAGCCGGGGCAAGGCCTGCAGCGCCGGCGTGCTCATGCCGGTGAGCAGGCCGAACGCGGCCCAGGCGAGGATGGTGCCGCGGATCTCCGGGCCGGCGAGCCAGGCCGCGCACGCGGACATCGCACCGCCGAAGATCCAGGCCCAGAGACTGTCGCTGATGCGCGTCGTCCAGTGCACGGCCGGGCCGAGCCCCAGCAGCAGGCGCGACATCACCGGGCTGTCGGCCCGCGCGAGCTGCCGCCGGAACCACCAGGCATAGGGGCGCGTCACGAACGACGGGGTGCCGCGCCAGCAGCCCGCCGGCAATCCCGGCGCGAGGGGGGCATCACTGGCGGACGCCCCCCCGTGGTCGTTCAATCGTGCGCGCCGTTCGAGGCCGGCGAGGTGTCGGTTGCCGCCCCCGCGGATCATGAGCACCAGCGTCACGGCCCCCGCGGTGACGACGATCGCGGTGACCAGCCAGTCCTCGCGCAGCCACTGGGCGTGCAGCGCGCCGACGAGTTCGTCGCGCCCGCTCCACGTCCCGAGCTTCCAGCCCGCGAAGGGCACGATGGCCAGGGACAGCCAGAGCAGCGGCCAGCGCAGCATGGCCGCGAACAGCGCCAGGCACGCAGCGGCGGCGCACGCCCAGGCGGCGGGCGCGTCGAGCAGGAACCCGGGCCCGGCGGCCGCGAACAGCACCAGTGCGGCCCAGGCCGCCAGCAGCGCGGAACGCAGCCTGCCGACGTGGCCCGGGACGAGCCGAGCCAGGGTCGGATGGTTCTGCAGCAGCAGGTTGCCCACCAGCATCGCCCAGCCGACCAGCACGATCGCGCCGCCGCCGATCGTCAGGCAAAGGATGGCGCCCCAGCGCAGGCGATCGCCCATGGACGGCTCACAGAACAGGCTCGCCGTGTACAGCACGCCCGGGGCGGTGCCGCACAGCGCAACGACCAGGAGCAGGCCGCGCACGGCCTGGCCGTTGCGGCGCTGCTGCCAGGGCGCCGCGAGCACCTGCGCGAGCGCGGTCGAATGGGCGGGGTTCATCGCCGTCTCCTTCAGGCGGTCAGCGCGAGGAACAGGTCCTCGAGGGTCGCCGGATCCACGCTCACGGTGGGCGTGGCCGGCGGCATGGCGGACGCGTCTCGCCGGCGCACGACCATGGGCCCGCGCGCGTCGCGCGAGAGCGCCTGCAGCCGGTGCTCGCCGATGAAGCGCTCGATGTCCGCCCGCACGCCACCCAGGCGCACGCTGGACTCGAGCAGCTCGTCCAGCGGCGCGTGCAGCGCGATGCGGCCGCCGGTCAGGAACGCGACGTCGACGGCCACGCGCTCGAGGTCCGACAGGATGTGCGTGGAGAACACGATCGTCGTGCGGCGATCGATGACCTGGTCGACCAGCTCGCCGAGGAAATCGCGCCGGCCCGCGGGATCGAGGCTGGCGACGGGCTCGTCCAGCACCAGCAGCTCGGGCTCGTGCGCCAGCGCGCGCACGATCGACAGGCGCTGCTGCTGGCCGCCCGAGAGCTTGCCGATCGGCTTGTCGCGCGCGATGTCCCAGCGCGACATCAGGCCCTGCACCTTGGCCTCGTTCCAGCGCGGGTAGAAGCTGCGGAAGTAGGCCAGCAGCTGGTCGGCGGTGAGCCACTCGAACAGGTCGGAGCGCTGCGGCACGTAGCCGATGCGCGCGCGCACCTCGTCGGGCAGCGCCTGCGACGGCTGGCCGAACACCGACGCTTGCCCGGCGCCCGGCTCGCGCAGGCCCAGCAGCGTCTCGATCAGCGTGGTCTTGCCGGCGCCGTTGCGGCCCAGCAGCCCCACCACCTGGCCGGCGGGCAGCGTCCAGTCCAGGCCGTCGAGCACGCGCTGCGCACCGAATGCCACGGACAGTCCTTGCAGCGACACACACGCCGGGGTCGAGTCGTTTCGAGCGATGTTCATCTCAATGTCCTTCTTGCTCGTTCAGGAGGGTCTTGAAGAGCGCCAGCGCCTGGCTGGGCGGCAACTGGAGCTGGCGAGCCTCGGCGGCGGCGCGCTCGAGCGTCGGGCGCAGCAGGTCGATCCGGTCGGCCGCGGGCTGCGCGCGCCCGTGCTGCTCGGCGATCACCATCGCCAGCCCGCGCCGGCGCGTGACCAGGCCCTCGGCCTCGAGCAGGCCGAAGGCCTTGGACACGGTCATCGGGTTGACGGCCAGCGCCTGCGCGAGATCGCGCACCGAGGGCAGCTCGTCACCGGCCATCAGCTGCCCGCCGGCGACGCAGCGCCGCACCTGGGCGATGAGCTGCCGGTAGATCGGCTCGGGCGAGCCGGCGACGACGCGAAAGAGGGTTGGATCGGGCACGCGGTGGCGTCCTGTCTTTGTGTATTAGTAATGTAATACACCAGGACAGCTCATGCAAGGGCCGGCGCGATCGCGGCAGGCCGCGAGCGAGGCGCGACGAACTCAGGACAGCACGATCCGCTCGATCTCGTCGGCCGGCTCGAACCCGAACACCTGTCCGTAGAACGACAGCTCGGCCTCCAGCGTGCGCTGCACCGTCTCCTTGCGCCGGAAGCCGTGGCCCTCGCCCTCGAACGCGAGGTAGGCCACCGGGATGTGCCGGTCGCGCATCGCGGCGACCATGCGTTCGGCCTGCGAGGGCGGCACCACCTTGTCGTCGAGGCCCTGGAAGAAGATCACCGGGCACGACAGGCGGTCGGCCGCATGGATGGGCGAGCGCTCGTCGTAGAGGCGTTCGCGCTCGGGGAACGGGGCGAGCAGGTCGTTGTTGTAGCGGGACTCGAACTTGTGCGTGTCGGCGTCGAGTGCGCGCAGGTCGCCCACGCCGTAGTAGCTGGCACCGGCCTTGAACACATCGTGGAAGGCGAGCGCCGCCAGCGCCGTGTAGCCGCCCGCGCTGCCGCCGCGGATGGCCAGGCGCTCGGCGTCGGCCAGGCCCTGCTCGACCAACCAGCGTGCGCCGGCGACGCAGTCCTCCACGTCGACCACGCCCCACTGCCCGCTCAACAGCTCGCGGTACGCGCGGCCGAAGCCCGTGCTGCCGCCGTAGTTGACGTCCAGCACGGCGAAGCCGCGGCTGGTCCAGAACTGCGTCGACAGCTTGAGCGTGTTGCCGGCCATGCCCGTGGGGCCGCCATGGCCGATGACGATCAGCGGCGGGCGCTCGCCGTCCGGCACGCGAAAGCCCGCATTGCGCGGCGGATAGTGGAAGGCGTGCGCCGTGCGGCCGCCGGCGCTCGGGTAGCTGATGGGGCGCGGCACCGACAGGCTGCCGGGGTCGGGCAGCTCCTCGGCGCTGCGCGCGATCACCGTCACCGCGCCGTCGGCCAGCGACACCTGCGCGATGCAGGCCGGCAACGTCGGCGTGCCGGCCTCGACCACCGCGATCCCGTCCGCCACGCGCAGTTCGACGATGTCCTCGAACGGCGTCGGGATCGTCGTCGCGGCCCCCGTCCGCACGTCGATGCGCAGCAGGCGGCTGACGGCTTTCTCGCGGCAGACGGCGACGATGTCGTCCGGGGCGGCGAAGCCGTAGGACGATTGCGCGAATACCCACTGGGGCATGCCGAACTCGGCGGCCATCGGGCACACCGGCGCCAGGCCGTCGACTTCCAGCCGGTACAGGTTCCAGAAGCCGCTGCGGTCGGACACCACGTACAGCCTGCCGTCCGGCGCCCACACCGGCTGGCAGAGCGATTCGCCGGGGCCGCCGGCGCGTCGGCTCGCGTGGATCAGCGATCCGTCGTCCGCGAAGGCCGCCAGCCACAGCGCCGTGCCCTGCCACGGCATCTGCGGATGGTTCCAGCTGAGCCACGCCACGCGTCGGCCCTCGGGCGACACGCGGGCCGATGCGTAGAAGTCGGCGCCCTCGGCCAAGGTCATGGAGCCGCCGCCCTCGAGATCGAGCGCGACCAGCGTGTTGCGCGGCTCGCCCGCCGCGCCGTGGTCCTCGCGCACCGCGATCAGGCGCCGGTGGCGCGCGTCGAGCTCGAGGTCGGCGTGGCGCTGGCGGCCGTCGGACGTCAGCGCGACCGGCGCCGCGTCTCCCACCTGGGCGTACACGAGGTTGTCGGCGTGGTTCGAGAACCAGATCGTGTCGCCGGCCGCCACGAAGGCGCCGCCGCCGTATTCATGCACGCGCGACCGCACGTTGAACGGCGCCGGCGTGCGGACGCGGCGCGCGCCGCCGGCCGCGGCGGTGGCGACGGCCAGCCGGCCGCCCTCCTCCGGCAGCCCCTGCAGCCAGAGCACGCGCCCGTCGACGATGCGCGGCGCGGACACGGGCCGGACGCCGGCGGCGACGCGCGCGGCGGTGATGGGCGAGAGCCAGGAGCCACAGGGGGCGGCGACGGGGTCGGTCATGGCGTGTCGATTCCGGAGGCGAGGCGTACAGTGTGCCTCGCCTCGACGCGAAGGCGCCACGTGACGCGACCACAGGTCGTGCCTGCCACCGTCGGCGGCCGCGGTCGATGGCAGCGTCGCGCCGGCGGCGGCCCGGTTCAGTCCGTCCCGCGATGCTGCGACAGCACGGCGTGCACCAGGCCGGCCAGGCGTTCCAGCGTGTATTCCTTCTGCAGCAGCGCGCCGACGTGCAGGTCGGTCGCGCGCTGGCGCATCTCGTCGGAGATGAAGCCCGAGGTGATGATGATGGGCAGCTCCGGCGCCGTGCGCGAGACGGCGGTGGCGAGGTCCATGCCGTTCATCTCGGGCATGTTGTAGTCGGTGACGAGGATGTCGAACGCACGCGGATCGGCCTGCACGCGCGCGAGCGCGGCGGCGGGATCCTCGTAGGCCGTCACCTTGTAGCCGCTGCGCCGAAGCAGGCCGTCGACCATCAGCACCATCGCCGGGTCGTCGTCGACGCACAGCACGTGCTGGCCCGTGCCCGGGGGCGCCACGAGGCCGCCGAACTGCGAATCGCCGGTCTCCTCGGGCGCATCCTCCAGCGGAAACCACAGGTCGAAGCGGCTGCCGACGCCGGGCGAGCTGTCGACGTGGATCGCGCCGCCGTGCACGCTGACGATGCCGTGCACCACGGCCAGGCCCAGCCCGGTGCCGCGTCCCACCTGCTTGGTGGTGAAGAACGGCTCGAACGCGCGCGCCTTCGTGGCCTCGTCCATGCCGCAGCCGTTGTCGGCGATCCACAGGTGCGCTCGCCGGCCCTGGCGCAGCGACTCCGGCCAGCTGGCGGCCGCGTCGGCCTGCCCCGGCTCGATGCGGCTCTCGGCCGCGAGGCCCACCTCGATGCGCCCGCGCCCGGCCGGCAGCGCGTGCCAGGCGTTGGTGCACAGGTTCATCACGACCTGCTGGACCTGCGTGGCGTCCGCGCGCACGTGCACGGGCTCGGGCGGCAGCGCCACGCGCAGCTCGACCTGCGCGGGCATCGATGCGCGCAGCATGTCGAGCGTCTCGTCGATGACCGGCTGCAGCGCCTGCGTGTGCAGCTCCTGCACCTGCAGGCGGCTGAAGGTGAGGATCTGCTGCACCAGGCTGCGCGCACGCACCGCTGCACGCTCGATCTGCAGCAGGCTGGGGTCGCACGACAGGCCCGTCGCCGCATCCTGGCGCGCCGCCGCCACGTTGCCGATGATGGCCGCCAGGATGTTGTTGAAGTCGTGCGCGATGCCGCCGGCCAGCGTGCCGATCGCCTCCATCTTCTGCGCGTCGCGCAGCTGCGTCTCGAGCGCGGCGCGGCGCTCCTCGGCCTGGCGGCGCTCGTTGATGTCGGTGAGCATGCCGAGCGCGCCCGTCGGGTTGCCGACGTCGTCGCGGATGGGCCGCGTCGACAGCGACACCCACATCGGCGACCCGTCCGCGCGCCGCAGCCGCAGTTCCACCGGCCCGCCGTCGTCGGCGACCTGCGCGGCCAGCGCGGCGCGGCAGCGTTCCGCCTCCTCGGGGTCCATGAAGTCGTCCAGCGGGCGGCCGCGCATGGCGTCCTCGCCGTAGCCCAGCCACTGCGCGATGCGCGGATTGACGAACGCGAGGCGGTGGAACTCGTCGAGCAGCCAGATGCCCTCGCTGGCCGTCTCGACGATGCGGCGGTAGCGCTCCTCGCTGGCGCGCAGCTCGCGCGTCATGCGGTGCGCGGCCGCGTACGCGCGCGTGCGGCCGGTCACCAGCTGGTGCGTGATGACGGCCAGCAGCAGGCTCAGCAGCGCACCGGCCACCAGGATCAAGGTGGATGCGTTGCGCTCGTGCATGCGCTCGAACTCGGGCAGCGAGCTGAGCTGCACTGTCCACGTGTGTCCCGCCAGCGTCACGTATTCCTGCGCCTGGAAGCGGGCATGCGCGATCTGCTCGTCGCTGGCCGTGGCGCCGTCGCCGGCGCTGTCGGAGCGGTACATCAGCGAGGCGGCGCCGGTGTCGGCGCCGTCGTGCACGCGCACCACCAGCCCGGGGCTCTGTTCGCCGTACAGCGTGGACATGAGATCGCCGACGCGGAACGCGGCGCGGACCCAGCCGATCGCGTTGGCGCGCCGCTCCGCCACCGAATTCACGGAGGCGCCCTTGCGATACACCGGCAGGTAGATCAGGCAGCCCGGCTTGAGCTCGTCGCCCGCGTCGGCGCGCAGCTGCACCAGCGCCGTCAGCGTGGCGTTGCCCGAATCGCGCGCCTGCAGCATCGCCGCGCGCCGGGTGGCGTTGGACAGGGAATCGAAGCCGATCACCTTGCGGTTGGCCACGCTGTCGGGCGCCACGAGGATGATCGGCGCGTATAGGTCGCGCACGCCCTCGGGCCGGACGGCGAACTCGGAGCGGCCCGTCATGCGCTGGTGGCCGACGAAGTCCGCCAGCTCCTGCGGGCCGACCAGCATCGAGAACGCCACGCTCTGCAGGCCCGCCGCGTCGGGGCCCGCCATCACGGTGTCGACGTAGGCCTCGAAGCCGAGCCGGTCGATGCCCACGTCGGCCGACAGCAGGCCCTGCACGCCACGCAGCATCTGCTCGTAGTTGGCGATGCGCTGCTCGATGCGCCCGGCCGCCTGGCGCGCGTTGGCGTCGAACACGGCGCGCAGCCGCGCCTGCTCGTTGTCGCGCTCGTGCACGCACAGACCGATCGTGAACGCGAGCATGATCGCGCCGACGAACAGCGCGATCAGGGGAGGCAGGGCGCGTTTCACGAGGACAAGACCCGTCGCCTCTAGAACTGGGTCATCTGGCGCGCCAGGTCCAAGGGGAAGTACTTCTCGAAGATGCGGCGCATCGTGCCGTCGTTGCGCATCGACTGGATCACGTCGCGCCAAGCCTGCTGCTGCGCGGGCGCGAGCGACTTGCGCGACATCACCAGCCCGTGCGGCACCGGCGGGTCGCCGAAATCGAGGATCGTCGTCTGCGCCTTGAGCTGCGCGCCGGCGATCACGGGAAAGTCGAACGGCTCGATGATCATCGCCTGGATACCGTCGTCCAGCAGGATGGTGTAAAGCGGATCGAGGCTGCCTGCGTAGGAGACGCGGTCCTCCGACTCGAGCGCGTCGACGAACGCGTTGGCCTGATCGCCGTAGCGGAAGCTGCGGATCAGGCCCACGCGCAGGCCGTGCCTGGCGCGGAACTCGGCCACGCTGTGCACGCCGGCGTCGCGCCGCGCGAGCAGGTAGTACTTGTTGGAGACGTACCAGGCGAACGCCGCGAACCGTTCACGCTGCGCATTGGTGATGCCCGACAGCGTGAAGTCGAGCGCGCCCGACTCGATCAGCTGCCAGATGCGGGCGCGCGGCAGCATCGTCAGGGTGAGGCGGCAGCCGCTGCGGCGCGACATCTCGTCGGCGACGTCCTTGTCGATGCCCTCGCCCGTCTGGCTCGCGTACAGCAGGCCGTGCTCGTGCAGGCCGAGGGTGAGCGGGCGCGAGCAGTCGGGCAGGTGCGACGGCGCGGGCGACGGCGTCGACGGCGTGCCCGCGGGCGCCGGCGCGTCCGCGGCCGGCGGCGCATCGGGCACGGCGGCGCGGGCGCCGGCCGCCAATGCGAGCGCCAGCCCCACGAGGTGATGGCGCAGTCTGCGTCGCAGCGGAGACGGCCGGGAGCGGGCGCGAGCGGGCATGTCGGTGCGGTGACCCTGGGAAGCGGCGGGGACGCCGGATTCGCTGCCACCGGCGCAACACGGATGTTACAGACGACCTGCCCGTTGGAGTACGCGCGTTGCCCCCCGCTTCGTGCTTTGTCCCACACCTCGCGGCAGTTGCGCAACAAGGGGCGGGTTTGCGCGCGAGCGCGACGCCGCGCTCAGGTCGGGATGTGCTCCAGCATCGCGGACGGCGAGAAGTCCGCCGCGCCGTCGGGCTTGTTGCCCAGGAACCAGTCGTGCAGCGAGTCGGCGGCCATCGGGCGGGCGAAGTAGAAGCCCTGCATCTCGTCGCAGTTCATGCCGATCAGGATGTCGCGCTGGCCGGCGGTCTCCACGCCCTCGGCCACCACCTTCAGGCCGAGCGCGTGCGCCAGGTTGACGACCGCGCTCACGATGGCCAGCGCGTCCTTGCTGGTCTCGATGTCGTTGATGAAGCTGCGGTCGATCTTGAGCTGCGCCGCGGGCAGCTGGCGCAGGTTGATCAGGCACGAGTAGCCGGTGCCGAAGTCGTCGATGGAGATGAACACGCCGATGCGCGCGAGGCCGTCGAACACGCGCTGCAGCGTGTCGGGGTCGCCCATCGCCACCGATTCGGTCACCTCGCACAACAGCTGCGACGGGTCGAGCGCGTGGCGCCTGAGGGCCGCCTCGATGCGGGCCACGAGGTCGTCCTGGCGCAGCTGGTGCACGGACAGGTTGATGGCCACGCGGGTGCGCATGCCCTCGTCCGCCCACTCGTGCAGCTGGCGGCAGACCTCGTCGATGACCCAATTGCCGATCTCGTTGATCAGGCCGAAACGCTCGGCGATCGGGATGAACACCACCGGGCTGACGTTCCCGCGCTCGGGATGCTGCCAGCGCAGCAGCGCCTCGACGCCGCGGATCTGTCCGGTGGTCGAGTCGATCTTGGGCTGGTAGTGCAGCTTGAGCTCGCGGCGCTCGATGGCCATGCGCAGCTCGCTGTGCAGGTTCAGGCGCTCGGCGCCGGCCTCGTCCATGCGCGGCTCGAACACGGCGCGCGTGTTGCCGCCGGCGCGCTTGGCCGCGTACATCGCGGCATCGGCGCGCGTGACGAGCTGCTCGCGCTGGCCGTGGTCGGGATAGACCACCACGCCGATGGACGCCGACACGTGCACGCGCCGGCCGTCCACCTCGAACGCGCGCGACAGCCGCTTGACGAGGCGCTCGGCCAGGGCCGTCGCGTCCGCCACGCCGCCCAGGCCCTCGGCCAGCAGCAGGAACTCGTCGCCGCCGATACGGGCGACGGTATCGTTGTCGCGGCCGGCCACCCGCAGGCGGCGCGCAGCCTCCTGCAGCACCTGGTCGCCGGCGGCGTGCCCCAGCACGTCGTTGACCGGCTTGAAGCCATCGAGGTCGACGAACAGCACCGCGAAGCGGGGCGGCTCGCGTGCGCCGGCGGCCCGGCCGGCCGACGCCGCGGCGCGATCGCGGCGCTTGCAGGCCTGCGCGAGGCGGTCCTCGAACAGCACGCGGTTGGGCAGGCCCGTCAGCGGATCGGTCAGCGCGCGCTGCCGCAGCGCCTCGTTGGCCGCCTGCAGTTCGTCGTTGGCGGTCTTGAGCGACGCGGCCATCCGCATCGTGCGGCCTTCCATGCGCGCGTCGACAGCGGAGGTGTACAGCGTCAGCGTGAGCACCAGCATCGACGAGACGGACACCAGCAGGCCGAGGCTGTCGCCGTGCAGGCCGCCGGCGCTCAGGCAGACGGCGCCCTGCGGGAAGTCGGCGGCGAACATGCCCGTCCAGTGGATCGAGCAGAGCGCGGCGCCCAGCACCAGCGCGGCGGCCAGCTGCAGGCCGCGCCTGCGTTCCGCGCGGCGGAACCAGTGCATCACCCCGAGCGCGACCCCCGACGCCACCAGTGCCACGGCGACCGAGGCCAGCACCAGCCGGCGATTCCAGACGATGCCCGGCGCCATGTCGAGCGCCGCCATGCCCGCGTAGTGCATGACGCCGATGCCGACGGCCATCGCCAGCGCGCCGGCGGCCACGTGCATCCAGTGCATGTCGCGGCGCGACGCGACCCCCAGCGCGACGGCCGCCACCGCGACGCCCGCCAGCCACGAGACGAAGGTCATCGCCGCCATGTAGCCTAGCGGGATCGGCAGCGTGAAGGCGAGCATGCCCACGAAGTGCATGCTCCAGATGCCGGTGCCCATCGCGAGCGCGCCGCTGGCCCACCACCGCCGCGCCACGCGGCGGTCGCGCGTCGCCACGCGCGAGGCCAGGTCCAGCGCCACGAAGGACGCGAAGCTGGCGATGAAGAACGACGCAGCGACCACGCGCAGGTCGTACGTCGGTGTGAGGAAAGTCACGCCCAGATCCCCCGGAGCTTGAACACGCGGCACCGGTTGGCGCGCTGTCCAGAGTTTCGGCGGGAATCAGCTCGACAGGGAGCCCGGCGTCCGCAGCGTGTAAGCAGGAAGTCACGCCGCCGCGCGGGATTTCGCGCCGGGCGACCGCAGCACGCGGTTCGGCGACCCGGGGGCGCCCGCCACCCGATGCGCAAGAACGCGGGCGGCCGCGGGAGGCGGCTTGGACAGGTCAGGACCGCCATGGCGTCGCCCTGCGGACCGAGGATCGGGAACGAGATGTCGGTCACGCCGTAGGCCTGCTGGCTGTCGCCTTGCCAGTAGCCCCGCGCCCGCACGGCCGCGAGCAGGCGCTCGAGTTCGGGCGGCGGCACCCGCACCTCCCCTTCGAGCACTTCATGCTCGCCCAGCATCTCGCCGCGGCGCTCGTCGGACTGGAACGCCAGCAGGGCATGGCCGGATCCGGTGTCGACCAGGTTCACCGTCACGCCCAGCCGCAGCGACATGCTCCAGTTGTTGGGCCCGTGGACGTGCCCGACGAC
>JAEKKH010000305.1 GCA_019510465.1 Burkholderiales bacterium
CCCGCCTCGAAGTCCCTGCCCACCATCTTGTCCATGTCCATGAACACGCCCATCAGCTTGGACATGAAGGGGCTGGGGCCGAACATGGCCCAGTTGAGATCGGTGCCGTCGGGCGTCGGCGTCATCAGGAATTCGGCCGTGTTGCTCGCCTTGAACGGCTTGAAGAAATCCAGCTTGATCGTGATGACGCCGCGCTCGGAGCCCGAGCGCATCTCGACGATCTCCATGCGCCCGGCGCCCACCTTGCCGGTGCCTTCCCATTCGTAGACGGCGCCCACGCCGGCCTCGGCGCCGCTGTACCTGCGCTGCATCGTCGGGTCGAGGTGTTCCCACGGCGACCACTTGCTCCATTCGTGGAAGTCGTCGATCAGCTCGGCGACCTGGACGATGGGCGCTCCGATCTGGATGGAGCGCGCGATGCGGAAGGTGTCCGGCCGCGTGCCGGCGTAGGCGAGCAGGGCGGCGATGGCGACGACGATGACGAGCAGGATGGTGAGCATGGGCGGATTCCTCGAGGCCTGGCCGTGGCGGCCGACGCGATCATCGGCGAGAAGTGCGGACGAATGGAAGAGGGGCAGCCCCGCCGAATTCTCATCGCGCGCTTGTCGAAACGGGCGCGGCCCGCGCGTCGTGGGGATATGGCGCCCTGCCATTACAGTCACCCCCCATCAGAGACGACCACCGGAGAACCCCGATGAACACCCTGTCCCGCCTCGCCGCCGCTGCCCTGTTCGCCGCCACCGCCGCTGCCCAGGCCGCGCCGGTCACCTACGACATCGATCCGATGCACACCTTCCCGAGCTTCGAGGCCGACCACATGGGCATCTCGACCTGGCGCGGCAAGTTCGACCACACCACCGGCAGCGTCACGATGGATCGCGATGCCGGCACCGGCACGGTCGACATCGTCGTCGACATGAAGAGCGCCAACTTCGGCCTGCCCGCCCTCGACAAGGTGGCCAAGGGCAAGGAGCTGTTCGAGGCCGACAAGTACCCGAAGGCGCACTTCAAGGGCACGCTGGAGGGCTTCGTCGACGGTGCGCCGACCAAGGCGGTCGGCACGCTGGAGATGCACGGCAAGACCAACCCGGTCACGCTCGACATCAGGAAGTTCAAGTGCATCCCGCACCCGATGTTCAAGCGCGAGGACTGCGGCGCCGACATCTACGCCACGATCGACCGCGAACAGTTCGGCATGGACGCCGGCAAGGCCTACGGCTTCAGCATGGCCGTCGACCTGCGCATCCAGGTCGAGGCGATCGCGCGCAAGTGAGGCCGGTGCCGCGCCGACCGGCCAGGGCCTAGCCGCCGGGGCCCTGCTCCGCCGTCGGCTGCAGCTCGATCCGCAGCCAGCCCGGCAGGAACAGGTCGCCCTGGTAGCGGGTGGCGGCGTCTTCGGCGCCGATCGACCGCGTCGAGTCCTCTGCCCAGGGCAGCACCTGCATGGGGGCGTCGGCGGGCGGCGGCCGGCCGATGTCGGCGGCGGCGTCGTGGCGATTGGCGAGCGGATTCATTCGGACTCCTCGGCCGCGCGGCGGCCACGGGATCTGCAGCAAACCCCGGTCCCGCGAGCATCCGCCCGCGCCCGGCGGCGGCGCCATCCCCAGATCGGATCAGAAGACGACGACGGCCACCACGACGACGGCCAGGACGATCCAGGCCGTGCGCGACAGGCGCAGCGGGGCCGCCGGCTCGGCCTCGACCACCGTGAACGGCGCCTCGGCGTCGGGTGGCAGCTCGTCGATGGCCAGCGCCCCGCGCTCGAACGCCTCCACCGTCTGCCGGGCGGCGCCGGCGAACGGCGTGGGCACCATCACGCGGATGCCGCCCATCGCGACGGTCAGGAGCGTGTCGGTCTGCACCGTCTGGACGTCGCCCAGCGTGGCGGGAATGCCCTCGGCCTGCAGGCAGCCGCGCAGCATCTCGGCTTCCAGCGCGTTGAACACGCGGGTGACGGTGACCAGGTCGCCATGCGGCGGGTCCTCGTGCGCGTCCTCTTGCGACGCGGCGGGCGCGTCGGCGAACAGCGGAATCGATGCCGAGGGGTTCATGGCCCGATTCTGGCCCCGTTCGGGCCGAC
This sequence comes from Burkholderiales bacterium, assembly GCA_019510465.1. Lineage (GTDB taxonomy): Bacteria > Pseudomonadota > Gammaproteobacteria > Burkholderiales > Burkholderiaceae_C > Scleromatobacter. The sequence continues at coordinate 2,081 of JAEKKH010000305.1, forward strand.
GCGGGTCAGTCCGGCACCTTGCCGGCGGCCCGCAGGGCGTCCCATTCGGCGTCCTGGTAGAAGCGCGAGCGCGTCAGGAAGCGCCGACCGGTCGGCCCTTCGAGCGAGAACATGCCGCCGCGGCCTTCGACGACGTCGATGATCAGCTGCGTGTGGCACCAGTACGCGAACTGCGACTCGCTGATGTAGAAGGGCGCGCCGCCGATGTCGCCGAGGTGCACGTCGCCGTCGCCCAGCAGGAAGTCGCCCTGCGCGAAGCACATCGGCGCGCTACCGTCGCAGCAGCCGCCAGACTGGTGGAACATCAGCGGCCCGTGGCGCGCCTGGAGTTCGTCGAGCAGCGCCAGCGTCGCGTCCGTGGCCACCACCTGGGCAGGCGGATCGAATGTGGTATCGCCCATCGCAGGACCTCCGTCGGCACGGTGAGAAACGGTACCGCCGCCGGCGCAGGCGCGTCGGCGGCGAAGTTCAAGGGAGCGGCGAAACCGGTTCCGCCGGGCCGCCGCGGCCGGCCCCTCGGGGGCAGGGCGCGCAAGCAACCGTGGGGCTGTCATGACTGGAGCGGCGGAACCGGCCCGGCCGGGCCGCTCGCGGCCGGCCCCCTCGGGGGGCAGGGAGCGCGCGCGAAGGCTCCCCTCCGGGGGACAGCGACCGTCGGGGTCAAAAGAACCCGAGCGCCTTGTCGCTGTAGCTCACGAGCAGGTTCTTGGTCTGCTGGTAGTGGTCGAGCATCATCTTGTGGTTCTCGCGCCCGATGCCCGACTGCTTGTAGCCGCCGAACGCCGCATGCGCCGGGTAGGCGTGGTAGCAGTTCGTCCACACGCGGCCGGCCTGGATGCCGCGGCCCATGCGGAAGGCGGTGTTCATGTCGCGCGACCACACGCCGGCGCCCAGGCCGTACAGCGTGTCGTTGGCGATGGCCAGCGCCTCTTCCTCGTCCTTGAAGGTGGTGACCGACACCACCGGGCCGAAGATCTCCTCCTGGAAGATGCGCATCTTGTTGTGGCCCTTGAACACGGTGGGCTTGACGTAGTAGCCGCCCTCGAGGTCGTCCTTGAACAGGTTGCGCTCGCCGCCGATCAGGCATTGCGCGCCTTCCTGCTTGCCGAGGTCCAGGTAGCTGAGGATCTTCTCGAGCTGCTCGCTGGACGCCTGGGCGCCGATCATCGTCGACATCTCCAGCGGGTTGCCCTGCTTGATGGCCGCCACGCGCTTGACGGCGCGCTCGATGAACTGCTCGTAGATCGATTCCTGCACCAGCACGCGCGACGGGCAGGTGCAGACCTCGCCCTGGTTCAGCGCGAACATCGCGAAGCCTTCCAGCGCCTTGTCGAAGAAGGCGTCGTCCTTGCTGGCCACGTCGGCGAAGAAGATGTTGGGCGACTTGCCGCCCAGCTCCAGCGTCACCGGGATCAGGTTCTGGCTGGCGTACTGCATGATCAGCCGGCCGGTGGTCGTCTCGCCGGTGAAGGCGATCTTGGCGATGCGCTTGTTCGACGCCAGCGGCTTGCCGCACTCCAGCCCGAAGCCGTTGACGACGTTGACCACGCCCTTGGGCAGCAGGTCGCCGATGATCTCCATCAGCACGAGGATCGAGACGGGCGTCTGCTCGGCGGGCTTGAGGACGACGCAGTTGCCGGCCGCCAGCGCGGGCGCCAGCTTCCACACCGCCATCAGGATGGGGAAGTTCCACGGGATGATCTGGCCGACGACGCCCAGCGGCTCGTGGAAGTGGTACGCGTAGGTCGTCTCGTCGATCTCGCTGATGCCGCCTTCCTGGCCGCGCACGCAACCGGCGAAGTAGCGGAAGTGGTCGATCGCCAGCGGGATGTCGGCGGCCATCGTCTCGCGGATCGGCTTGCCGTTGTCCCAGGTCTCGGCCGTGGCGATCAGCTCGAGGTTGGCCTCCATGCGGTCGGCGATCTTGTTGAGGATGTTGGCGCGCTCGGCGGGCGAGAGCTTGCCCCAGGCGACCTTGGCGGCGTGCGCGGCGTCGAGCGCGCGCTCGACGTCCTCGGCGGTGGAGCGCGGCACCTCGCAGAACGCCCGGCCGGTGACCGGCGTGATGTTCTCGAAGTATTGACCGTTGACGGGCGGCACCCATTCGCCGCCGATGTAGTTGCCGTAGCGCTTCTTGAAGTTGACGGCGAAGCCGAAGCGGCCGGGTTCGAGCATGTCCATTGCGAGTCTCCTGGTGTGAGGCGGAGGGAAATCCCAGTGCAGCGGTGCTCGACGCACCGCGCGAGGGGCACTGCCGGATGTTCCATTGCGAGTCGCGTGCCAGCCCGCGCAGGCCGCCACGGGAGGCGTCGACGGCGCCGTGCATCAACGTAAACACCGAGGATTCCCGCACGCGCCGACCGGCGTGCGACGGCCTGTCACGTCACGCTGTACCAGGATGGAGCACGGGGCGCCGATACCCCGCGATGTGTACCCGCCTCAATGGAAATACGGCGTCCGCGCCGTCCGCTCGCTGCGCGGCAAGCGCCGGTGCGGCAGCTGCCAGGCCTTGTTCGAGATGGCGCCGCGGTCGGCGTCCACGCAGCCGCCACGAGGGCGGGCAGGGCGAACGACAGGACGGCCAGGGGACGGGCGAACGGCCTGGCGCGCATTGTCGGTGTCGGCGCGAGGCCGCGCGCGCGATCGCAGGCAGAATCCGCAGCGAGCCGCCCGGCCGCCCCGCACCCCGATTGCCCGATGCGACGCATGCTGACCCTGATCCTGACCCTCGTGGCCGTCGCCTATGCCGGCTTCTGCATCGTGCTGTACGTGACGCAGCGCTCGTTCCAGTACTTCCCGACGCCGCGCCGCCTCGGGCCGACCGAGATGGCCGGCACCTACCAGCGCGGCGACACGCTGCTGCAGCTGACCGTGCGGCCGCACGCCGGGCCGGGCGCGGTGCTGTACTTCGGCGGCAACGGCGAGGACGTGTCGAGCAGCGTCGCGCCGCTGATCGCCGCCTTCCCCGGCCGCGAGATCGTCATGCTGCACTACCGCGGCTACGGCGGCAGTGCCGGCCAGCCGACCGAGGCCGACATCGCGCTCGACGCCCAGGGCCTGTTCGACGAGGTGCACGCGCGCCACGCGGACATCATCGTCATCGGACGCAGCCTGGGCAGCGGCGTGGCCGCGCGGCTGGCCAGCGTGCGGCCGGTGGCCAGGCTGGTGCTGGTGACGCCGTACGACAGCATCGTCGGCATCGCGCAGCGGCAGTTCCCGATCTTTCCCGTGAGCTGGCTGCTGATCGACAAGTACGAGACGTGGCGCTACGTGCCCAGGATCACGGCGCCCGTGCTGATCCTGCGCGCCGAGCACGACGAGCTGATCCCCGCCTCCAGCACCGAGGCGTTGCGCGCCCGCTTCCCGGCCGGCCAGGTGACGACCGTGGTCGTGCCGGCCGACCACAACTCGATCCTGGACGAGCCGCAGTACGTGCACGCGCTGGCCGCGTTCGACGCCCGGCCATGAGCGGCGCACAGCTTCCACAAGGCGCTCGCACCGAAGCCGGCAGGCGGAGGGTTGTCCCATGATCGGCGCGCGCCACGCAGCGTTCCTGCGCAACGTCAACCTCGGCCGACCCGGCAGCCCGACGCGAGCCCAGCTCGAGGCGGCGTTCCTCGAGGCCGGCGCCACGAGTGCGGCGTCGTTCCAGGTCAATGGCACGCTGGTCTTCGCGGTCGCGCCCGGCGACCGTCCCCGCGCACTGGCGTCACGCGCGGGCGAGCGCATGCGCGCGAGCTGCGGCCTGCGCGAGCCGATGTTCGTGCGCGCCGTCGCCGAGCTCGAGGCGCTGGTGGCCAGCGACCCGTTCGCGGGCCAGCTGGCCGAGGGCCGCGACGCATGCTGCATCACCTTCCTGGGTGCGCCGCGCCGGCCGCTGCCGGCGCTGCCGCTGGTCACGCCGCGCGGCGACCTGGCGCTGCTGCGCTCGGACGACACCCACGTGTTGAGTGTCAGCCGCTGGGTCGGCAAGTCGGGCGGATCGCCGAACGCCTGGCTCGAGCGGCATCTCGGCGAACCCGCGACCACCCGCAACTGGCGCACCATCGTGCGCCTCGTCGAAAGATATCGTTGAGTTGACGGAACCATTTCCGCCACGGCCGCTCGGCCCGTGGGGCGGGTCGTTCGACCTGCCGTTGCCGTTCGCGCCGCGGGTCGTCGCGGATGATTCAATCACAGCACCGCGGCGATTCGCTCCAGGCGACGCCGGCGAATGGCGGGTCGAACGACCCGCCCTTGCGAACCCGCCATGACGACATCGCCCTCACGCAATCCCGGCCTCGACACCTTGCGCGCCAGCGCCATCGTGCTGGTGTTCATGTACCACTACGCCATCTTCGTGAGCGGCACGGCCACCTTCGGCTGGTTCAGCGACATCGGCTGGGCCGGCGTCGACCTGTTCTTCGTGCTGAGCGGCTACCTGATCGCCAACCAGCTGTTCGCAGGCATGGCGCGCGGGCAGACCTTGTCGCTGCCGCGCTTCTACGCGCGCCGCGCGTTTCGCACCCTGCCGGTCTTCTGGCTGGTGCTCGCCGCGTTCGTCCTGTTCCCGGCGGCGCTCGGCGGACGGACGCCGCCGCCGTGGTGGCGCTTCCTCACGTTCACGCAGAACCTCGGCCTGCAACCCGGGACGGCGTTCTCGCATGCGTGGTCACTCTGCGTCGAGGAGCAGTTCTACCTGGTGCTGCCGGCGATCCTGGCCGCCGGGGCCTGGCTCGCCCGGGGGCGCGTGACGCTCACGCGCGCGCACGGCTGGATGCTGATGGCCGCGCTGGTGGCGCTAGGCATCGCCGCCCGCTGCGTGCTGTGGCGCCGCTACGGCCAGCCGGCCGACGGCCGCGGCGACGGCTACATGGCATGGATCTACTACAGCACGCTGTGCCGTTTCGACGAGTTCATCCCCGGCGTGGCGGTGGCGATGCTGAAGAACTTCCATCGCCCCGCCTGGGACCGCCTGATGGCCCGCGGCGGCCTGCTGAGCGCGATCGGCGCGGCGGCGGTCGTCGTGATGATGACGCTGGCGTACAGGTTCTACTATCTCGGCGGCGCAGGCTGGGGCTTCTTCATGACCGCCTTCGGCTACTCGCTGATCGCGTGCGCCTTCGCCGTCCTCGTGATGGCCGCCCTCAGCCCGTCGGCGCGACTGCTGCGCTGGCGCATCCCGGGCGCGCAGTCACTGGCGCTGTGGTCGTATTCCACGTACCTGTCGCACAAGCCACTGGCGTACTTCCTCGCCCGGCAGCTCGAGCCGATGGGGGTCTCCGGCGGCACGCGCCTGGCGATCATCGCCGTGGCCTGCGCGGCCGCGGGCGGCCTTCTGTACAAGCTGGTGGAAGCGCCCTTCATGGCGCTGCGCGACCGGCGGGTGCCATCGAACTTCGGCGACGCCGCGCGGCCGGCGGCGCTGCCGGCCGCCGTCGACGCGGTCAGTCCCTGACGCGCCGCAGCTCCATCACCCAGTTCGTCTCCCAGCCGCCGTCGGGTGCGCCGTCCTGGCCGGCCAGGGCGAAGTCCTGCGACCAGCGCGCCTGGTCCGGCCCCAGCCTCTCCCACAGGAAACGCACGCGCACCGGCCGGCCCTCGTCCTCGTCGTCGCCGTGGAACACGCCGCGGTCGCCGTTCCAGCCGCCGTGCACCGGCGGCTGCAGCCTGCCGTCGCGGCTGCTGATCCAGTAGATGGCCCACCGCTGCGTGCTGGTGTCCAGCGTGCGGAAGGTGACGCCGGTGAAGCCCGCGCTGGCGAAGACGTTCTCGTCGGACGAGATGCGGCCGTCCATCATCGTGATGGCGGTGCAGGTGTGCTCGAAGTGGATCCACTCCGTGCAGCCGGCGTGGCGTTCGCGCAGGCGGCGGTCGGCGACGTGCCAGGTGCCGCCCACCAGGAAGTCGAAGTCGTGGGGGCGGCCGATGTAGTCGGTGCTCATGGTGTCAGCCCTCCTGGGAATGGCGGCGGCGCAGCGCCGACCGGTCGGTGGGAACGAGGCGCAGCTGCGTCGGCGCGCCCGACAGGTGCTGCCACCACTGCGGACGCGCGAGGCAGCCGGAGGCCTGCAACAGCGTGGCGTGGCGGCGCTCGGCGGCCTCGTCGTCGAAGCGGGTCAGCCACGCGATCACCGGCTCGTTCTCGCGCACCGGCAGCCGCGGGAAGTTGTTGGGCGCCGTCTCGCTCGTCCAGCAGGCCAGCAGGTCGCCGCCCACGCCCACCCACCAGGGATGCACGTGCTGGTCGAACGCGTGCACGAGCGCATCGTCGGCCGGCTGGCGCAGCGGACACACGGTGATCGTGAACACGCCGTCCGCGCGCAACGCCGCGCCGGGCGCCCGCCGCGGCTGCAGCGCCGCCTGCAGGCCCTGGTCGCAGCCCAGCGGGCGCAGCAGCAGCACGTTGTCGCTGTCGACCATCGTGGCGTTGGCCTTGTCGCGGTGGGCCTGCCAGACGGGCCCGAAGTAGAACGAGGACAGCGCCGCTGGCCGCGCGTCCATGTCCGCGAAGCCGCGCAGCCAGACGAAGCGGTCCGGGTCGTCGAGGTCGCGGAAGCTGCCGAGGATGCGGATGCCGAGATCCTCCTGCGATTCGATGAATTCGCGCTCGAACAGCGCGATGAGCTCGTCGCGGCGGCCCGGATGCAGCGTGTACTGGCGCAGCTCGAGCACGGACAGCGCCTCGGCGGCTTCGATGGTCAGGGTCATGGCGAAACTCCTTCGTGGACGATGGCCGCATCCTCGCAATCAATGCATGCCACCGCATGTCATGTTTTTGAGGCAGACTGGCCTCCATGCGTGCCAGCCGACTGCTTTCGCTCCTGATGCTGCTGCAGGGCCGCGGCCGGATGAGCGCCCAGGCGCTGGCCGAGGCGCTGGAGGTGTCTGTGCGCACCATCCATCGCGACGTCGACGAGTTGAGCGCCGCCGGCGTGCCCATCTGGGCCGACCGCGGCCGCCTGGGCGGCTTCCAGCTGCAGGCCGGCTGGCGCACCAAGGTCGATGGCCTGACGGCGCCGGAAGCGCAGGCGATGTTCCTGGGCGGCCTGCCGGGTCCGGCGTCCGAGCTGGGCCTGGGCGAGGCGATGGCCTCGGCGCAGCTCAAGCTGCTGGCCGCGCTGCCG
>JAEKKH010000306.1 GCA_019510465.1 Burkholderiales bacterium
GCCCCGGCCGCGTGACGAGCATGCGCAGCGTGCGCCACAGCGCGCCCTCCAGCGCCACGTAGTGCCCGACGAACTCGTGCAGGAACTCGCCCAGCGTGGGCGGATGCAAGGTCGTCTCCTGCCCGCACTCGGGGCAGAACTTCAAGGGAGCCTGGATGCCGCAGTTGCGGCAGGCGAAGTCGGAGCGGGCGGGCGGGTGCGACACGCCGGCGACTCTACCGCATGACGCTGGCGTTCACTCGGGCCACTGCGGCTGCTCGCCGCTGTCGTCGAAGCGCGGGAAGATCGTCATGTTGACGACCTTGCCCTTGGCGGCCCAGAACATCAGGCCGTGCTGCTCGCTCTGCCAGCACTGCCCGGAGTCGGCGAAATCGTCGGTCAGCTCGAGGTCGTGGATGTCGGCCTGCTTCGCGAGCCGCTGCAGGTCGTCGAGGTCGCAGCCGATGATGGCCACGCCGTTGACGGTGGTCTTGGCCGACCAGGCGGTGATCGACTCGAGCTTGGCGTCGGGCGCGGGGTCGAACTCAAGCTCGATCTCGCCGCCGTCGTAGAACCAGGTCTCGACCGTGGCGCCCTCGTCGTCGCGCGTGGTCTCGACGGAGTCGGGCTTGCCGGCGGCCGCGCGTGCGAGCTCGCGGGTCATGCCCAGCACGAAGGGGGCGATTCCGAAGTAGGGAGTTGCGTCGGCCATGGGGTTTCGTGGGGAAGCGATGGATGTCGGCGGCGGCGCGCCAACGTCGATCACCCGCATTGTCCTCCCGGGCGAGGCGGCGCGGTCCGCGCGATACGGGGGTCAGTATGTCCGGCCGCCGCGGTACTGGGCATGCTGGCGCCGGGCGAGCGTGGTGCCGGCGGCCAGCGCGGCCATGGTCCGGCCCGCGTGGGCATGCGTGATGGCCAGGCCCAGCGCGTCGGAGGCGTCCTTGCCGGGCAGGCCGGGCAGGGCCAGCAGGCGGGCGACCATCTGCTGGATCTGCTCCTTTCGGGCCTGGCCGTGGCCGACCACGCCCTTCTTCATCTGCGTGGCGGTGTACTCCGAGACCGCCAGCCCCGCCGACACCAGCGCGGCCAGCGCCGCCCCGCGGGCCTGGCCCAGCAGCAGCGTGCTCTGCGGGTTGACGTTGACGAACACGATCTCCATCGAAGCCTGCTCGGGCGCGTAGCGCTGCACGACCTCGCGCACGCCCTCGAAGATCACCTTGATGCGCGCCGGCAGGTCGCCCTTGACCTCCCTGGCGGTGCTGATCGTCCCGCTGGCCACGTAGCGCAGCGTCGCGCCCTCGGCCTCGATGACGCCGAAGCCGGTGGTCTGCAGTCCGGGGTCGATGCCGAGGATGCGGGTCACTGGACTAGCCTCCGCCTGTCGGCTGCGGTGCGAGCGCCCTTCGGAGCGGCCGGGCGGGCGCTCATATGGAAACCTCCGCCCTGCGGGCTGCGGTGCGAGCGCCCTTCGGAACGGCCGGGCGGGCGCTCATGAGCGGAGCTGGAAGTACCAGCGCACGGAATGGAAGAACACGGGCGCCGCGAAGCACAGCGGCGCGACGCGGTCGAGCAGGCCCACCGCGCCCGTCACCTGGCCGGTGTTGCCCCAGTAGTTGACGCCGGCGTCGCGCTTGAGCGCCGTCATCACGAACTCGCCCAGCGTGCCGGCCGCGCCGGCGATCAGCGCCATCACCATGGCCTGCGGCAGCTTGAACGGCGTGATCCAGAACAGCAGGCCGCCGACCACGGCCGCGCCCAGGCAGCCCAGGGCCCACGACTGCCAGCCGAAGCTGCGGTCGATCTGGCGCGCCACGGGGCGCCGGCGCAGTCGCGTGCTGGCGACGGTCTCCAGCATCTGCGCCGTCAGCGTCACGATCACCAGGAAGAACACGAGGAAGGGTCCACGGTCGTGCATCTGCGGGAAGTCCAGCAGCAGCAGCGCCGGCGCATGCGACAGGCCGAACACGCACACCATCACGCCCCACTGGATCTTCGCGTTGCGCTCGAGGAAGCGCAGGGGGTCGCCGCCGAGCGCGCTGAGCACCGGGATCGCGAGGAACACGTAGACCGGGATGAACACGGTGAACAGGTCGAAGCTGCGGCTGCCCGCCAGCACGTACTGCACCGGCAGCACCACGAAGAACGCGAGCATCAGGCTGCGGTGGTCGGCGCGCCGCGTCTGCATCAGGGTGACGAACTCGCGCAGCGCCAGGAACGAGAACACCGCGAACAGGATCGTCGCCCCGGCCGCGCCGGAGACCCAGGCGAGCCAGAACACGACCGCGCCGACCCACATCGCCCGCAGGTCGGCGGCGAACTTCGTCAGGCCGTGGTCGTCCTGCGGCGACTTCTCGCGCATCGCGAGGAACACGGCGCCGGCCGACACGAGCAGCAGCCCGCCGAAGACGATCAGGAACAGCAGGCCGACCTGCTGCGTGGCGGTGAGCGATTGCAGGAATTTCATCTGGAAGTCCTCTCGCGGAGGACGGTGTTCGCCCCTTCGGGCGGCCGGGCGGGGCTCACGCCGCGCTCCCCGGCTTCAGCGCGATGACGGCGTCACGCGCCCGCGCGAGGAAGTCCGCCTTGGTCTCGTCGGCACCGAGGTTGCACGGCGCGCCGAACGTGACGGTGCACAGGATCGGCACCGGCACGACCTCGCCCTTGGGCATCACGCGCTGCACGTTGTCGATCCAGCACGGGATCAGCTGCACGTGGGGGAACTGCTTCGCGAGGCGGAAGATGCCGCTCTTGAAGTCCTGGGGCAGCCCCAGGTTGCTGCGCGTGCCCTCGGGAAAGATGACGAGCGAGTCGCCCTGCTCGAGCGCGGCCACGAGCGGCTCCAGCGGGTCGGGCCCGCCTTCCTTGCGTTCGCGGTCGACATAGACGGCGCGGAACACCTCGCGCGTGAGCCAGTGCTTGAGCGGCGTCTTCGTCCAGTAGTCGGCGGCGGCGATGGGGCGCGTCTGCACGCGCAGGTCGGCGGGCAGCGTGGCCCAGATCAGCACCCAGTCGAGATGGCTCTGATGGTTCGCGAAGTAGATGCGCTGTTCCGCCTTCGGCGGGACGCCCTTCCAATGGCCTTGCGCGCCGGTGATCAGTCTCGCGACCGCCGCCAGCACGAAGCCCAGTGCGTCGGCTTTGTTCATGGCGGGAAGTGTAGTGGGACGGCGCGCGCCGGTTCCGTGGTCACAATGCGGGCATGACTTCCGTCACGCGCCGCCTGCCCTGGCTCGCCTACGCGGCCTTCTGGGCGGGCGTGGGCCTGTTCTTCTCGCTGGCCGAATGGCAGCACTACATGCGCGGCGGCGGACGGCATCCGTGGGAGCCGTTCCTGTGGGAGATGTCGGGCGCGTTCACGACGGCCCTCCTGGCGGTCGCGGTCTACCGCTGGAACGATTGGCTGCTGGCGCCGGGGCGCGGCCGCGCGACGGCCGTCGCCGGCTACCTCGCCGGCTTCGTTCCCTACACCCTGGCCCACTCGGCGCTGATGTTCGGCTCGCGCTATCCCGTCTATCGCCTGGCCGGCCTGCACTACGAGCCCGGCAGCCTGCTGTCCGTGCTCGGGTACGAGGGCGCGAAGGACGCGGTGTCGTACGCGCTGGTGCTGGGCCTGTCGCTCGGCTGGCGCGCCTTCGTGCGCGGGCAGCGCCAGGCCGCGGAGGTCGAGCGGCTGAAGGCGCACCTGGCCGAGGCGCGGCTCGCGCGGCTGCAGGAGCAGGTGCAGCCGCACTTCCTGTTCAACACGCTCAACCTGATCTCCTCGGTGATGCACGAGGACGTCGAGCGCGCCGACCGCATCCTGGCCGAACTGGCCGACCTGCTGCGCCAGTCGATGAGCGCGGCCGCCGTCGCGGAACATCCGCTGGCGCAGGAACTGCGCTGGGTCGAGCCCTTCCTGTCCATCATGCGCCAGCGCTTCGGCGAGCGGCTGCGCTCGCGCATCGAGGTCAGCGACGCCGCGGCGCGCTGCATCGTGCCGGCGCTGCTGCTGATGGCGCCCGTGGAGAACGCCGTCAAGCACGGCGTCGCCCGCAGCGCGGCGGTCGTCGACGTGCAGGTCGCCGCCGACGTCGCCGACGGCCGCCTGCGCATCGACATCGTCGACACCGGCGATGCCCCGCTGGACGATCATGCCGGCGGTACCGGTCTCGCGAACCTGCGCGCGCGCCTGGCCGCGCTGCACGGCGACGCAGCCGAGGTGACGCTCGCGCGCGAGGCCGGCCGCACGCGCGTGCGCGTCACGCTGCCCGCGCGCAGGGAGGCCGCCGCGTGAACCTGCTGCTGGTCGACGACGAGGCGCCGGCGCTGGCCAAGCTGCGCCGCTTCCTGGCCGACGATCCCGGCGTGCGCATCGCCGGCGAGGCGAGCGACGGCGAGGCCGCGCTGGCCTTCGTCGCGGCGCAGCCCGGCGCGGTCGACGCCGTCCTGCTGGACATCCAGATGCCCGGCCGCAGCGGACTGGCGGTCGCGGCCGCGCTGCCGCCCCACGTGCTGGTGGCGTTCGCCACGGCCTTCGACGAGCACGCCGTGCAGGCGTTCGAGCTCAACGCGGTCGACTACCTGCTCAAGCCCTTCACGCGCGAGCGCCTGGCCGCGTGCGTGGCGCGCCTGCGCGATCGCCTGGCGCCGCCCGAGCGCGCGCAGCAGCGCCAGCGCCTGGCCACCGCGCTGCACGCGCTGCAGCCGGTGGCCGAGCACTGGCTGGTGGCCGATCGCGGCGAGCTGCGGCGGGTGCCGCTGGCCGAGATCGAATGCGTCACCGCGGCCGACAACTACATCGAGCTGCACTCGGCCACCTCGACCTGGCTCGATCGCACGACGCTGGCCGCGTTCCTCGCGCATCCGGCCGCCGCCCCCTTCGTGCGGGTGCATCGCTCGTGCGCGGTGCAGCCCTCGCGCGTGGCCGCGCTGGAGCCGCTGGGCAGCGGCGACGCGCAGCTGCGGCTGGCGTCGGGGCGCGTGATCCGCTTGTCGCGGCGCTATCGCGACGAGTGGATGAAGGCGCTCGGCCGCTGACGGGCCGCGTGCCGCCTGCCGAGCAGGCTGCGGTCTCGCGGCCGATGCCGCTCGCCCCGGGCGAAACGCGACTCGCCCCAAATCGCTCGCGCGAGCGGCGGGCTCTGGCGACGATGCGGCCCTCTCCACTCGAAACAGCGCGCCATGGCCTCCACCGACCGCCGCATCGACCTCGACTGGGTCCGCATCCTGGCCTTCGGCCTGCTGATCCTCTTCCACGTCGGCATGTACTACGTGACCTGGGGTTGGCACGTGAAGTCGCCGTACGCGTCGCACGCGATCGAGCCGCTGATGATGCTCAGCTCCCCGTGGCGGCTGAGCCTGCTGTTCCTCGTCTCGGGTTGCGCCACGGCCTTCCTGCACCGGAAGTCGAGCGCGGGCTTCGTGCGCTCGCGCACGCAGCGGCTGCTGATCCCGCTGGCGCTCGGCCTGTGGGTGATCGTGCCGCCGCAGTCCTGGGCCGAGGTGACCGAGGCGGTGGGCTACCACGGCGGCTACCTGCACTTCATGTCGCTGTACGCCCAGGGGTATGACGGCTTCTGCCGCGACGGCTGCCTGCGCCTCCCCACCTGGAACCATCTGTGGTTCGTCGCCTACCTGTGGTGCTACACGATGGTGGCGGCGCTCGTGTGGCTCGTCGTGCCGCAGGCGCGCATCGATCGCTGCGGCGCGGCGCTCGCGCGCCTGCTGCGCGGTCCGGGCCTGATCGCGTGGCCGGTGGCCTGGCTGGCGGCGCTGCGTCTGCTGCTCGTGGCGCGCTTTCCCGACACGCACGCGCTCGTCGACGACTGGTTCCTGCACGCCAACTACTTCAGCGTGTTCGCGCTCGGCGCCCTGCTGGCGCGCGAGGCGAGCGTCTGGGAGGAGATCCGGCGCCAGCGCTGGATCGCGCTCGTCTTGGCCGTCGCCGGCTATGCCGTCATCGAGACCTGGTACCGGCACTACGACGCGCTGCAGTCGCTGGAGTGGCTGCGCCAGCTGCAGCGCGTGGCCTACGCGCTCGACGAGTGGTGCGCGATCGTCGCCGCGCTCGGCTTCGCCCGCCAGTGGAACCCCGGCGATTCGCGCGCGCGGCGCTACCTGACCGAGGCGATCTTCCCGTTCTACATCGTCCACCAGACCGCGATCGTGCTGCTGGCGCACTTCATGAAGCCGCTGGGCCTGCGCCCGCTGGTCGAAGGTCCGCTGCTGGTCGCGGCGACGGCGGCGATCTGCGTGGCCAGCTTCGAGCTCGTGCGGCGCGTCGGCTGGCTGCGGCCGCTGTTCGGCCTGGCGCCGAAGGCGGCGGCCAGGGCGCCCGCGTCCGATGGATATTCCGCGCTTCGCGTCGATCGACAGACCCCGTGAGCACCCCGGCGCCGACGCGCTGGAACAGCGGGCGAGGTGTCGACGATGCGGCCGTGGCCAACGGCGTAGACTGGCCACAGTCCAGGAGGAGGGCGGTCCGTCACCAGGAGCCGTCCATGCACCGTTTCCTTCCCGCCCATGCGCTGTTGGCAGCGGCTGTGCTGCTCGCTGCCGAGCCGGCCCGCGCCCTCACCACGTCATCGGTCAAGCTCGCGGATTTCCAGATTTCGTTGGTGGATCTCGACTCGTCGGACGGCATTGCGCCCTCGATGGTGTTTGATCCGCGCCTGCGCAGCACCGTGACGGTGGTGGATTCCGTGAATCCGTATGGCGAGCAACAGGGGGATGCGCCCTTCGGGGCGGTGGCGTTCGGCACGGATTTCGACGGCACGGGCGGCGCAGGTTCCTTTTCCGGCGACCCGTTCGGTGCCGGCGCGACGATCATTTCCAGCGCCGTGGGGAGCAACGGCTACGCGGCCGGCTGGAGCGGCGCCAGCCTCACCGCGCCCTCCTTCGGCGCGGCCGAATTCGTGGTGTCCGCGCACACCCAGGTCGCGTTCTCTGGCGACCTTTCGCTCGACTGGAGCGACAGCAGCACCGCCGCCTCGACGTTCAGCTTCGCCGAGCTGCGCCTCTGGCGATACACCGCCGACGGCCAGGACCTCATCGGAGACGACACGATGGCGACCGCCTACTACGGCGACGGCGCGCCGTCGGGAACGCTGTCGGCGCCGCTGCGCCTGAGCTTCGCCAATGACACCGACGGAACGGAGACCATCACCTTCGAGCTGTTCCTGAGCAGCTACGCGACGGAGCGGGAGAGCTACCCGTCACCGGTCGACGAGCCTGCCGGCGCCGCGCTGGCGCTCGCGGGCGCGGCGCTGGCGTTCTGGCGCCTGCGGCGGCGCTGATCCGCGAGCCGCCGCTGCCGCTTCAGTGCCGGAAGTGCCGCGTGCCCGTCAGCACCATCGCGATGCCGCGCTCGTCGGCCGCGTTGATCACTTCCTCGTCGCGCATCGAGCCGCCCGGCTGGATGACGCAGGTGGCGCCGGCGTCGCAGACGACGTCCAGGCCGTCGCGGAACGGGAAGAAGGCGTCGCTGGCGACGGCGGTGCCCTCGAGCGTCAGGCCGGCGTTCTCCGCCTTGATGCTGGCGATGCGTGCGGAGTCGATGCGGCTCATCTGGCCGGCGCCCACGCCCATCGTCATGCCGCCCGCGCAGAACACGATGGCGTTGCTCTTGACGAACTTGGCCACCTTCCACGCGAACATCAGGTCGACCATCTGTTCGGCCGTCGGCTGCAGCTTGGTGACCACCTTGAGCTCGGACGGCGTCACGTTGCGCGCATCGGTGGACTGCAGCAGCACGCCGCCGCCCACGCGCTTGAAGTCGAGCGCGTTCATCGCGTGCGCGCCTTCGGGGAGCGGCACTTCGAGCACGCGCACGTTCTGCTTGGCGGCGAAGATGGCGCGCGCCTCGGGCGTCACCGACGGCGCGATCACCACCTCGACGAACTGGCGCACGACGGCCTCGGCCGCGGCGCCGTCCAGCGGCCGGTTGAAGGCGATGATGCCGCCGAAGGCCGAGGTCGGGTCGGTCTTGAAGGCCTTGGCGTAGGCCTCGGCGACGCTGGCGCCGATCGCCACGCCGCACGGGTTGGCGTGCTTGACGATCACGCAGGCCGGCACGTCGAAGGTCTTGACGCATTCCCACGCCGCGTCGGAATCGGCGATGTTGTTGAACGACAGTTCCTTGCCCTGCAGCTGCTTCCAGCGCGCGAGCGTGCCCGGCGCCGGCTGCGCGTCGCGGTAGAACGCGGCGCTCTGGTGCGGGTTCTCGCCGTAGCGCATGTCCTGCACCTTGGTCAGCTGCAGCGTGAAGGTGGCGGGATAGTCGCCGCGCGCGGGCACGGCCTCGCCCTGCAGCTCGGCATCGTCGCCGAGCGCGGTGAGGTAGTTGGTGATCATGCCGTCGTAGGCGGCCGTGTGCGCGAACACCTTCTTGGCCAGCGCGAACTTGGTCTTCTTCTGCAGGCCCGCGGGCGACTTCAGCTCCGCGAGCACCTGCGGGTAGTCGACGGGGTCGATCACGACGGCGACGTCCTGCCAGTTCTTGGCCGCCGCGCGCAGCATCGCCGGGCCGCCGATGTCGATGTTCTCGATGGCGTCTTCCAGCGTGCAATCGGGGTTCGCGGTGGCCCTGGCGAACGGGTACAGGTTGATGATCAACAGGTCGATCGTGCCGATGCCGTGTTCCTTCAGCGCGGCCATGTGCTCGGGCACGTCGCGGCGCGCCAGCAGGCCGCCGTGCACGCGCGGGTGCAGCGTCTTCACGCGGCCATCCAGCATCTCGGGAAAGCCGGTGATCTCCGCGACCTCGGTCACGGGCAGGCCGCTGTCCGCCAGCAGCCTGGCCGTGCCGCCGGTGGACAGCAGCTTCACGCCGCTGTCGTGCAGGGCGCGGGCGAAGTCGACGATGCCGGTCTTGTCGGATACGGAGAGCAGGGCGGTGAGGGACATGGCGTGGTGCGGTCAGGATGGGAATGCGGGGCGGCGCTCGCGATGCGGGCGGCGGATGTTCACTGGTCGACGAGCTTGTGCTCGAGCAGCTTGCGCCGCAGGGTGTTGCGGTTGATGCCCAGCCACTCGGCGGCCTTGCTCTGGTTGCCGTCGGCGTGGCGCAGCACCACGTCCAGCAGCGGCTTCTCGACGGTGTTCATGAACATGTCGTGCATCGAATGCGGCTCGACGCCGTGCAGGTCCTTGAAATACTGTTCCAGCGTCTCGCGGACGCAGGCTTCGATCTGTTTTTTGCTCA
>JAEKKH010000360.1 GCA_019510465.1 Burkholderiales bacterium
CAGCGGCGGGCATCGTGCCGGAGGTCGGCGTGGCCGTGCTGGTGTCGAGGGACCAGTGGCCCGAGGCATCGGTCGTCGCGCTGTAGGTCAGCGGCGAGCCCGACGACGGCGTCACCGTGATCGTGACGCTGCTGTTGGCTTCACCGGTGCCCAGGAGCACCGGCTTGGCATTGCTGGTGAGGTTGTCCGTCGCCGACGAACCCGTGTCGTTGGCCGCATCGTGCTTCAGGCCGATCGAGGCGGTCGGCGCCGTGTGGTCCTCGACGAACGAGCCGTTGGCCGACGCGCTGTTGCCAGCGGCATCGGTGGAGACGACGTCGAGGTTGACGCTGCCGTCGGCGAGGCCGCCGGCGGGCATCGTGCCGCTGGTCGGCGTGGCCGTCGCCGTGTTCAGCGACCACGCGCCGCCGGCATCGGTGGTGGCCGTGTACGTGATCGCGCCGCCCACGGCCGGCGTGATCGTGATGGTGACGGTGCTGTTGGCTTCGCCCGTGCCGACGAGCGTCGGCTTGGCGTTGCTGGTGAGGTTGTCGGAAGCCGACGCGCCGGTGTCGTTGGTGGCGTCGTGCTTCAGGCCGATCGTGGCCGTCGGCGCGGTGTGGTCTTCGACGAACGAGCCCGTGGCGGTGCTGCTGTTGCCCGCGGCATCGGTCGAGACGACCTTGAGCGCAACGGTGCCGTCGACGAGACCACCCACCGGCAGGGCGCCGGAGGCCGGCGTCGCCGAGCTGGTGTCGACCGACCAGTTGCCGCTGCCGTCGGTGGTGGCGGTGTAGGTGATCGGGCTGCCCGAGGCCGGCGTGACCGTGATGGTGACCGTGCTGTTGGCCTCGCCCGTGCCGACCAGGATCGGCTTGGCGTTGCTGGTAAGCCTGTCGGTCACCGAGGCGCCGGTGTCGTCGGCGGCATCGTGCTTGAGCCCGATGGTCGCGAGCGGCGCGGTGTGGTCTTCGGTGAACGAGCTCGTGGCCGTCGTCGTGTTGCCGGCGGCATCGGTGGAGACGACCTGGAGCGCGACGGCACCATCCGGCAGGCCGGCGGCGGGCATCGTGCCCGAGGTCGGCGTGGCGGTGCTGGTGTCGAGCGACCAGTGGCCCGAGGCATCGGTCGTCGCGTTGTACGTCAGCGGCGAGCCCGACGACGGCGTCACCGTGATCGTGACGCCGCTGTTGGCCTCGCCGGTGCCGGTCAGCGCCGGCTTGGCATTGCTGGTGAGGCTGTCGGTGGCCGAGGAGCCCGTGTCGTCGGCCGCATCGTGCTTCAGGCCGATGCTGGCGCCCGGGGCGGTGCGGTCTTCGGTGAAGGCGCCCGTGGCCGTCGTGCTGTTGCCGGCGGCATCGGTCGACACCACCTGGAGACCGACCGTGCCATCGGGCAGGCCGCTCGCGGCCATCGTGCCCGACGTCGGCGTGGCCGTGCTGGTGTCGATGGACCAGTGGCCCGAGGCGTCGGTCGTGGCCGTGTAGGCCAGCGCGCCGCCTGAGGACGGCGTGACGGTGATCGTGACGGTGCTGTTGGCTTCGCCCGTGCCGTTCAGCATCGGATTGGCGTTGCTCGTCAGGCTGTCGTTGGACGACGCGCCGGTGTCGTTCGCGGCGTCGTGCTGGAGGCCGATCGAGGCCTTCGGGGCGGTGCTGTCCTCGACGAACGCGCCGGTGGCGGTCGTCGTGTTGCCGGCCGCATCGGTCGAGGTGACCTTCAGCCCGACGCTGCCGTCGGCGAGACCGCCGGCCGGCATCGTGCCGGAGGTCGGAGTGGCGGTGGCCGTGTTCAGCGACCAGGTGCCGCTGGCGTCGGTCGTGGCCGTGTACGTGATCGCGCCACCCGAGGCGGGCGTCACCGTGATCGTGACGCTGCTGTTCGCTTCGCCGGTGCCCGTGAGGACCGGCTTGACGTTGCCGGTGAGGTTGTCGGTGGCGGATGCACCGGTGTCGTTGGCCGCGTCATGCTGCAGGCCGATCGACGCCGCGGGTGCGGTGCGGTCTTCCGTGAACGCGCCGGTGGCCGTCGTGCTGTTGCCCGCGGCATCGGTGGACACCACCTGGAGGCCGACCGTGCCATCGGGCAGGCCGGTGGCGGGCATCGCGCCGGACGTCGGCGTGGCCGTGGCCGTGTCCAGCGACCAGGCGCCACTGGCGTCGGTCGTCGCGGTGTACGAGATGGCGCCGCCGGAGGCCGGCGTGACGGTGATCGTGACGGTGCTCGAGGGCTCGCCCGTGCCGGTCAGCACCGGCTTGGCGTTGCTCGTGAGGCTGTCCGTCGCCGACGAACCCGTGTCGTCGGCCGCGTCATGCTTCAGGCCGATCGCGGCGGCCGGCGCCGTGTGGTCTTCCGTGAACGAGCCGGTGGCCGTCGTGCTGTTGCCGGCAGCGTCGGCCGACACCACCTTCAGGCCGACCGCGCCATCGGGCAGGCCAGCGGCGGGCATCGTGCCCGACGTCGGCGTGACGGTGCTGGTGTCGATGGACCAGTGGCCCGAGGCATCGGTCGTCGCG
>JAEKKH010000371.1 GCA_019510465.1 Burkholderiales bacterium
CAGGTGCGCATCGGCGCGGACGTGGTGATCGTGGTCACCGGTCCGTGCGACCCGTGCTCGAAGATGGAGGCGCTGCTCGGACCCGGCGCCCCGGTAGGTCGCGTGCCGACCCGCCCGGCGTCAGGCCAGCACCTTCAGCAGCCAGGCCTCGGTGTCCTGGATCTCCTGTTCGCAGACCGAGTGCTGCATCGGGTAGTCATGCCATTCGACGGGATGGCCGAGGGCCACCAGGGCGTCGCGCGCGTCGATGCCGCGCTGGAACGGCACCACGGGATCGGTGCGGCCGTGGCCGAGGAAGACCGGCACGTCCCGGTTGGCCTCGCTGCGTTCGGCGGCCGTCGTGGCGGCCAGCGGCAGGTAGCCCGACATGCCCAGCAGGCCGGCCAGGCGCTGCGGCGCGCGCAGGCCGGTCAGCAGCGTCATCGCGCAGCCTTGCGAGAAGCCCGCCAGCACGATGCGCGACGCCGGGATGCCGGCCGCGACCTCGCGGTCGACCAGCGCCTGCAGCGCGGTCGCGGAGGCGCGCAGCGACTTCTCGTCCTCGCGCCGGACCAGGTCCAGGCCGAGGATGTCGTACCAGGCGGGCATGCGCATGCCGCCGTTGATGGTGACCGGCAGCTCGGGCGCGAACGGGAACACGTAGCGCACGTCGCCGAGCACGCGCAGGTCCCACTGGCGGGCCACCGGCACGAAGTCGGTCGCACTGGCGCCCAGGCCGTGCAGGATGACGATGCAGGATTTCGGCGCGTCGCCGGTCTGGTATTGGAGGGTGTCTAGGCGCATTGCGCCAGCATACCGAACTCGCCGGCGCATGGCGGCGCCGGGGGTCGTTCGGCCCGGCGGGTCAGCGCAGCCCGCGCTGGCGCGGCTGCATCAGGCTCGGCACGTCGCGCACCGGCACGGCCTCCAGATCGCCGCCGTAGACCGGGTCGAGGAAGAGGTACTGGTCGGCGCCGTCGGACGTGACGCTGAAGCGATAGTCGATCACCACGGCCTTGTCGCCATTGCGCTTGACCACGACATAGTCGCCGCGCGGCAGGATGGCCGGCACGTAGTACTTGTCGCGCCCGGTCATGTGCTGGATGCCGACCCTGTAGAGCGGACGGGCGTGCGACTGCCAGCCCGGCGCGAACTGGTCGCTGGTGACCGGCTCGGCCGCCGCGGCGGCCGACATCGCGACGAGCAGCGCCATCGCGGCCAGCGACGCCAGCAGGACCCGGCTGGCGTGGGGATGATCGCGCAGATAGTTCATGACGGCACCTCGCTGAAGACTGCGTGGCGTCGGGTGACATCCCTGCCACGGGAGGAACGCGGCAATCACCGTTCCGGCGCCGCCGACACCCGTGATCTTGCTCCCGTTCGGCAAATTCGTCCCGCGACGCCGCGCCAACTTTACGTGGGCTTACTCGACCGCGAGGAAGCGGTCGAGCTCGGCGCGCACCGTCGCCTCGTCGGCCGCCAGCGTCACCGGCGCGCCGGCGAGCGCCGCCGCGCCCTCCTTCCTGAACCGGCCCACCCAGACGCCGGCGTCGCGGCCCTGCGCGAAGGCGGCGCTCTGCAGCAGCAGCGTGTCTCCCGCGCCCACCAGCTTGAAGTAGAAGTGGCCGTCGGCCTCGCGATACTGCTTGAAGGTGGCCAGCGCCGCCGCGGTGGCGGCCGGGGTCGCGGCGGTCGCGCTGGCCGTGCGCGCCTGGAAGCGGCGCAGGCCGACGGCCTCGCGCAGCGTCTGCAGGAACGGACCCGCGATGGCGCGCGCCTTGCGGGCGCCGATCAGCAACTGCTCCTCGATCAGCTCCGGGCGGGCCATGAAGGCCTCGTACTTCGCGCGCATCGGCGCGAGTTCGCGCTCGATCGCGTCGTGAAGCCGCTTCTTGGCCTCGCCCCAGGCCAGGCCCGCGCGTAGCTCGGCGCGGAACGCGGCGCGTTCGTCCGGCGTGGCGAAGGCGTCGAACAGGGTGACCAGGTGCGAGGCGTCCGGATCCTTGGGCTCGCCGGGCAGCTTCGAGTCGGTGACCACGCGCGCGATCGCCGCCGACAGGCCCTTGGCACCGCCGTCGAACAGCGGAATCGCGTTGTCGTAGCTCTTGGACATCTTGCGGCCGTCCAGGCCCGGCAGCAGCTGCATCTCGGCCTGCGTCACGGCCTCGGGCAGCGTGAACAGCGCCTGGCCCTGGCCGAACAGGTGGTTGAAGCGCTGCGCGATGTCGCGTGCCATCTCGATGTGCTGCACCTGGTCCTTGCCGACGGGCACCTGGTGCGCGTTGAACATCAGGATGTCGGCCGCCATCAGCATCGGGTAGCAGAACAGGCCCATGTTGATGCCGTCGTCGGGCTCGCCGCCGGTGTTGGCGTCCACCGCCGCCTTGTAGGCGTGCGCGCGGTTCATCATGCCCTTGGGCGTGACGCAGGTCAGCAGCCAGTTCAGCTCGGGGATCTCGGGGATGTCGCTCTGGCGGTAGAACACCACGCGCTCCGGATC
>JAEKKH010000083.1 GCA_019510465.1 Burkholderiales bacterium
ACGCGCCGCAGCGCATCGACAAGGATCGCCTGCCGCTGTCGCTGTCGCGGCTGCGCAACGTCTATTCGGACAACCTCATCGAGGTCATCGAATGGTGCATGGCGCTCGATCCGCTGTCGCGGCCGCAGAGCGTGTTCGCCCTGCAGAAGGAGCTGTCGCGCGAGATCGAACGCCGCTACACGACGCTCAGCTTCTCGGAGCGGCTCAAGCTGCAGATCGAGAACCTGAAGTCCGGAGCCCACCCTTGAACACCTCGACGCAAGCCGGCGCGATGGCCATCATCAGCAAAGTTGCGGGCCGTACGCCGGGCCGCCCCAAGAAGGCCCGCCTCCCCTCGCGGGAGTGGACGTCGCACCCGGCGGCCGAGGGGCAGGAGTAATCGAATGCGGTTTGGAACGTATCAGGTGAGCCGCAAGGGCGGCCGGGAGAAGAACGAGGACCGCATGGGCTATTGCTACACGCGGGATTCGGGCCTGTTCGCGCTGGCGGACGGCATGGGCGGGCATCCGGAAGGCGAGGTCGCTTCGCAGCTCGCGCTGCAGACGATCGCGGCCACGTTCCAGAGGGAAGCCAAGACCGAGCTGAAGGATCCGCAGCGCTTCCTGCAGGACGCCATCCTCGCCGGCCACCACCAGCTGCTGCGCTACGCCACCGACCGCGGCCTGACCGACACGCCGCGCACCACCATCGTGGCCTGCGTCATCCAGGGCGGCAACATCTACTGGGCCCACTGCGGCGATTCGCGCCTGTACATCGTGCGCGGCGACCGCCTCATCGCCCGCACCCGCGACCATTCCTACTCCGAGCTGCGCGAGGCGCTGTCGCACGTCGTGCCGCTCGATGAGAAGGTCAACCGCAACGTGCTGTTCACCTGCCTGGGCAGCCCCGGAAAGCCGGTGATCGACAGCGCCGGCCCGATGGTGCTGCGCGCCGGCGACCGCGTGCTGCTGTGCTCCGACGGCCTGTGGAGCAGCGTCGAGGATCCGGACATCGTCAAGATGCTGTCCGAATACCCGATCCACGACTCGGTGCCCGAGATCGTCGAGCAGGCGCTGCGCAATGCCGGCGAGAAGAGCGACAACGTCACGGCGCTCGCCGTCGAGTGGGAACAGACCGAGGACGACGAGGCCGCCGGCAACGTCTCAACGCGCTCGCTCGGCGAGGACGTCTTCGCGTCCACCATCCAGGCCAGCATGAGCGGCGACTCGTTCCTGCCCGACATCGACGACGACGAGATCGAGCGTTCGATCCGCGAGATCAACGAGGCCATCCAGCGCTCGGGTCCCCGAAAGACGTGAGCCCCCACGCTCGCTAGCGCTCGCTGCCTCCGAGGAGGAGCTCCGCGACTGGCTCGGCAAAGCCGGTTCCAGCGCTCCCTTGAACTTCTCGTCTGACGAGCGAACGGCAGCGCCGGACAATGCAAGACCACCGACTCGGCGCATCGTGCGCCGAGTCACATTTTCAGGACAGGATTTCGAACATGACGTTCTCCCGCACCCAGGGCCGGGCCGCCAACGAACTGCGTCCCGTCAAGTTGACGCGCGACTTCACCGTCCACGCCGAGGGCTCCGTGCTGGTGGAATTCGGCGGCACGCGCGTGCTGTGCACCGCGTCGGTCGAGGATCGCGTGCCGCCGTTCCTCAAGGGCAAGGGCGAAGGCTGGGTCACGGCCGAATACGGCATGCTGCCGCGCGCCACGCACACGCGCTCCGACCGCGAGGCGGCCAAGGGCAAGCAGAGCGGGCGCACGCAGGAGATCCAGCGCCTGATCGGCCGCTCGCTGCGCGCGGTGTTCGACCTGAGCAAGCTCGGCGAGCGCACCATCACGCTGGACTGCGACGTGCTGCAGGCCGACGGCGGCACGCGCACCGCGGCCATCACCGGCGCCTGTGTCGCGGCGCACGACGCCGTCGCCAAGCTGATGGCCGCCGGCAAGCTGGCGCATTCGCCGCTGAACGGCTTCGTGGCGGCCGTGTCGGTGGGCATCGTGGCCGGCACGCCGCTGCTCGACCTCGAATACATCGAGGATTCGGCCTGCGACACCGACATGAACGTCGTCATGACCGGCGCCGGCCACTTCATCGAGGTGCAGGGCACCGCCGAAGGCGTCGCGTTCTCGCGCGCCGAGATGAACCAGCTGCTCGATCTCGCCGACGCCGGCATCCGCCAGCTCATCGTGGCGCAGAAGGCCGCTCTCGCGCGATGAGGACGTCGATGTCGAAGGTCTCGCGGGCCGTGCGCCGGGCCGGCCCGAGGAGGCCCGCGGTCCCCTCGGGGCACGGAGCGCCGCATTCGGCGCGGGAGGGGTTGTCGTGAAACTCGTGCTCGCCTCCAACAATGCCAAGAAGCTCGCCGAACTGCAGGCGCTGTTCGACGGCCTGGGCATCGAGCTCGTGCGCCAGGGCGAGCTGGGCGTGACCGAGGCCGAGGAGCCGCACATCACGTTCATCGAGAACGCGCTGGCCAAGGCGCGCCACGCGGCCGCCGCCACGGGCCTGCCGGCCATCGCCGACGACTCGGGCCTGTGCGTCGACGCACTCGGCGGCATGCCGGGCGTGATCTCGGCCAACTACGCGACGGTCGTCGCGAGCGCAGGCGCCACGCTCGAGCGCGAGGTCGTGCGCCAGACGCAGGACGAGGCCAACAACGCGCTGCTGCTCGACAAGCTGCGCGACGTCGAGGACCGGCGCGCCAACTTCGCCTGCACGCTGGTGGCGATCCGCGCGGCCGACGACCCGTCGCCGCTGGTGGCCGTGGGCCGCTGGAACGGCGAGATCCTGCGCGAACGCGAAGGCAGCGGCGGCTTCGGCTACGACCCGCTGATGTTCATCCCGGCCTTCGGCGCGACGGTGGCGTCGCTGGCCAAGGAGGTGAAGAACGCGCACAGCCACCGCGCGATCGCGGCCGCGCAGATGCGGCAGTTGATGCAACTGGCGTGGCATCTCTGAGCGTGATCCCGTGAGCATCATCCGCCTCCACCCCGTCAACGCCGCCGGCGGCGAATCCGGCGAGGGGGTGTCGACCGAGTCGCCGCTCGCCGGCGCGCCCAGCCGCGACCCGCAGTGGTACCACCGCCCCGGCACGCTGAGCCTGCCCGCGCCGCCGCCGTTGTCGGTGTACGTGCACCTGCCGTGGTGCCTGAAGAAGTGCCCGTACTGCGACTTCAACTCGCACGAGTTCCATACCGCCGGGGCGACGCCGAAGGACCTGCCCGAGCAGCGCTACCTCGACGCGGTGCGCGCCGACCTCGAGCGCTCGCTGCCCCTCGTGTGGGGCCGCACCGTCCACACCGTCTTCATCGGCGGCGGCACGCCCTCGCTGTTCTCGCCGGACGGCATCGCGCGGCTGGTGTCCGACCTGCGCATGCTGCTGCCGCTGGCCGCGGACTGCGAGATCACGATGGAAGCCAACCCCGGCACGTTCGAGAAGGAGCGCTTCCGCGCCTTCGCGCAGGCCGGCGTGAACCGCCTGTCGATCGGCGTGCAGACCTTCGACGACGAGCGGCTGCGCGCGCTCGGGCGCGTGCACGACGCGGCGCAGGCGCGCGCGGCGGCCGAGGAGGCGGCGCGCAGCTTCGAGACCTTCAACCTCGACCTGATGTACGCGCTGCCCGGCCAGACCCTGGCCGACCTCGACGCCGACCTGGACCTCGCGTTCGCGCTCGGCGCGCCGCACCTGTCGCTGTACCACCTCACGCTCGAGCCCAACACCGTCTTCGCGCAGCACCCGCCGGCCGACCTGCCCGACGACGACACCGCGTACGACATGCTCGATCGCGTCACCGAGCGCACCGCGTCGGGCGGCTTCGAGCGCTACGAGGTCTCGGCCTACGCGAAGACCGGCCACCGCTGCCGCCACAACGTCAACTACTGGCAGTTCGGCGACTACCTCGGCCTGGGCGCCGGCGCGCACGGCAAGCTGTCGTTCGCGCATCGCGTGCTGCGCCAGGTGCGCTGGCGCGAGCCGAACATGTACATGGATCGGACACTCGCGGGGCAAGGCGTGTCCAACGAGTCCGACGTCGCCCGTGCCCAACTGCCGTTCGAGTTCATGCTCAACGCGCTGCGGCTGCGCGACGGCTTCGCGCTGTCGCTGTTCACCGAGCGCTGCGGCCTGCCGTCGTCGGCCATCGCCGGGCCGCTGGACGATGCCGAGCGCAAGGGCCTGGTCGAGCGCAGCGGCGCACCGGGTGCGGAGTGGATCAGGCCGACCGAGCGCGGCTTCGACTTCCTCAACGATCTCCAGGAACTGTTCCTGTAGGCCCGCCCAGCCGCGCGAGCACCGCGGCCACGACGCGGTCGCAATGGGCGCCGCCGAACTCGTAGAGGTCGCGCTCGGCCAGGTCGATTTCCTGGGCCAGCGCCTCGCGCAGCAGGCTGCGGGCGCGGAAGTGGCGGCTGCGCACGGTGGCTTCGGGGATGCCCAGCACCTGCGCGGTCTCCTCGACGCTCAGTTCTTCCACGGCGCGCAGCACGAACACGCTGCGGAACGCCGCGGGCAGCGCGTCGAGCTGGCGCTCCAGCAGCTCGCGCATCTGCGTGCGCACGAGGGCGCGGTCGGGCGTTTCGGGCTGGCGCGCGTCGTCCATGGCGGCCTCCGGGTCGGCCTCGGCGTCGAGGGCCACGATGGGGAAGATGTTGTCGCGCCGGGCGCGCTTGCGCAGGCGGCCCAGGCACTCGTTGCTGACCAGCCGCGACAGCCAGGTCGACAGCGCCGATTCGCCGCGGAAGCCCGCCAGCGCCCGGTGCGCGGCGAGGTAGGCCTCCTGCAGCGCGTCCTCGGCCTCGGCGTCGTCGCGCAGCGTCGCGCGCGCGAGCCGGTACAGGCGCCGGTTGTTGGCGCGCATGAGGCGCTCGAAGGCCGCCAGGTCGCCGGCGACGATGCGCCGCAGGAGCGCGGCCTCGTCGTCGGGCGGGGCGGCCGGCGTGCGTTCCGAAGCGTCGAAGGAGGTCATGGTGGCGCTCCGCGTCAGGGCAGGGTGAGGGTGGCGACCATGGTCGGATGGTAGAGGCACGCGTAGTCGACGTGGCCTTTTCCGCTGGCCGTCCACGTGAACGACGCGCCCGCCGCGATGGCCTTCGAGTCGAAGCGGCCGTCGCGCGCGGTGACCGTGTGGGGCACCAGGTCCTTGTTGATCCAGGTGACGCGATCGCCCGGCCTGACGGCCAGTGCAGCCGGCACGAAGCGCATGCCGTCGATGGCGACCGCCAGCTCGCGTGCAGCGGGCGCGGCGCTGGCCGACGGGTGCGCGGGCCCGGGCGCCGCGCCGGCCACGGCCGGCACGAGCGCCATCGCGATCAGCGCGAGAGGGCGGCGGCGCACTTACTTGTCCAGCCTGGCCTGCAGCATCTTCGCGTGGTCCAGGTGGGCCACGAAGGCCGGGCGCACCTTGACCATCAGCGCCTTCAGGTCGGCGTTGCCGGCGCTCGGGATCAGCGTCGAGTCCAGCGCCTTGAGCACGGCCTCGTGGTAGGCCACCTCGTGGTCGACGTACGCGCGATCGAACGCGGCGCCCGACAGCGTCTTCAGGTGCGCGACGTTGTCGTCACCCCCTTTCTTGAGCGACTGCGCGCTGGGGTTGTCCTCGGGCGTCAGGTGCAGCTTGCCCGCCAGGTCGGTGGCCGACTTGTTGACGGCCGTGTGGTCGGTGACCATCTGCCTGGCGAAGGCCTTCACGTCGTCGGCGCTGGCGTGCGCCTGGGCGTAGTCGCCGGCCTCGATGTCGACCTGGTTGGCGGTGAGGACGATGGCGGCGATCTGCGCGTCATTGGGGGCGGCCGCCAGTGCGAGGGCGGGGGCGAAGGCGACGGCCAGGGCGGCGGTGGCGAGCTGCAGGGCTTTCATGGGGTGTCTCCGGGTTGGACGGCGCGCGGCGGCTTCCGGGCGAAGCGCCTGGCGGCACCGGTCCCCATCCAGATGTCGCGACCTCGCCGCGCGTTCCCGCGCGGCTCGATCGCATGCGGGACACGACATGACCGCGGGCATGTGGATTGCCATCCTGGCCGAATGGTCGAGCAGACGCCCGGGAACGGGCGTCGCGCCGCCGCGCCAGGATCGGACCCGTGCGGACGCGGCGCGGGCCCCCTATGATCGCGCTCGCCCCGACCGACCTCGACGCCAGGACACCCATGCCCCAAAACGCCGCCATCGACGCCGACCAGTTCAACCGGATCGCGCGCCGCAACGTCACCTTGCCGCTGTACACCGGCATCGTCAGCGTGCTCTCCTTCCTGCTGTTCGTCTGGTATTTCATGGTGGTCAACGGGTGGGTGGATCACACGCACCAGGTCATCGGCAAGCTCAACGAGCTCACCACCCTGCAGTCCGACATGGAAGGAGCCATGCGCGGCTACGTCATCACCGGCGACGAGTCGTTCCTGGCGCCCTACCAGGTGGCCAAGCCGCAGATGGTGTCCCAGCTGGACGAGCTGGTCCGCCAGACGGTCGACAACCCGGGCCAGACGGAGCGCCTGCGCCGAGTCCAGGCCTTGCAGCAGGCCTGGCAGGCGTTCGCGGAGGAGACGATCACCGCGCGCCACGCCGGCAACGACGCCAGCGGTGGGGTCAGGTCGCTCGCCGGCCAGCAGCTGTTCGATCGCGTCCGGGCCGAGCTGCTCGCGGTGCGCGGGACCGAACAGGCCCTGCTCACGGGGCGCCTCGAGGAACTGCGGACGGTCACCTGGCTGGGCATCGGCGCGTATGTGCTGATCATCCTCCTGATGAAGAGCTACATCGCGTGGGCCGGCCGGCGCGACATCCGGCAGCTGTCGGACGATTTCGCGGACGCGCTGAACGCCGAGAACGAGGCGAGCGCCGCCATGGCCGAACAGGCCTGGCTGCGCGACGGCCAGGCGCAGTTGTCCGAGACGCTGATCGGCCAGCAGACGCTGACCACGATCGGCCGCAGCGTGCTGGCGTTCTGCGGGCGCTACCTCGACCCGGTGGTGGCGGCGATGTACGTGCGCGACGACGCGGGCATGCTGCAGCGCGTGTCCACGCACGGCTTCGAAGGCCCGGACGACGACGGCCAGGTGCAGGCCGCGCGCGACGGCCTGGTGGGCCAGGCCGTGCGCGACGGGCGCATGAACCACGTCACCCACCTGCAGGGCGGCTACTTCAAGGTCGGGTCGGGCCTGGGCACGACGGCCCCGGCCGAACTGGTCGTCGCCCCGCTCGTCAACGACGGCATCGTCAACGGCGTGATCGAGCTGGGCTTCATGCGCCCGGTCGCTGCGCGCGATCTCGAGCTGCTGAAGCTGCTGCGCGGCGCGATCGGCGCATCGGTGGAATCGGCGATGTACCGCAAGCGCCTGCAGGACTCCATCGAGGAAAGCCAGCAGCTCAACGAGGAACTGCAGGTGCAGCAGGAGGAGCTGCGCACCGCCAACGAGGAGCTCGGCGAGCAGTCGCGCGTGCTGACGGAGTCGCAGTCGCACCTGGAGCGCCAGCAGGCCGAGCTCGAGGCGACCAACACGCAGCTGGCGGAGCAGGCCGACGCGCTCGATCGCAAGAACGAGGCGCTCAACGAGGCGCAGGGCGAGCTGCAGGAGCGCGCCGATGAACTGCAGCGCGCGAGCCGCTACAAGTCCGAGTTCCTGGCCAACATGTCGCACGAGCTGCGCACGCCGCTCAACAGCTCGCTGATCCTGGCCAAGCTGCTCAGCGAGAACAAGGAGGGCAACCTGTCGCCCGAGCAGCTGAAATTCGCGCAGACGATCTACAGCGCCGGCAACGACCTGCTCAACCTGATCAACGACATCCTCGACCTGTCCAAGGTGGAGGCCGGCCGCCTCGAGCTGCAGCCGCAGTTCGTGTCGGTGCCCCACCTGGCCGAATCGCTGCAGCGCATGTTCGCCCCGCTGGCCGGCGAGAAGAAGCTGGCGTTCGACGTGCAGGTCGCGCCCGAGGCGCCGACGTCGATGGTGACCGACAACCTGCGGCTCGAGCAGATCCTCAAGAACCTGCTGTCCAACGCGATCAAGTTCACCGAGACCGGCAGCGTCACGCTGGCCGTGCAGGCGCGCCCGGGCGACCGCGTCGCGTTCGCGGTCAAGGACACGGGCATCGGCATCCCCGAAGGCCAGCAGGACATCATCTTCGAGGCCTTCCGACAGGCCGACGGCACCATCAACCGGCGCTACGGCGGCACGGGCCTGGGCCTGTCGATCTCGCGCGAGCTGGCGCGCCTGCTGGGCGGCACGATCGAGGTGGACAGCGCATCGGGCCAGGGCAGCACGTTCACGCTGACGCTGCCGGCCAAGTGGACCGACGTGCCCGAGACCGAGGCCGCGCCTCGCGCGCGCACGACCGCGGACGCGTCCGCGCGCCTGACGCCCGTCGAGCCCGCGAGCCCGCGCGCGAGCGTCGCCGCAGCGTCTCCTGCGGCCGCCGGGGCCGGGAACACGCCCGCGCCCGCAGCCTTCGCCGACGACCGCCACGACCCGGTGCCGGACAAGGGCCGCGTGCTGCTGGTCGTGGAGGACGACGAGACCTTCGCCGGGGTGCTCTACAACCTGGCGCACGAGATGCGCTACCGCTGCCTGGTGGCCAGCAGTGCCACCGAGGCGCTCGAGCTGGCGACCCGCTTCCTGCCCGACGCCATCCTGCTCGACATCCGCCTGCCCGACGACTCGGGCCTGAGCGTGCTGCAGTTCCTCAAGGACGATCCGCGCACGCGCCACATCCCCGTGCACATCGTGGCCGGCGAGGACTTCTCCGAGATCGCGCTGCACATGGGCGCCATCGGCTTCGCGGTCAAGCCCACCACGCGCGACGAGCTGCGGGAGATCTTCCAGCGCCTGGAGGAGAAGGGCGCCAAGAAGGTCAAGCGCGTGCTGGTGGTGGAGGACGACGCCCGCCAGCGCGACAGCGTCGTGCACCTGATCAAGGACGACGACATCGAGATCGCCGCCGTGGCCACCGGCGCCGAGGCGCTCGAGCTGCTCAAGGACACGGTGTACGACTGCATGATCATCGACCTGAAGCTGCCGGACATGGACGGCAGCGAGCTGCTGGAACGCATGACCGTGGAGGACATCTGCTCGTTCCCGCCGGTGATCGTCTACACGGGCCGCAACCTCACGCGCGAGGAGGAGGCGCGTCCCGCCGGTGATCGTCTACACGGGCCGCAACCTCACGCGCGAGGAGGAGGCGCGGCTCAACAAGTACTCGCGCTCCATCATCATCAAGGGCGCGCGTTCGCCGGAGCGGCTGCTCGACGAGGTCACGCTGTTCCTGCACACGGTCGAATCCAAGCTGTCGGCGGAGCGCCAGACGATGCTGCGCGCCGCGCGCAATCGCGAGAAGGTGTTCGAGGGCCGCAAGGTGCTGCTGGTCGACGACGACGTGCGCAACATCTTCGCGCTGGCCAGCGCGCTGGAGCAGAAGGGCCTGCAGGTCGAGATCGGCCGCAACGGCTTCGAGGCCTTGTCCAAGCTCTCCGAGATGCCCGACATCGATCTCGTGCTGATGGACATCATGATGCCCGGCATGGACGGCCTGGAGGCGACGCGGCGCATCCGCGCCAACCCGAAGCTCGCGCAGCTGCCGGTGATCGCCGTCACCGCCAAGGCGATGAAGGACGACCAGGAGCAGTGCCGCCGCGCCGGTGCCAACGACTACCTCGCCAAGCCGATCGACCTCGACCGCCTGTTCTCGCTGCTGCGCGTGTGGATGCCCAGCATCGAGCGCCTGTGACGAAGCGCGGCGATGTCCTGGCCTCGCCCTTGCCCGTCCACCCCGTCGACCTTCGATCCTGATCGCGATGCCCCCATCCGCCGATATCGAGATGCGCCTGTTGCTGGAAGCGGTGTACGCGAAGTACAGCCACGACTTCCGCGACTACTCGGGCGCGTCGCTCAAGCGGCGGGTGCAGCACGCGTTGCTGCAATTCGGCTGCGAGACGATCTCGCAGCTGCAGTCGAAGGTGCTGCACGACCCCGCCGTGTTCCAGCAGCTGCTGGAGATCCTCACGATCCCGTTCACGGAGATGTTCCGCGACCCGGGCTACTGGCTCGCGCTGCGCCAGCAGGTGGTGCCCCTGCTGCGCACGTATCCGTCGCTCAAGGTCTGGGTGGCCGGCTGCGCATCGGGCGAGGAGGTGTTCTCGCTGGCGATCCTGCTGCAGGAGGAGGGGCTGCTCGAACGCAGCATCGTCTACGCCACCGACATCAACCCGGTGGTGCTGGAGAAGGCGCGCCAGGGCATCTTCCCGATCGCGTCGGTGCGCCAGCACACGGCCAACTACCAGTCGGCGGGCGGAAAGCGTGCGTTCTCCGACTACTACAGCGCGGCCTACAACGCGGCGCGCTTCGACCCCGACCTGATCCGCAACGTCACGTTCGCGGACCACAGCCTGGCCACCGACACGGTGTTCTCCGAGACGCACCTGATCTCGTGCCGCAACGTGCTGATCTACTTCAACAAGGCGCTCCAGGACCGCGCGCTGGGCCTCTTCCACGAGTCGCTGTGCCATCGCGGCTTCCTCGGATTGGGCAGCAAGGAGAGCCTGGATTTCTCGCACTTCGTCGACAAGTTCGAGCCCGTCAGCCGGCGCGACCGCCTGTTCCGCAAGACATGATCTCCGATGCCGCCGCCGTCGATCTCGCCGCCGCCCGCCGCATCGAGGCGGTGGTGATCGGCGCGTCCGCGGGCGGCTTCGAGGCGATCCTCGCCGTGCTGAAGGACCTGCCGCCCGCCTACCCGATGCCGCTGGTGGCCGTGCTGCACCTGCCGGACCACCACGAGAGCCGGCTGCCCGAGCTGTTCGGCCACCGGCTGGCGCTGCAGGTGCGCGAGGCACGCGACAAGGAACCGCTGGCGCCCGGCATCCTCTATGTCGCGCCTTCGGGCTACCACCTGCAGGTCGAGGCCGATCGCTCGTTCTCCCTCAGCTGCGAGGCGCGCGTGAACTACGCGCGCCCGTCGATCGACGTGCTGTTCGAGACGGCGACCGACGCCTACGGGCAGGCCCTCGCGGGCGTCATTCTGACCGGCGCCAACTACGATGGCGCGGCGGGCCTGGCGGGCATGAAGGTTGCCGGTGCACTGACCATCGTCCAGGACCCGGCCTCCGCCGAGGTGCCGACGATGCCCGAGGCCGCGATCCGCCGCGCGGCGCCCGATTTGATCCTCCCACTCGCCGAGATCCGCTCCCTGCTTGCCCGGCTGGGAGAAAACCGATGACGATAGACCCTGGCATCAATCTCCTGATCGTCGACGATCTCCCCGAGAACCTGATGGCGCTGGAGGCGTCGATCCGCGACGACGGCTGGAGCATCCACCAGGCGTCGTCCGGCGAGGAGGCGCTGGCGCTGCTGCTCGAACACGAGTTCGCGCTGGCCATCCTCGACGTGCAGATGCCGGGCATGAACGGCTTCGAGCTGGCGGAACTCATTCGCGGCATGGCGCGCACGAAGCACCTGCCCATCGTGTTCGTGAGCGCCGCGGGCAAGGAGCTCGATTACGCGTTCAAGGGCTACGAGAACGGCGCCGTCGATTTCCTCTACAAGCCGCTGGACGCCTATGCCGTCAAGAGCAAGGTGCAGGTGTTCGTCGACCTCTATCGCCAGCGCACCGAGCTGCGCCGCCAGCTCGCCGCGCTGGAGGAATCGCGCCGCCGCCAGCAGGCGCTGGTCGCGGAGCTGCAGACGGCTCAGGTCGACCTGAAGCACGCGCTGCAGATGCGCGACGAGTTCATGTCGATGGTGGTGCACGAGCTGCGCACGCCGCTGAGCGTGCTCGCGATGGAGGTGCGCGTGCGCCAGCACCAGGTGGCCGCGGGCAACACCACGTTCTTCTCGCCGGAGAACCTGTCGCGGATGTTCGAGCGCGACCAGCGCCAGGTGCGCAGCCTCACGCGCCTGATCGACGACATGCTGGACGTCTCGCAGATCCAGCACGGCAAGCTGTCCATCCGGCGCGGCAGCTGCGACCTGGCCGCGATGCTGCGGCGCGTGGTCGCCGAAGTGCAGGGCCAGCGCAGCGACGTGCCGATCACGCTCGGGATGGACGGGGCCGACGTGGTGGGCGAATGGGACGAGTTCCGCCTGGAGCAGGTCGTCGTCAACCTGCTCACCAACGCGCTGCGCTACGGCGCGGGCAAGCCGATCCGCGTGGAGCTGAGCCAGCTGCCCGGCGCGGCGACGGTGCGCGTCAGCGACCAGGGCGTGGGCATCGCGCCCGACGACAAGGCGCGCGTGTTCGAGCAGTTCGTGCGCGTGGGCGACCGCACGCGCACGCCGGGCCTGGGGCTGGGGCTGTACATCACCAAGCAGCTGGTCGAAGCCCACGGCGGCACGATCAGCGTCGAGAGCGTGCTGGGCGAGGGGTCCACGTTCACCGTGGCGCTGCCCACGGCGGGGGGCGATGTGGCGTCGGCGCCGCAGGCGACGGCCAAGGCGGCCTGACGTCAGGCTCTATTGGCGCGGTTGCTGCGGTCGCTGTGGGTGTTGCTGTTGTCGCTGCTTTCGCTGTGGTCGCTTCGCGCTGGTCGGCGTTGCGCGTGCGACAGGGTGGGCAGGGGCTCCGCTCTTCGGCTTGCCGTGCGTCGGAATCCGGCCTGGACGGCCGGATTCAGCGGGTTCCGTGGCTTCGACTCCCTCCTCGCGCTCGCCGCCTGAGCGCGTTCAACTTCGTCCAGGGCGGACCGGGGACTTCCACCCGCGTCGCGCCGGTCGCGCCTGCGATCGGAACCCCTGCCCACCCTGCCGCGCCGACGTGCAAGCCGGTGGAGAAAAACATTCGCCATTTTTAAAGAGGTTTTTGGCATCGACGGGCCATCGAGGCCGCGTCGATGCCCGCGGCCGGCGCTCTGGCAGGGCAACGTGCTTGACGCGAATCACGGGCCAGCAGGCCGGCGCTCCTTCTCGTGACCGACGAACGCGACGCCTTCGGCGTCGCGCGCTTGGAGCAGCGCTGCGCGGCTGGGCGTCACATCCGGTAGGGCGGGTTAGCCGCAGGCGCCGCGCCTTCGTCGATCACGACAAGGAGCGTCGGCACCATGGCCCGTGGTTCGCGTCAAGCCACGTCTGCAGGGGGCTGCGCAGGCCGCGGGCATCGACGCGGCCTCGATGGCCCGTCGATGCCAAAAACCCCCTAAAAAATGGCGAATGTTTTTCTCCATCGGCTGGCACGTCGGCGCGGCAGGGTGGGCAGGGGTTCCGATCGCAGGCGCGACCGGCGCGACGCGGGTGGAAGTCCCGGGTCCGCCCTGGACGACGTTGAGCGCGATCCGATGGCGAGCGCGCGGAAGACGTCGAAGCTACGGAACCCGGTGGATCCGGCCGTCCAGGCCGGATCCAGACGCACGGCAAGCCGAAGAGCGGAGCCCCTGCCCACCCTGTCGCACGCGCAACTCCGATCAGCGCGAAGCGACAACACCGACAACACTGACAACACTGACAACACCGACAACACCGACAACACCGACACCACCGACAACAGCCTCAGGCAACCAGCACCGGCGCCAGCGTTTCCGCATTGTCGGCATCGGCAGCCACTTCAGGGCCATCCACCGGCGCCGGCGGCAG
>JAEKKH010000372.1 GCA_019510465.1 Burkholderiales bacterium
GGCGCCAAGATCCTGTTCGAGGGCGCGCAGGGCACGCTGCTGGACATCGACCACGGCACCTATCCGTTCGTCACCTCCAGCAACTGCGTGGCCGGCAACGCCGCCGCCGGCACGGGCCTGGGCCCGGGCATGCTGCACTACATCCTGGGCATCACCAAGGCGTACACCACGCGCGTCGGCTCGGGCCCGTTCCCGACCGAGCTGGACATCAACGCGGAAGGCGGCATCGGCCACCACCTGTCGGTCGTCGGCCAGGAGCGCGGCACCGTCACCGGCCGGGCCCGCCGCTGCGGCTGGCTCGACGCCGCCGCACTCAAGCGCGCGATCATCATCAACGGCATCTCCGGCCTGTGCATCACCAAGCTGGACGTGCTGGACGGCCTCGACGAGATCAAGGTCTGCATCGGCTACAAGCTCGATGGCCAGGACGTCGACATCCTGCCCAGCGATGCCGACGACGTCGAGCGCTGCGAACCGGTCTACGAGAGCTACCCCGGCTGGAAGGACAAGACCTTCGGCCTGACCCAGTGGGACGAGCTGCCGCTGAACGCGCGCCGCTACCTCGAGCGCGTCAAGGAACTGATCGGCGCGCCGATCGACATGGTGTCGACCGGCCCCGACCGCGAGCACACCATCCTCCTGCGCCACCCGTACCGCTGATCGACCATCCGTCCCGCACCGAGGGTCGCCCACGAGGCGGCGGGGACGGTATCCGGAAACCACTGAAGGAATGCGATGCTCACCGACGACGGCAAGCACCTCTACATCTCCTGGAACGAGTACCACGAGCTGATCGAACGGCTCGCGCTGAAGGTGCACGCCTCGGGCTGGCAGTTCGACCAGATCCTGTGCCTGGCGCGCGGCGGCATGCGCCCCGGCGACATGCTCTCGCGCATCTTCGACAAGCCGCTGGCCATCATGTCCACCAGCTCGTACCGCGCCGAGGCCGGCACGATCCAGGGCCGGCTCGACATGGCCAAGTACATCACGCTGCCGCGCGGCGAACTGGCGGGCCGCGTCCTGCTGGTCGACGACCTGGCCGACTCCGGCGTGACGCTGGCCGCGGTCGCCGAGCGCCTGCGCGGCCTGCCCGCGATCCAGGAACTGCGCTCCGCGGTCCTGTGGACCAAGGCGGTCTCCACCTACACGCCCGACTACTTCGTCGAGGTGCTGCCCACGAGCCCCTGGATCCACCAGCCGTTCGAGGACTACGACAACATTCCGATCGAGACGCTGATCAAGCGCCATTCGACCGAGGACTGAGCCCGCGGGCCGCCGCTCACGCGGCTTGGGCACGGGAAAGGGCTCGCTTGGTCGGGCCCTCGTCGTTCGGCCCGCGATTTCCGGGAGCAAGAAGACTTGGACGATCGCGACAGGCAGGCCCGGGCCGATCGCCGCAGGCTGGCGCTGGCCTTTGCCGCGAACGCGGCGATGGTCGCCGTCGGCCTCGTCGGCTGGCGCCTCGCCCGGTCGACGGCGCTGCTGGGCGACGCGCTCGACATGCTGGCCGACGCGTCCGGCTACGCGATCGCCTGGCTCGCCGTGGGCTGCGGCACGGGACGGCAGCGGGCCGCGGCGCGCTGGAACGGCGCGATGCTGATGGCGCTCGGCGTGGCGCTGTTCGGCGAGGTCGCGCATCGCTGGTTCGTCGGCGAGTCGCCCGACGGGCCCTGGATCGCCGTGTTCGCGGGGCTGTCGCTCACGGTCAATGCGCTCGTGCTGCGGCTGCTGTCGGTGTATCGGGAGAGCCGCCAGCCCCACCTGCGCGCCACGTGGATCGACACGCGCGCCGACGTGCTCGTCAACATCGGCGTGCTGCTGTCGGGCCTGCTGGTGGCGCTCACGGGGTGGCGCGCGGTCGACCTCGTCGCCGGCGCCGTCCTGGGGGCCTTCGTCATCCACGAGGGCTGGGAGATCTGGGAAGATGATCATGACGATGACGACTACTCGGGCAACAGCAGGCAATGACGATGACGATGACGCGTGAACGATCCCACACCATCGAGACGCTGGCCGAGCTCGAGGCTCTGCTGGGCCCCGTGGCCGAGGCCTCGCTGCGCAAGGAGTCGCGGACGCTGCATCCGCACTACCAGGCGATGATCCAGGCCTCGCCGTTCGCGCTGCTGGCCACCAGCGGCCCCGGCGGCCTGGACGCGTCGCCGCGCGGCGATCCGGCGGGCTTCGTGCAGGTGCACGGCGAGCGCACGCTGCTGTTGCCCGAACGCCGCGGCAACAACCGCGCTGACAGCCTGCGCAACATCGTGAGCGACCCGCGCGTGGCCCTGCTGTTCCTGATCCCCGGCGTCGGCGAGACGCTGCGCGTGAACGGGCGTGCCACGATCAGCGTCGACCCGGCGCTGCTCGCGCGCTTCGAGATGCAGGGGCAGCGGCCGAAATGCGTGCTCGTGATCGACGTCGACACGGTCTTCTTCCAGTGCGCGCGGGCGATC
>JAEKKH010000084.1 GCA_019510465.1 Burkholderiales bacterium
CCCGCGTCCAGGCCACCGGCAAGCTCACGCAGGTCGTCACCGACGGCCAGATCGTCGAGACCCACGACGGCAACCCGCTGGACTTCATCGAGCAGTTCCAGCGCCGCTTCAAGGTGGCGCTGCGCCCCGGCCTGCCGCGCTTCTGCGGCGGCCTGGCCGGCTACTTCGGCTACGACGCGGTGCGCTACATCGAGCCCCGGCTGGCCGGCGCCGCCAAGCCTGGCGGCCTCGACACGCCCGACATCCTGCTGCTGCAGACGGAGGAACTGGCCGTCATCGACAACCTGTCGGGCCGCCTGTACCTGATCGTCTACGCCGACCCGACCCGGCCCGACGCCTTCTTCGCGGCCAAGCGCCGCCTGGGCGAGCTGTCGGACAAGCTGCGCTATTCGGTGACGGCGCCGGCCGTCAAGCGCGGGCCGTCGTACGCGGTGCAGCGCGAGTTCGCCAAGGACGACTACATCGCCGCCGTCCTCAAGGCCAAGGAATACATCGCCGCGGGCGACATGATGCAGGTACAGGTCGGCCAGCGGCTGCAGAAGCGCTACACCGAGTCGCCGCTGAGCCTGTACCGCGCGCTGCGCTCGCTGAACCCGTCACCCTACATGTACTTCTACGACATGGGCTCGTTCCAGATCGTGGGCGCCTCGCCGGAGATCCTGGTGCGCCACGAGCACGTGGCCGACGGCGAGAAGGTGACGATCCGGCCGCTGGCGGGCACGCGCCCGCGCGGCGCCTCGCCGGAGGCGGACGCCGAGATCGAGAAGGAGCTGCTGGCCGACCCGAAGGAGCGCGCCGAGCACCTGATGCTGATCGACCTGGCGCGCAACGACATCGGCCGCATCGCCCAGACCGGCAGCGTCAAGGTGACCGACGCGTTCGTGGTCGAGCGCTACTCGCACGTGATGCACATCGTCAGCAACGTCGAGGGCCTGCTCAAGCCGGGCATGACCAACATGGACGTCCTGCGTGCCACCTTCCCGGCCGGCACGCTCACCGGCGCGCCCAAGATCCGCGCGATGGAGATCATCGACGAGCTCGAGCCGGTCAAGCGCGGCATCTACGGCGGGGCGTGCGGTTACCTGAGCTTCGCGGGCGACATGGACGTGGCGATCGCGATTCGCACCGGGATCGTGCAAAACAACACGCTCTATGTGCAAGCCGCCGCCGGCGTCGTGGCAGATTCGGTCCCGGAGATGGAATGGCGCGAGACCGAGGCCAAGGCACGTGCGCTGCTGCGCGCGGCCGAGCTGGTCGAGGAAGGGTTCTGAGCGGGCTTGCCAAGCCCGGCGGAAAGCGCATAGTTCACATCGGGACCCGTGCCCCGCCAGGTGCGGGTGGCCAGCCGAGGAGTCCGTCATGTCGAAGTTGAGTTCGTGCCTGTCCCGCCTGGCGCTCGCCGTCGCGCCACTGCTGCTGATGGCCGGCTGCGCCGTCCCCACCCACCCACTGGCGGCCGCGTCGCCCGACCTGTTCGACGACGCGCATTTCGGGCCCGCGCAGGAGCCGGTCGACCCGGACGACGTCTTCAAGATGACGCCGGACATGCAGGCGTATCTCGACAAGGTCATCATGCCGATGGCTCGCGCCCGGGGCATCCGCGAGGCGCTGACCGATGCGCTGTACACGCGCAGCAAGCTGATGCTCGAGTACGACTCCAGCACGACCCGGACCGCGTCGCAGGCCTTCGAGGCGCGCCAGGGCAACTGCCTGTCGCTGATCATCATGACCGGCGCGTTCGCCAACGCCATGGGCCTGAAGGTGACGTTCCAGCAGGTGGCTACCGAAGACATGTGGAGCCGCTCGGGCGGCATGTACTTCATGAGCGGCCACGTGAACCTGGCGTTCCAGCACCGCTTCGACAAGAGCGTCATCTACACGATCGACTTCATGCCGGCCGTCAACGACGGCTACTTCACGCGGCCGATCTCGCAGGAGACGGTGCTCGCGATGTACATGAACAACCGTGCCGCCGAGGCGATGGTGCGCGGGCGCCTCGACGACGCCTATTGGCGCATCCGCCAGGCGGTCAAGCTCGACCCGCAGTTCCGCAGCGCCTACAACACGCTGGGCGTCATCTACCTGCGTCACGGCGACGCGGCGCGCGCCGAGCAGGTGCTGCACTACGTGCTCCAGGGCGAGCCGGGCAATCCGCGCATCCTGGCCAACTACGCCGAGGCGCTGAGCGAGCTGGGCCGCACGGCCGAGGCGAAGGCCGTGCAGGCGCGCCTGGCTCTGCTCGAGCCGGTGCCGCCGTTCTACTGGTTCGTGCAGGGCCAGGCGGCGCTGCACAAGGGCGACTTCGCGAAGGCGCGCGAGATGTTCCTCAAGGAGATCGACCGCGATCCGGACTACCACGAGTTCCACTACGCGCTCGCGGTGGCCGACTTCGGGTTGAACCGCCTCGACGAGGCGCGGGCGGAGATGTCGCTGGCGATGAGCGACGCGGTCAAGCGCAGCGACCACGACCTCTACGCCGCCAAGCTCGACAAGCTCAAGGCCTGGCGTCAGGACGGCACGGCGCCGTCGCTGGTGCAGTGACGCGGCGCCGCGCCGCGCCGCCAAAGCTCAGCGGTCGCCGGATCCGCCGCGCACCAGCTCCAGCCGCACTTCCAGCGCGTGGACGCGGGCGTCCGACTGCGCGATCAGCAGGCGCTCGCGGATCTGCGCCGATTCGCGGTAGCTGTCCAGCGCCGCGCGCCAGTGCTGGCGCTCTTCGTTGAGCAGGCTGTTCTCAAGGTGCGCCTCGGCCAGTTCCTTGAGCAGCGCGCTCTCGGCGAGCAGCTCCAGCGCGAGCCCGATGTGCGCCTGGGCGCGCCGGTACTGCCCCGCCAGGCGCTCGATGCGCCCCAGGCGCAGCTCCAGGATGCCGCGGTCGGGCCCGGCCTTGGCGGCGTCGGCCGACTTCACGCCCACCTGCAGCGCCTCGCGCGCCTTCTCGTACTTGCCGAGCGCGATGTAGGCGTCGGCGATGTCCTCGCTGCCCTTGGCCACCGAGTAGTGCTGGCCCGCCGCGACCAGGCGCTCCACCATGGCCGACGCCGCCGCCAGCAGCTCGGTCAGCTCGGGCGTCTCCACGCCATGGCAGCCCGCCACCGCCAGGATCAGGCGCTGCACCAGCAGGTTCATCTTGACCGCCGCGTGCAGGTACGGGTCGTCGAACTCGGCGAGCAGCCCGTCGGCCAGCAGCGAGTGCTTGACGGCCTGCTCCAGGTCGCCCAGCGCGTGGAACGTGCTGCCGCAGTTGACCCAGAACAGGCAGCGGTCGCGCGGGCTGCTGATCTGCGCCAGCAGCTTCTTGGCGCGCTCGAGCAGCTCGAGCGCGCCGCCCGCGTCGCCGGTGCGCGCGAGGGCCGACGCGAGCACCGTCAACCCGCGCATCAGCTTCATGCCCGGTTCGAGCTTGCCGATCGCGCGGTAGCCGGCGATCACCGCCTCCTTGGCGCGGCCGGCGTTCAGGTGGCTCAGCGCGAGCACGAAATCGCACCAGCCCACGCTGCGCGGGTCGCCGCCCGCCGCCAGGGCGGGACGCAGCGCGTTGCAGATGTCGATGGCGTCGTCGATGCGGCCCGAGCGCGAGCAGATCTCCGCGCGATCGAGCTGTTCCTCGATGGACGGTGGCGGCGACGCGGACGGCCCGTCGTCGGCCGGGCGGCGGCCACGGCGGCGCGACTGCGCCCGGGCGCGCAGCGCGCCGGCGAACTCGGCGATCGGCGGGACGGGGGCGGGGGCGGGCTTGCCGTCGGCGGAATCTTCTGGCGGGGGCATCGGGCGATCGTAGCGAGCGCGGGGCCCGTGCGCGATCCGGGCAGACCGCAATCGTCACCGAAGCCACGCTTGCAGCGGGAAGAAGGCCGGTGCGCCGCTTTCGCGCGGCAGGCGCTTAGAATGGACTGGACATGAAGCAGCTCTCGACCATCTTCCACACCGGGCATTGGCGCTGGTGAAGATCACGGCCCGGGTCGCGCCGCCTGCGGCGTGCGCCCGTTGACCCTTGCCGCGGGCTCCCGCGGCCGACGAGAGACCCCCGATCGACCGTTCCGCGCCCTGCGGAATCCCGGGTCGATCCCCGCCAGACACAGGAACGCTCATGCTTCTGATGATCGACAACTACGATTCCTTCACGTTCAACCTCGTGCAGTACTTCGGCGAGCTCGGGCAGGAGGTGCAAGTCGTGCGCAACGACGAGATCAGCGTCGAGGAGATCGGCGCCTTGAAGCCGGACCACCTCGTGCTGTCGCCCGGGCCCTGCTCGCCCGCCGAGGCCGGCGTGTGCGTGCCGGCGATCCGCGAATATCTCGGCAAGCTGCCCATCCTGGGCGTGTGCCTGGGCCACCAGAGCATCGGCGCGGCGCTCGGCGGCCGCATCGTGCGCGCTCAGCGCCAGATGCACGGCAAGGCCAGCACGCTCACGACCGACGGCGAGGGCGTCTACGCCGGCCTGCCGCGCGAGTTCAGCGTGATCCGCTACCACTCGCTGGTCATCGAGCAGGAGACCTGTCCCGCCGAGCTCGTCGTCACGTCGCGCTCTGAGGACGGCGAGATCATGGGCGTGCGCCACCGCGGCCTCGTCGGCACGGCAACGCCTCTGGAAGGCGTGCAGTTCCACCCCGAATCGATCCTGTCGGAGCACGGCCACGCCATGCTGCGCAACTTCCTCAATCTGAGCACCTTGCAATGAGCAACGTCACGCGGGCGCAGCGCCGGGCCGCCCCAAGCAAGCCCGCGGTTCCCTGGGGGGACGGAGCGCCGTATCCGGCGCGGGAGGGGCGCCATGATTGATCTGCGCAGCGACACCGTCACCCGCCCGACGCCGGGCATGCGCGACGCGATGTTCGCCGCACCACTGGGCGACGACGTCTTCGGCGACGACCCCAGCGTCAACGCGCTGCAGGAGCGCATCGCCATCATGCTGGGCAAGGAGGCGGCGCTGTTCATGCCCACCGGCACGCAGAGCAACCTTGCCGCTCTGATGAGCCACTGCCAACGCGGCGACGAGTACCTGGTGGGCCAGATGGCGCACACCTACCGCTGGGAAGGCGGCGGCGCCGCGGTGCTGGGCTCGATCCAGCCGCAGCCCATCGCGCACCAGGCCGACGGCTCGCTCGCGCTGGCCGACATCGAGGCCGCGATCAAGCCCGACGACGCGCACTTCGCACGCACCCGGCTGCTGGCGCTCGAGAACACCTTCGGCGGCCAGCCGATGGCCATGGGCTACCTGCGCGACGCGACCGCGCTCGCGCGCCGGCACGGCCTGGCCACGCACCTGGACGGCGCCCGCGTCTTCAACGCCGCCGTCGTGCAGGCCGAGGCCAACGGCACCGATCCCTACGCCGAGGTGCGTGCCATCGCCGACCTGTTCGACAGCGTCTCCGTATGCTTCAGCAAGGGCCTGGGGGCGCCGGTGGGCTCGGCGCTGGTCGGCTCGCGCGAGCTGATGGTCCGCGCGAAGCGCGTGCGCAAGATGGCCGGCGGCGGCATGCGCCAGTCTGGGCTGCTCGCGATGGGCGCGTCGTACGCACTGGCGCATCACGTCAGGCGGCTGAGCGAGGATCATGCGAATGCGCGCCGCCTGGCCGCGGGCCTGGCCGGGATCGATGGGCTCAGCTTCGCGCCTCCCGCGAGCAACATCCTGTTCGTCGACCTGTCGCCGGCGCTGGTGCAGGCGCGCACCGCGGCGAAATGGGGCGGCGAGCACGACTCGCTGGTCGACGCCCTGCGCGCCCGCGGCGTGCTGTGCACGGGCCTGTACAAGCTGCGCTTCGTCACCCACCTGGACGTCGACGCCGCCGGCATCGACCACGCCATCGCCGAAATCCGCCGTGCCGTCGGCGCCAACTGAGATCGCCCCCATGCCGATTTCCGACATCGAAGCCCTGACCCGCGTCATCGAGCATCGCGAGATCTTCCACGACGAGATGCTCGCGCTGATGCGGCGCATCATGAGCGGCGAGATGTCGCCGACGATGATCGCCGCCATCGCGATCGGCCTGCGCGTGAAGAAGGAGACCATCGGCGAGATCACCGCCGCGGCCACCGTGATGCGCGAGTTCGCCTCGCCGGTGCCGGTGGTCGACCGCGCGAACCTGGTCGACATCGTGGGCACCGGCGGCGACAGCTCGCACACCTTCAACATCTCCACGGCCTCGGTGTTCGTGGCCGCCGCCGCGGGCGCGCGGGTCGCCAAGCACGGCGGGCGCAGCGTGTCGTCCACCTCGGGCAGCGCCGACGTGATGGAGGCGCTCGGCGTCCACATCAACCTGTCGCCCGAGCGGGTGGCCACCTGCCTCGAGGAAACCGGCATCGGCTTCATGTTCGCGCCCAACCACCACGCGTCGATGAAGCACGCGGCGCCGGTGCGCAAGGAGCTGGGCGTGCGCACGATCTTCAACATCCTGGGCCCGTTGACGAACCCCGCGGGCGCGCCCAACCAGCTGATGGGCGTGTTCCACCCCGATCTCGTCGGCATCCAGGTGCGCGTGCTGCAGCGCCTGGGCTCGGAGCACGTGATGGTCGTCTACGGCATGAACGGCATGGACGAGGTGTCGCTGTCGGGCGAGACGCTGGTGGGCGAGCTCAAGGGCGGCGAGGTGCGCGAGTACGTCGTGCATCCCAGCGACTTCGGCCTGCCGGTGTACGACTCGCGCGTCCTGCGGGTCGCCAACCAGCAGGAGTCGGTGGCGTGCATCCGCCGCGCGCTATCCAACGAGGACGGCCCGGTGCGCGACGTCGTGCTGCTCAACGCCGGCGCCGCGCTCTACTGCGCGGGCGTGGCCGGCACCGTGGCCGAGGGTGTCAAGCGCGCCCGCGAAGCCGTGGCCTCGGGCGCGGCGCAGGCCAAGCTGGACCAGTTCGTCGCCGTGACGCAGAAGCTCAAGCCCCATGTCTGACATCCTGAACCGCATCGTCGCCGTCAAGCGCGACGAGATCGCCGCCGCCCGCCCGAAGCTCAGCGAGGCCGACCTGCGGGAGCTCGCGCGCGCCCAGTCGGCGCCGCGCGGCTTTGCCGCGGCCATGCGCGCGAAGGTGGCGCGCGGGGATGCCGCCGTCATCGCCGAGATCAAGAAGGCCAGCCCCAGCAAGGGCGTGCTGCGCGAGCACTTCGACCCGGCAGCCATCGCGCTCACCTACGCGGCGCACGGGGCGGCCTGCCTGTCGGTGCTGACGGACGTTCAATTCTTCCAGGGCCACGAGGCCTACCTGCGCGCCGCGCGCGCCGCGTGCGCGCTGCCGGTGATCCGCAAGGACTTCCTCATCGACCCGTACCAGGTGGTCGAGGCGCGCGCCATGGGTGCGGACTGCATCCTGCTGATCGTGGCCTGCCTGGGCGACACGCAGATGGCCGAGCTGGAGGCCGCCGCTCTCGAGCAGGGCCTGGACGTGCTGGTGGAAGTGCATGACGGCATCGAGCTCGACCGCGCGCTGCGCCTGCGTACGCCGCTGCTGGGCGTCAACAACCGCAACCTGCGCAGCTT
Source organism: Burkholderiales bacterium (assembly GCA_019510465.1). Lineage (GTDB taxonomy): Bacteria > Pseudomonadota > Gammaproteobacteria > Burkholderiales > Burkholderiaceae_C > Scleromatobacter. The sequence continues at coordinate 7,476 of JAEKKH010000084.1, forward strand.
CGAGGTGACGCTCGACACGACGCTGGGCCTGCTCGACCGCGTGCCGGCAGACCGGCTGCTGGTCACCGAATCGGGCATCCTGTCCGCGGCCGACGTCGCGAGGATGCGCGCGGCGGGCGTGAACGCGTTCCTGGTCGGCGAGGCCTTCATGCGCGCCGCCGATCCGGGCGTCGCGCTGCAGGCCCTGTTCGGCGCGCCCCGGCCATGAGCGGCCAGGCGGACCTGCCGTTCGGAGGGATGGCCGGGCAGGGCGACGCCCCGCGCGTGCGTGTCGCCGCCGACCTTCCCGCCGCGTTCGCCCACCTGCCGCCGGCCTGGCGCGAGGTGCTGACGGGCTGGACGCCGGCGGCCGAGCAGGCGGTCGTGGACGCGGTGCAGGCGGTCTCGGACGGGCGCGAGATCGCGCCGCCGGATCCGTTCCGCGCCCTTCGGCTGTTGTCGCCCGGCGCGGTCAAGGTCGTGGTGTTCGGCCAGGATCCGTATCCCCGGCCCGGCCACGCCGACGGGCTGGCGTTCTCGGCCGGCCACGGCAAGCCGGTCTCGCTGCGGCGCATCTTCGAGATCCTGAAGGCCGACCGGCCGGGCTGGCAGCCGCCCGAGCGCTGGCGGCTCGACGGCTGGGCGCGCCAGGGCGTGCTGATGCTCAATCCGGTGCTGACGGTCGAGGTGGGCGCCGCGGGCGCCCACATGAACTGTGGTTGGCAAGGACTCACTGCCGATATCGTCCGCGTACTCGCTGCCCGTGCCGAGCCGCCGACCTTCCTGTTATGGGGCAAGCCGGCACAGGCGTTCTTCGAGTCGGCCTGCCCGGCGGGCTCGTGCGCGCGCGTGCTGCGGGCGCGCCACCCGTCGCACGACTTCAAGCGCGAATTCATGGCCGACGGCAGCCACTTCGCCGCGACGGCCGGGCTGGTGGACTGGTGGTCGATCGACTGACGGGCAGCGACAGGCGTGTGACAGGACGCCGGCGGCTGGCGGTGCTCGGGGTCTATCCAACCCGCAAACTGGTGTGGTATAGTTGCGGGCTTCGCTCCTGGAGGGGTGGCCGAGTGGTTAAAGGCAGCAGACTGTAAATCTGCCCGCTAACGCGTACGCTGGTTCGAATCCAGCCTCCTCCACCAAGGGTGCGAAGACTGTCCCTGGCTGCAGGCGGGAGTAGTTCAATGGTAGAACCCTAGCCTTCCAAGCTAATGACGCGGGTTCGATTCCCGTCTCCCGCTCCAGTGTTGGAGCAGCCGTCAAGACAGTAGATAGTGCAGACCGTTGTCGACAGCGGTTTGAACACAGGCCGCCAGCCCGTGTCCAAGCCCGTGTCGATGCCCATGTGGCTCAGTGGTAGAGCACTCCCTTGGTAAGGGAGAGGTCGCGCGTTCGATCCGCGCCATGGGCACCACCTCTGTTTTCTCGACTTTTTTCGAACGCTTGACTAGGAGCGCAAGATGGCAAAAGGCAAATTCGAACGTACGAAGCCGCACGTGAACGTCGGCACCATCGGTCACGTCGACCATGGCAAGACCACGCTGACGGCGGCCATCACGACGGTG
>JAEKKH010000346.1 GCA_019510465.1 Burkholderiales bacterium
CGGCACCGAACGCGTCATCGTCAGCCAGCTGCACCGCTCGCCCGGCGTGTTCTTCGAGCACGACAAGGGCAAGACGCACTCGTCCGGCAAGCTGCTGTTCTCGGCGCGGATCATCCCGTACCGCGGCTCCTGGCTCGACTTCGAGTTCGACCCGAAGGACATCCTGTACTTCCGCGTCGACCGTCGCCGCAAGATGCCGGTCACGATCCTGCTGAAGGCCATCGGCCTGAATCCGGAAGCGATCCTGGCGCACTTCTTCCGCAACGACACCTTCCGCCTGATGGACTCGGGCGCGCAGATGGAGTTCGTGGCCGACCGCCTGAAGGGCGAGATCGCGCGCTTCGACATCACCGACAAGGACGGCGCCGTCATCGTCGAGAAGGACAAGCGCATCACCGCGCGCCACGTCCGCCAGCTCGAGCAGTCCGGCACGACGCACATCACCGTCCCGGAAGACTTCCTGGTCGGCCGCGTCATCGCGCGCAACATGGTCGATGCCGACACCGGCGAGATCATCGCGAAGGCCAACGACGAGCTGACCGAGTCGCTGCTGAAGAAGCTGCGCACGGCCGGCGTCAAGGAACTGCCCGCGCTGTTCACGAACGAGCTCGACCAGGGCGCGTACATCAGCCAGACGCTCGCGACCGACGAGACGGCCGACCAGCTGGCCGCCCGCGTCGCGATCTACCGCATGATGCGCCCCGGCGAGCCGCCGACCGAAGACGCCGTCGAGGCGCTGTTCCATCGCCTGTTCTACAGCGAGGACACCTACGACCTGTCGCGCGTCGGCCGCATGAAGTTCAACGCCCGCGTGAGCCGCGACGGCGCCGAAGGTCCGATGACGCTGTCGAACGAGGACATCCTCGACGTCGTCAAGATCCTCGTCGAGCTGCGCAACGGCCGCGGCGAAGTGGACGACATCGACCACCTCGGCAATCGCCGCGTGCGCTGCGTCGGCGAACTGGCCGAGAACCAGTACCGCTCGGGCCTCGCGCGCATCGAGAAGGCCGTCAAGGAGCGCCTCGGCCAGGCCGAGACCGAAGCGCTGATGCCGCACGACCTGATCAACTCCAAGCCGATCTCCGCGGCGCTCAAGGAGTTCTTCGGCGCGTCGCAGCTGTCGCAGTTCATGGACCAGACCAACCCGCTGTCCGAGATCACGCACAAGCGTCGCGTCTCCGCACTCGGCCCGGGCGGCCTGACCCGCGAGCGCGCCGGCTTCGAAGTCCGCGACGTGCACCCGACCCACTACGGCCGCGTGTGCCCGATCGAGACGCCGGAAGGCCCGAACATCGGCCTGATCAACTCGCTGGCCCTGTACGCCCGCCTGAACGACTACGGCTTCCTCGAGACGCCGTATCGCCGCGTGAACGACAGCAAGGTCACCGACCAGATCGACTACCTGTCGGCCATCGAGGAAAGCAAGTACGTCATCGCGCAGGCCAACGCCTCGCTCGACCCGCACGGCAAGCTGACCGACGAGCTGGTCTCCGCCCGCGAGAACGGCGAATCGGTGCTGACCTCGCCGGAACGCATCCAGTACATGGACGTCGCGCCGACGCAGATCGTGTCGGTCGCCGCCTCGCTGGTGCCGTTCCTCGAGCACGACGACGCGAACCGCGCGCTGATGGGCGCCAACATGCAGCGCCAGGCCGTCCCGGTCCTGCGTCCTGAAAAGGCGCTGGTCGGCACGGGCGTGGAGCGCGTGGCCGCGGTCGACTCGGGCACCGTCGTCACCGCCCGCCGCGGCGGCGTGGTCGACTACATCGACACCAACCGCGTCGTCATCCGCGTCAACGACGCGGAAACGGTGGCCGGCGAAGTCGGCGTCGACATCTACAACCTGATCAAGTACCAGCGTTCCAACCAGAACACGAACATCCACCAGCGTCCCATCGTCCAGCGCGGCGACAAGGTCGGCGCCGGTGACGTGATCGCCGACGGCGCATCGACGGACCTCGGCGAGCTCGCCCTGGGCCAGAACATGCTCGTCGCGTTCATGCCCTGGAACGGCTACAACTTCGAAGACTCGATCCTGCTGTCGGAACGCGTCATCGCCGAAGACCGCTACACCTCGATCCACATCGAGGAACTGGTGGTCATGGCGCGCGACACGAAGCTGGGCTCCGAGGAAATCACGCGCGACATCCCGAACCTGTCCGAGCAGCAACTGGGCCGCCTGGACGAGTCGGGCATCGTCTACATCGGCGCCGAAGTCAACGCCGGCGACGTGCTGGTGGGCAAGGTCACGCCCAAGGGCGAGACCACGCTGACGCCGGAAGAAAAGCTGCTGCGCGCGATCTTCGGCGAGAAGGCCTCCGACGTGAAGGACACGTCGTTGCGCGTCGACCAGGGCACCAACGGCACGGTCATCGACGTGCAGGTGTTCACCCGCGAAGGCATCCAGCGCGACAAGCGCGCGCAACAGATCATCGACGATG
>JAEKKH010000347.1 GCA_019510465.1 Burkholderiales bacterium
GTGGACAGCAGCAGCGTCTGCGACAGCGGGATCATCGGCCCGGCCACGAAGCCCTGGAGCACGCGGAAGGCGATCAGCATCTCGATGGACGGCGCCAGGCCGCACAGGATCGAGGCGATGACGAACAGGATGACGCTCATCGTGAACAGGCGCACCGCGCCGAAGCGCTGCGTCAGCCAGCCGGTGAGCGGCACGGAGATGGCGTTGGCGACGCCGAAGCTGGTGATGACCCAGGTGCCCTGCGAGATGCTGACGCCCAGGTCACCGGAGATCGACGGCAGGGACACGTTCGCGATCGACGAGTCCAGCACGTTCATGAAGGTCGCCAGCGACAGCGACAACGTGCCCAGGACGAGCGCGCCGCCGGTCAGGGGCGCAGGCGGCTTGGCCGCCGCGGCGGGAGCGGACATTGCGAGACCTCTTGTTCTTGTGGCCAGTGCGAAGCGGACGCCGGCTGCGGCGGCCGCGCCGGGATCAGGACTGCTTGTGGTGATGGCGACGCGTGGCGGCCGAGGCCACCTTCTCGGCCCCCGAGGCCGCGGCCACGGGCGCCGAGGCCGACGACGACGCCGCCTGCGCGGTCGCGGTCGGCGTGATGCGGCCCCCGCCGTTGGCCGCGACGATGCGCGCCACCTCGGTGTCGGCGTCGTGCTGCAGCGAGTCGAACACCGTGGTCGAGGCGACGGCGCCCTGCGTGCGCGGGGTGTCGGCCACCGAACGGCCGCTCTCGTCGGCCACGTCCACGGTGACGTTCATCGACAGGCCCACGCGCAGCGGGTTCTTCGCGACCTCGGCCGGGTCGAGCGCGATGCGCACGGGCACGCGCTGCACCACCTTGATCCAGTTGCCGGTGGCGTTCTGCGCGGGCAGCAGCGAGAACGCCGCCCCGGTGCCGGCGCCCAGGCCCTCGACCTTGCCGTGGAAGACCACGTGCTTGCCGTAGACGTCGGCCTCCAGCGTGGCCGGCTGGCCGATGCGCAGGCGCTCGAGCTGGCCTTCCTTGAAGTTGGCGTCGACCCAGGCGTTGTTGAGCGTGACCACCGACATCAGCGGCACGCCCGCCTGCACGCGCTGGCCCACCTGCACGCTGCGGCGCGCGACGGTGCCGCTCACCGGCGCGGGCACCTCGGCGCGCTGCACCGCGAGCCAGGCCTCGCGCACCTTGGCGGCGGCGCGCTGCACGTTCGGGTGCTGGGCGACGCTGGTGCCCTCGGTCTGCGACTGGTTCGAGGCCAGCTGTTCCCTGGCGGCGTCGAGCGCCGACCTGGCGGCGGTGTACGCGCTCCTGGCGGACGCGAGCTGCTGCTGCGCGTGCTCGAATTCTTCCTTGCCGACCGCGCCGCTCTGCACCAGCGGGCCGCGCCGGTTGACGTCGTCCTGCGCCTTGGCGAGGTCGGCCGCGGCACGCGTGGCGTCGGCGGCGCGCGCGTCGATCTGCGCCTGCAGGGTGGAGTTGTTGGCGAACAGGATGCGCGTCTCGCGCACCGTCTGGGCCAGCGCGGCCTCGGCCTGGTCCAGCGCGACGCGCGAGTCGGCCGGGTCGAGCTTGACCAGCACCTGGCCGGACTTGACGTAGTCGGTGTCGTCGGCGTTGATGGCCGTGACGGTGCCGGCGGCCTGCGCCGTGATCTGCACCACGTTGGCCTGCACGTACGCGTTGTCGGTGGACTCCGAGTGGCGGCCGGTCATCCAGTAGTAGATGCCGTAGCCGCCGCCGATCACCAGCACGGCGACCGCGATGGCGGTCAGGGCGGTGCGACGCCTGGGATTGCCGGCCGGCGCGGTCGTGGCAGGAGCGGCGTTGTTGTTGGCGGGAGCGTTCATGATGATTTAAGCGGGCGTGAGGTTGTCGTTCTTGGCGGTGGCGGTCGTCGGCGACGACGCGGAGGCGGCGGCGGACGGCGCGTTCAGGTTGGCCGTCCAGCCACCGCCGAGGGCCTTCATCAGCTGCGCCTGGACGTCGAGCGCGCGGTATTCGAGGTCGACCTCGAGGCGGCGCTCGGCCAGCATCTGGGTCTCGGCATTCAGCACGATCAGCGCATTGCCCAGGCCCTGGCCGTAGCGCTTCTGCGAGAAGTCGTAGCTGGCCGTCGAGGCCTCGAGCGCCTGGCGCTGCAAGGTCAGCTGGCGCCCGATCGAGGCCGCCGAGGTGGCGGCGTCGGCGGCTTCGTGCACCGCGTCGATCACCTGCTGGTTGTAGGCCTGGATCGCGGCGTCGCGCTCGGCGCCCTTGCCCTTGAGCTGGGCGCGCAGCTGGCCGCCTTCGAAGATGGGCAGGTGCAGCGCCGGGCCGAACGACCACGTCTTGCTGGGCAGCTCCAGGAACTTGCCCAGGTTGATGGAATCGAGCCCGAAACCGGCCGAGAAGTTGATGTCCGGGTAGAAGCGCGTCTTCTGCGACGCCACCTGTTCCTTCGAGGCCTCGACGCGGGCGAGCGCGG
>JAEKKH010000085.1 GCA_019510465.1 Burkholderiales bacterium
GCCAACCTCATCACCTACGAGGACGCGCTGCGCAACGCCGACTCCGTCAACGACCTGCGCCTGCAGATCAAGCTCGAGAGCGAACGCTCGCGGTCGACCGACCTGGCGGCTGGCACGGAGCACATGACCTTCGGGTGAATGTGGCCCCCCACGCTCGCTGGCGCTCGCTGCCCCCCGAGGGGGCCGGCCGCGAGCGGCCCGGCGAAGCCGGTTCCGCCGCTCCAGAAATGACGGCCCCACGGTCGCTCGCGCTCCCTGCCCCCGAGGGGCCGGCCGCGAGCGGCCCGGCGAAGCCGGCTCCGCCGCTCCCTTGAACTTCGTTTGAGCCTTGAGAGCGGCAGCGCCGGGAGACCCCGGGGCGCTGACTTGATGCCAGGAGCGGCCCGGCGAAGCCGGTTCCGCCGCTCCAGAAATGACGGCCCTACGGTCGCTGGCGCTCCCTGCCCCCGAGGGGCCGGCCGCGAGCGGCCCGGCGAAGCCGGTTCCGCCGCTCCCTTGAACTTCGATTGAGCCTTGAGAGCGGCAGCGCCGGGAGACCCCGGGGCGCGGCGGTGTGCTCGGATCGCCTATCCTCGCATTCCTGATCTGCTGATGTGATCGATGCGATGACCAAGCAATACGAAGCGACGCCGCCACGCAAGGTGGCTTTTCTTGGGCTGGGCGTGATGGGAGCGCCGATGGCGGGCCACCTGGCCGCCGCGGGGCACCAGGTGAGCGTGTACAACCGCACCGCCGCCAAGGCGCAGGCCTGGGTGGCTCGGCACGGCGGCCGGGCGGCGGACACGCCGCGCGCGGCGGCCGAGGGGGCGGAGTTCGTGTTCTCCTGCGTGGGCAACGACGCCGACCTGCGTTCCATCGTGCTGGGCGACGACGGCGCGTTCGCCGGCATGGCGCGCGGCGCGGTCTTCATCGACAACACCACCGCGTCGGCGAACGTCGCGCGCGAGCTGCACGGCCTCGCGAAGTCGCGCGGCCTGCACTTCGTCGATGCGCCGGTCTCCGGCGGCGAGGCCGGGGCCGTCAACGGACTGCTGACCGTGATGTGCGGCGGCGACGCGGAGCCCTTCGAGGCGATGAAGCCGATCGCGATGGCCTACGCGAAGGCCGTCACGCGGCTGGGCGGCAGCGGCTCGGGCCAGCTCGCCAAGATGGTCAACCAGATCTGCATCGCCGGCATCGTGCAGGGGCTGTCCGAGGCGGTGGCGTTCGGCGCGCGCGCGGGGCTGGACATGCCGGCCGTCCTCGAGGTCATCGGCAAGGGCGCAGCGCAAAGCTGGCAGATGGACAACCGCGGCAAGACGATGGTGCAGGACAAGTTCGATTTCGGCTTTGCCGTCGACTGGATGCGCAAGGACCTGGGCCTGGTGCTGGACGAGGCGCGCGGCAACGGCGCCCGCCTGCCGCTGACGGCGCTCGTCGACCAGTTCTATGCCGAGGTGCAGACCCGCGGCGGCGGGCGCTGGGACACCTCCAGCCTCATCCGCCTGCTGGGTTAGGGCGGCATTCCACCCGCGCCGGCACGCTGCCCGGCGAGTGCATCCTGCGACCGCGCGCAGGATGACACCGGGTGAGCGCGGAGTGACCCTCGGCGGGCTCAGCGCAGGTTGCTGAGCTGTTCTTCCGTGAGGATCTCGAACACGCGCACCACCTTCAGCACGCTGGGCTGCGCGCGGGCGATCTCGGCCGCGCGCGTGGCCTCGCGCTCGGTGACGCGGCCCATCAGGTAGACGTTGCCGCGCTCGGTGATCACCTTGATGGCGCTGGCCTGCACGTCCTTGGCGTCGATCAGCGCGCTCTTGACGCGCGTGGTGATCACGGTGTCGCTGGAGCGCGTGCTGATGGTGCTGTTGGCGCCGACCTCGAGCTCGTTGACGACGTTGTTGACGCCCTCGATGTCGCGCACGGCCTTCTCGGCCGCGGCCTTGTCGGCCTCGCTGGGCACCTCGCCGGACAACAGCACGATGCGGTCGTAGCTGGTGACGTTGACGTGACCCTTGTCGCCGATGGCGTCGCGCAGGCGGCCGCCGGACTTCAGCTCGATGGACTGGTCCTCGATCTGCGTCCCGCCCGTGCGGCGGTCGTTGAGGGACAGCCCGCCCGCGACGGCGCCGGCGCCCAGCAACGCGATGCAGCCCTGGAGCGAGGCCAGCGTGGCGACGGCCAGCGCGCCGGCGACGAGGGACGTGGCCAGCGGGTGGCGGCGGCGGAGGGTGGACAGGGTGTGCATGGTGGGTTTCAGAGGTCGGCGTCGCCGAGCAGTTGAAGGTCGACGGCATCGCACAGGGCATGCAGCGTCAGCAGTTGGAGTTCGCAGACGCGCGCAGCGCGCTCGTGCGGCACGCCGATCCAGATGTCGGTCTCGGCCATGGGCATCTGCGCGTTGCCGCGCAGGGTGGTCGACCCCGGCTCGCGGCCGGCGACGACGATGGCGCTCATCTCGCGGTCGTGCGCCGCCTCGACCAACGAGGCCAGCAGGCCGTCGTCGGGCCGCAGCGCGAAGGCGACGAGCACGTCGCCCGGCTGGCCCAGCACGCGCAGCTGCGTCACCGCGGGGGCGTCGGCGAGCGCCTCGGGCGGGGTGGACAGCAGCAGCGGGTCGATGGCCAGCACCATGGCGGCCAAGCCCGGCCGATCGCGCTCGAAGCGCCCCGACAGCGCGGCGCCCAGCAGCTGCGCCGGCGCCTGGGCGACGCCACGCCCGTGCACCCAGACGCGCCCGCCGGAGGTGATGCAGTCGACGATCGCCTGGGCGGCGTCGCCGATGGGTCGCGCCATCGCCTCGGCCGCCTGGTAGCTCAGGTCGGCGCTTTCGAAGAAGTGCTGTTGGATGCGGGGTTCGAGCATGGATGCCAGGTCAGGCGGCGACGGGGCCGCGCGGGGATCATAGTTCAGCGCGCCGTAGGACAGAGTCGCGTTCGCCCCGCCGAGTTCCGTCGGGCCGGGAGGCCGGCCCATTGACGAAATTCGACGCGACGCCAGGTTCCCGTGGCCGTTTGTTGACGCGCCGGCAGCAATCGGACGATGGAATCGCATGATTCTAGGGTTTGCACTCATCAAATGGGCGCGGAGCTGGCCGATAGGCCGCTCAACGCTCGTCGAAAGCGCCCTGCAGCCATTGCACGCGGTCGCCATCGACCGCGACGACGTCGAACCGGCACGGCGGGACACGCGGCAGCGCGGCCAGCCAGGTGCGCGCCGCATGCACCAGTCGCGCCTGCTTGGCCGGCCCGACGCTGGCGGCCGCGCCGCCGCCCATGGGGCCGCGCCGCACCCGCACCTCCACGAACACCAGCGTGCCGTCCGGCTCGAGCGCCACGAGGTCGATCTCGCCACCGGGCCGCGAGCGGCCGCGCGCCACTCGATAATTGCGCGCGAGGATGCGCAGGCCGCGCGCCTCGAGATGGCGCTGCGCCAGCGCCTCGCCGGCGCGTCCGGTGAGCGCGCGTGCCGTGGCGCCGTCGTCCGCCCCGCCCGATCCGCTCTTGCAAGGTACCGCCATCGTGTCCGATCCCTTCCCGAACCGTTCCGGCGAAGACGCCTCCGCCCCCGCCTCCGCCGCCATCGGCCTGCGCCAGGCGCTGCAGGTGGCCGCCGCCGTGGCCGGCGCGCAGGACCATCCGCGCGGCTGCCTCTACGTGGTGGCCACGCCCATCGGCAACCTCGCGGACATCAGCCTGCGCGCGCTGCACGTGCTGTCGCTGGTCGACGCCATCGCCTGCGAGGATACGCGCACGAGCGGCGCCTTCCTGCGGCATTTCGGCCTGGAAAAGCCGCTGTTGGCGCTGCACGAGCACAACGAGCGCGCCGGCGCGGCGCAGGTCTGCGCGCGCCTGGCCGCCGGCGAGCGCGTCGCCTACATCAGCGACGCGGGCACGCCGGCGGTGTCCGACCCGGGCGCGGTGCTGGTGCAGGTGGCGGCGGCGGCCGGCCATCGCGTGATGCCGCTGCCCGGGGCCAGCAGCGCCGTCGCCGCGCTCAGCGTCGCGGGCGACGCGGGGGCACACGGCTTCGCGTTCGCGGGCTTCCTCCCGAACAAGGCGCAGGAGCGCGCGACCGCGCTGCAGCGCCTGCGCGAGGCGCGCCAGGCGACGGTGATCTTCGAGGCGCCGCATCGTATCGAGGCGCTGGCGGCCGCGATGGCCGAGACGTTGGGCGACGGCGGTGTGCGCCAGCTGACCGTGTGCCGCGAGCTGACCAAGCAGTTCGAGCAGGTCGTGACGCTGCCGGTGGCCGCGTTCCCGGGCTGGCTCGCGGACGATGCCAACCACCGCCGTGGCGAATTCGTGCTGGTGCTGCATGCGGCGCCGGCGATCGAGGCCGTGGCGGACGATGCGCTGCCGGCGGACGCCGAGCGCATGTTGCGCGTGCTGCTCGCGCAACTGCCGCTCAAGCAGGCCGCGGCGATCGCCGCGGAGCTGAGCGGGCTGCCGCGCAAGCGCCTGTATGCCCAGGCGCTCGCATGGCGCGCGGACGCGCCCGAGGCGGACGACGCCGGCTGAGCGGCGCCGCCGCCGGGCGCGCTCGCCGTCAGTAGCCGCGGCGGTTGTACGTCATGCGGTCGATCGAGCGATCGGCCCTGTCCTGCAGGTAGCGGATCTGCTGGCGCTCGTCCCGCGTCAGGACGCCGTCGCGGGACGCCTGCCATTCCACATGGCGGATCTGGCGCTGCTGGTCCAGCAGCCAGGCGGCTTCACGCGGCGTGATGCTGCCGTTGGCCTGGCCGTCGCGGATACGCTGTTCCTGCTCGTCGGCCCGCTGCCGCTCGCGCCACGAGGCCCGCGAATAGCCCTCGTGGCGCTGCTGGTCGCCGTAGCGCTGATCGTCGTAGCGCGGCGGATCGTAGTACGTGCCCTGGGCGAAGGCCGTGCTCGTGGCGAGGGCCATGCCGGCGATGACGAGCAGTTGGCGGTTGAACATGTCAGACTCCTTCTTCAGAGGGCCTGGCAGCTCGACCGCCGATGGAACTTTTTCCCAGACGCCCGCGCAGGCGCCGCCAGCTGAGCGGACAACCTGCACAATCGAGCCACCTTTCCCAAGGATTCGCCGGAACGTGCCGGCTTGTCCCCGAACCAGCAAACCAGGAGCCCGCCGTGATCACACGCGAACCGACGATCGAACGACTGGCCATTGCCGAGGGCCTGCTGCTGGCGCCGTTCGGCCTCACCGAGGCGAACCTCGCGACGACGCTGGCCGCGATGGGCGAGCACCGCATCGACGACGCCGACCTCTACTTCCAGACCACGCGCCATGAAGGCTGGAGCCTGGAGGAAGGGATCGTCAAGAGCGGCAGCTTCTCGATCGACCAGGGCGTGGGCGTGCGCGCCGTCGCCGGCGAGAAGACCGCGTTCGCCTATTCCGACGACATCTCCGCGAATTCGCTGATGGACGCCGCGCGCACCGTGCGCGCGATCGCGGCGGCGGGCCAGAGCAGGCGCGTGAAGCTGCAGGGCAAGACCCGGATCTCCGGCAGCCGGCTGCTGTACGGCACGGGCGACCCGATCGCCACGCTCGACTCCACGCAGAAGGTGGCGCTGCTCGAACGCATCGAGAAGATGGCCCGCGCCCGCGACCCGCGCGTCGTGCAGGTGATGGCCGGCCTGGCCGCCGAGCACGACGTCGTGCTGATCGCGCGCGCCGACGGCACCCGCGCGGCCGACGTGCGCCCGCTGGTGCGCCTGTCGATCACCGTCATCGCCGAACAGAACGGACGCCGCGAGACCGGCTCCGGCGGCGGCGGGGGCCGCTTCGGCCTGGGCTACTTCACCGAGCAGATCCTGTCGAAGTACGTCGACCAGGCCGTCAACGCCGCGCTGACGAACCTCGAGTCGCGCCCGGCGCCCGCCGGCGAGATGACCGTGGTGCTGGGCCCGGGTTGGCCGGGCGTGCTGCTGCACGAGGCGGTGGGCCACGGCCTGGAGGGCGACTTCAACCGCAAGGGCTCGAGCACGTTCGCGGGCCGCATCGGCAAGCGCGTCGCGGCCAAGGGCGTCACGGTGCTGGACGACGGCACCATCGCCGACCGCCGCGGCTCGCTCAACGTCGACGACGAGGGCAACCCGAGCCAGCGCAACGTGCTGATCGAGGACGGCATCCTGCGCGGCTACATCCAGGATTCGCTCAACGCGCGCCTGATGGGCGTCAAGCCCACGGGCAACGGCCGCCGCGAAAGCTACGCGCACACGCCGATGCCGCGCATGACCAACACCTACATGCTGGGCGGCGACACGCCGCGCGAGGAGATCGTCGCCTCGATCAAGCGCGGGCTGTACGCCACCAACTTCGGCGGCGGCCAGGTCGACATCACCAGCGGCAAGTTCGTGTTCTCCGCGAGCGAGGCGTACTGGGTCGAGAACGGCAAGATCCAGTACCCGGTCAAGGGCGCCACGCTGATCGGCAACGGCCCCGACGCGTTGACGCGCATCTCGATGATCGGCAACGACATGGAGCTCGACTCCGGCGTGGGCGTCTGCGGCAAGGAAGGCCAGAGCGTGCCGGTGGGCGTGGGCCAGCCGACGCTGCGCATCGATGGCCTGGTGGTCGGCGGCACGGCTTGACATGGTGCCCCCACGCTCGCTATCCCCCGCAGGGGAGGCTTAGCGCGCGCTCGCTGCCCCCCGAGGAGGGCCGGCCGCGAGCGGCCCGGCAGAGCCGAGTATTGACGGCCCCACGGTCGCTGTCCCCCGTAGGGGAGGCTTCGCGCGCGCTCCCTGCCCCCGAGGGGCCGGCCGCGAGCGGCCCGGCAGAGCCGGTTCCGCCGCTCCCTTGAAATTCGTTTGGGACGTGCGAGCGGCGGCGCCGGTGCCTTGTCGTGGCAGCAGGCCGGCTTGCGGCTGGCGTAGCGAGACTTTCCCCTCGGCGAAGCCTTGGTTCTCGCCCCGCCTGGTGGCTGGAGAGGCAATCGCACGCTGAAAGGCAACGAGACCTTCGAAAGACCGCCGGCCCACCCGGCGGTTTTTTTTCGCCGGTGCCGGCATCCCGAATCGCCAGACTCACGAGAAACCCGGAGCAGATGATGACGAATGCCAAGCAGACGCCCGACGCGCGCCACACGCTGTCGCTGAGCGAGCGCACCAGCGACACCGACGACCAGCGCATCCGCGACGTCACGCCGCTGCCGCCGCCCGAGCACCTGATCCGCTTCTTCCCGATCGCGGGCACGCCGGTGGAGGCGCTGATCGGCGGCACGCGCAACGCGGTGCGCAACATCGTCGCCGGCCAGGACGACCGCCTGCTGGTGGTGATCGGGCCTTGCTCCATCCACGACCCGGCCGCCGCGCTCGAATACGCGCGCAAGCTGAAGGCCGAACGCGACCGGTACGCGGACACGCTGGAGATCGTGATGCGCGTGTACTTCGAGAAGCCGCGCACCACCGTCGGCTGGAAGGGGCTGATCAACGATCCGTACCTCGACGAGAGCTACCGCATCCACGAGGGGCTGCGCATCGCGCGCCAGCTGCTGCTGGACATCAACCGCCTCGGCGTGCCCGCCGCCGGCGAGTTCCTGGACGTGATCTCGCCGCAGTACATCGGCGACCTGATCAGCTGGGGCGCGATCGGCGCGCGCACCACCGAGAGCCAGGTGCACCGCGAGCTCGCGTCGGGCTTGTCGGCGCCGGTGGGCTTCAAGAACGGCACCGACGGCAACCTCAAGATCGCGATCGACGCGATCCAGGCCGCGGGCCGGCCGCACCACTTCATGTCGGTGCACAAGAACGGCCAGGTCGCCATCGTCGAGACCCGTGGCAACAAGGACTGCCACGTGATCCTGCGCGGCGGCAGGACGCCCAACTACGATGCGGCCAGCGTCCGGGCCGCGTGCGCGGAGCTCGAATCCGCGAAGCTGCCATGCCGCCTGATGATCGACTTCAGCCACGCCAACAGCGAGAAGAAGTTCGAGCGCCAGGTGGACGTGGCGCGCGACGTGGCCGACCAGGTCGGCGCGGGCAACGAGTGCATCTTCGGCGTGATGGTGGAGAGCCACCTGAACGCCGGCGCCCAGAAGTTCACGCCGGGCAAGGACGATCCGGCCCGGCTCGAATACGGCAAGAGCATCACCGACGGCTGCATCGGCTGGGACGACTCGATCACCGTGCTGGACGTGCTGCGCGACGCGGTCCTCGCACGGCGCCGCGCCAAGGCCTGACGCGCGGCGCCGTTCGCGGGCGCGTCACGCGGGCGCGAACGCCACCGGCGCGGCGTGGATTCCGCGACCGCGCGCGCAATGGCGTTGTCTCCCGCGCTCCAGGCACCCGGTCAGCCTGCGCGAAATCGCAGGATCCACCCCGGCAGGTGACGCTGCCGCCGGGTCATCGATGCTCGCCCGGCAGGAGCGTGCCCAGCACCTGGCGCATCGCCCCGATGAACACGCCGCCTTCGCGCGGGTCGCCCTTGGCCAGCGCCTTGGCGAAGGCGGTCGCCTGCTTGAGCGTGATGTGTGGCGGCAGCGGGGGCACCTCGGGGTCGGTCCTGACCTCCAGCACGACCGGACGATCGCTGGCGAGCGCCTCGTCCCAGGCGGGTCCCAGCTGCGCCGGATCGTCGACATAGAGTCCGCGCAGGCCGATCAGCTCCGCGAACCGGTGGTACGGCACGTCCGGGATCTGCTGGGACGCATCGAACTTCGGATCGCCCTCCATCACGCGCTGCTCCCACGTGACCTGGTTCAGGTCCTCGTTGTTGAAGACGCAGACGATCCAGCGCGGGTCGCTCCACTGCTGCCAGTACTTCGACACCGTGATGAGCTCGGCCATGTTGTTCATCTGCATCGCGCCGTCGCCCACCAGCGCGATCACCGGCCGGGCCGGATGGGCGAACTTCGCGGCGATCGCGTAGGGCACGGCCGCGCCCATCGAGGCGAGGCCGCCCGAGAGCGACGCCATCATCCCGCGCCGCATGCGCAGGTCGCGCGCATACCAGTTGGCGCAGGAGCCCGAGTCGCTGGTGATGATCGCGTCGCCGGGCAGGCGCGGCGACAGCTCCCAGGCCACGCGCTGCGGGTTGACGGGCGTGGCCGGCTGCATCGCGCGGTCCTCGAGCTTCCTCCACCAGTCCGACATCCAGCCGGCGATGTCGTGGCGCCAGGCGCGGTCGGTGCGTGGTCGCAGCAGCGGCAGCAGCGCGCGCAGCGTCAGCGCCGCGTCGCCCACGAGGTTGACCTCCATCGGATAGCGCAGGGAGAGCATCTCGGGCGCGATGTCGATCTGCACCGCCCGCGCCTGGCCTTCCTTCGGCAGGAATTCCGCATACGGGAAGCCCGAGCCGATCATCAACAGGGTGTCGCACTCGTTCATCATCTTCCAGCTGGGCTCGGTGCCCAGCAGGCCGATCGAGCCCGTGACCCAGTCGAGATCGTCCGGCAGGACGGCCTTGCCGAGCAGCGCCTTCGCAGCGCCCGCCTGCAGGGCGTCGGCCACGGCGATGACCTCGTCGGTCGCCTGCAGTGCGCCCGCCCCGACCAGCAGCGCGACCTTCCTGCCGGCGTTGAGCACCTCGGCGGCGCGCTCGAGATCCGCTGGCGCCGGCAGCACCAGCGGCCTGGCGAAGCCGACGCCCGAGCGCAGGGTGCCGTGCGCGCGCGGCGGATCCTCGTACGATTCCTCCTGCAGATCGTTCGGCAGGATCATCGCGGTGACACGCCGCCCGGCGACGGCCACGCGCACCGCGCGGTCGACGATGTGGCGCACCTGGGCGGGCATCCCGGCCTGCTGGACGTAGGAGCCGGCCACGTCCTTGAACAGCGCCGGCAGGTCGATTTCCTGCTGGTAGTGGCCGCCGAGCGCGTCGCGCGCCTGCTGGCCCGCGATCGCGAGCACGGGCATGTGGTCGAGCCGCGCGTCGTAGAGACCCGTGACGAGGTGCGAGGCGCCGGGGCCGGACGTCGCGATGCAGACCCCGAGCTCGCCGGTGAACTTGGCATAGGCCGAGGCCATGAATGCCGCCATCTCCTCGTGGCGCACCTGGATGAAGCGGATCTTTCCCTCGGCGCGGTTGAGTGCGCCGAACACGCCGTTGATGCCGTCGCCCGGATAGCCGAACATCAGCCGGACACCCCATTGGTGGAGCCGCTCGACGATGAAATCGCCCACAGTCTTGGCCATGCCTGATTCCCGCTCGATGCCACCAGACGTCCTGGCGGATCGAACGAGCAATCGACAGGCCGCGACAGCATGGCGGCGCCTCGGCCATGCCGGGCCGCGCGCGCGCTAGCGGGCTGTTACGCGGCCGGGCACGCCGGCAGGTTACAGTCGCGCCACAGGGATCGGCATCGATGGCGCCAAGGAGATCGCAGACCGGATCGAGGTCGACTGCGGCATGCGGCGTCGATGCGACCGCCGGAGAGCCCATGCCCAACATCGCCACCATATTCAAAGCTGAAATCACCAGGCTCGCTCGCAAGGAGCTGCGCAGCAACAGCGACGGGCTGAAGAAGGCCGTCGCCGCCCAGCGCAGCGAGATCGCGAGCCTCAAGCGCCGAATCCAGGCCCTGGAAGCGATGGTCAAGCGACTCGCCCGGAGCTCGGCCACCGCCGAGGCCCGGCCTCGTCCCGCCGCGACGGCGGAGTCGGGCGAGGCGGACGCGGCCGGCCTGCGCTTTCGCGCCAAGGGCATGGCGGCGAACCGCAAGCGCCTGGGCCTGTCGGCCGCCGACTTCGGCCTCCTCGTCGGGGCGACGGGTCAATCGATCTACGCGTGGGAAGCCGGCAAGGCGAAGCCACGGCCGCAGGCGCTCGCGGCGATCGCCGCGCTGCGCGGCATCGGAAAACGCGAAGTCGACGCCCGGCTGGCGCAGCTCAAGGGCTAGCGACGTTGCCGCCTGCGAGGCTGCTGGCGTCGCACCTCGGCGGATTCAGGGCACGTCCGGATCGAGGTTGCGCGAGAGCTTCTCGCTCTTCCAGTAGACGTCGTCGCCGCCCAGGCCATCGAGGTTGGCGCGGTTGAGCACGCGCGCCAGCACGAACAGCAGGTCGGACAGGCGGTTCAGGAACAGGCGCGGCGCGGCGTTGATCGTCTCCGTCCCGGCCAGGGTCACCACGGCGCGTTCCGCGCGCCGCGCGACCGCGCGCGCCACATGCGCCAGTGCCGCGCTGCGCGTGCCCGCGGGCAGGATGAATTCCATCAGGCGCGGCAGCGTCTCGTTGTAGCGCGCCAGCGCGGCGTCGAGGCCGGCGACCGCCTCGTCCTTGAGCAGCGTGAAGCCCGGAATGGAGAGCTCGCCGCCGAGGTTGAACAGCTCGTGCTGGATCGTCACCAGCAGCTCGCGCACGTCGTCGGGCAGCGGCTCGGCCAGCAGCACGCCCAGGTGCGAATTGAGTTCGTCCACGTCGCCCATGGCGCCGATGCGGCCGTGGCTCTTGGGCACGCGCGTGCCGTCGCCCAGCCCGGTGCTGCCGTCGTCGCCGGTGCGCGTGGCGATCTGTGAGAGTCGATTGGCCATGGCACCAGTGTAGGACGTTCGTCGGCGACGACCGCGGGCCGCCCATAGACGAACGGTTACAAGCTCGGCGCGCATACCCCATGCCGTGTCGGAGAAGGACAGCCTGGCGCAAGCTATCCTTGGCTCATGGCGACGCTGACCTTCACGTCCGAGCAGATGAATCGGCTGGCCCTGGCTGACCGTTCCCGGCTGGAAACCGACCTGCTCCAACACCTGCTGGAGGTCCGCCCACGGCTGTTCGAGCTATACCCGATGCCGTACCTGCACTGGGTCGTGCAGGACACGCTGGACATCGCCGCCCCGTTCGGGTTGGCCGACCTCGAGGCGCTGCGGGTGTTCCTTCAGCTGCGCTTCGACGTCGCCCCCGGCTTCTGGCGCGAGCCCGCGATCGCGCAGGTGCTGGATCGGCGCGACCTGGCGCCGATGGCGCGCTGGCAGGCGCTGGCGCAGGAGTCGTTCGGCGACGCCTGGCTGCGCGCGGCGCGCTACCAGGGCGCCGGCGAATGGCGCGAACGCTATTGGGGGGCACCGGCATGACGGACAAGTACAACGAGGCGCTCGGCGAGGAGCTGAAGAAGAACGTCTGGGATCGCACGATGGAGGCGGCGGCCGACATGTCGCCGCTGGACAAGGCGGACCTGATCACCAGCGTCACCGGCATCTTCGACCCGACGCCCGTCAGCGACGGCGCGGGCCTGGCGATCGCGCTGGCCAACGGCGACCCGTTGGGCGCCGCCCTGTCCGCCGTGAGCCTGGTGCCCTACCTCGGCGACGCGGTCGCCAAGCCGGTCAAGATCGCGCGCAAGGCGCCCAAGGTGGCCGGGGCGATCGAGGCGATGTTCAAGGCGGGCGACAACCTGGCCAGCGCCGGCAAGGCCGCGCTCAAGGATGCCGGGCTCTCGCTCGAGCAGGTGGCTGCGGCGCGCAAGAAGGCACTCGAAACCGTGCAGCAGGCGATGCTCGACGCCAAGAACCGCGTCGCCAATTGCGAGGTATGCAAGCTCAAGAACGACGGCAAGCGCCAGCTGCAGATGCCGACGAACAGCTCGAAGGGCAGCTGGGTGGGCGGGGCCCAGCCGGCCGACGGCAATGGCGTCTTCAAGTTCAACGAGCCGCGTACCTTGCCCGATGGCCGGCAGGTGGGGGAGGTCCAGTTCAGGAACGGCGCCCCCGACTTCGATGCGTACGTCGAAGGGGGCAAGCACCAGCTCTGGCAGGTGACGGGCAACGCCAGGACCGACGGCGACGCGCTGCTGGCACAGATGCGCGAGAGCAATCCCCACTGGCAACCGCCCGATGCCGAGGAGTTCACCCTTCATCATTTCGAGGACGGCTCCGTGGGCTACGTGCCGCAGGTCATCCACGACCGCACCATGGACGGCGTTGCCCACACGGGCGGCAACTCGATGATCAACAATCAACTTTTCTAGCCCCATGTTCAACATCACCCCCGAGATGGAGCAGGCCTGGCGAGAGCTGCCCAAGCCCAAGGCCACACCCGCCGACATCGCGGCCCTCGAGGCCGCCCTCGGCGTCAAGCTGCCGCCCAGCTATGTCGACTTCGTCTCGCGCTACGGGTTCGTGGTGTTCGGCCGCGACCCGCAGGGGCGCTGCGTCTTCTGGTACACGATCGATGCGCCCGCGGGAAGGGAGACCCGCGAGGGCGACGTCTCCTTCCTGTTCCGTCCGGACAAGTTGCTCCAGGTCCATCGGTACATGACCACCACCGAATCGCCCGACGACGAAACCCGCCCGAGCCTTCCTCCCGGATACCTGACCGTGGGCAGCGATGCGGGTCACGGCCGCATCCTGCTGGACATCGCGACGAACCCGGGCCAGGTGCTGTACTGGCCCGACAACCCTTCCCGCTGGGGGCTCGACGACAACGTGGCGCTGGGCTTCGTCGCCGACGATTTCGAAGGCTTCATCAACAGCCTGAGGCCGAGCCGGCCTTAGCGCGGGACAGGTGAGACGGTGACGGTTTCCGCCCGTCCTGCCGCCGACGAAGCGACCGGGGCGGCTGCGAACGAGCCCGCCCCTGGCCGCGTCGGGTCCTGGCCGCGGCGCACCGAGGACAAGCGCATGCCCGGCAGCGCGGCGGGAAGCGCCGAGGCGGTCATCAATGGAACGCGGCCCGGGCCGCCCTGCTCTTGGAGATCCGCCTCATGACGCTGCAGACCGCCCATGACAAGCTCCTGGCCGTCGACATCGACCGCCTCCCCCCGCCCCTGCGGGCCGCACTGCTGAACCAGCCGCTGCTCTCCATTGCCCTGAAGCCCGCTGGCGCCGGCTTCGAGCCGGCGCGCTGGCCCGCCGAGCTGCCGGCCGAGGCGCCGCAGGACCTGTTCGGCAAGCTGGGCATCAAGAGCTGGCGCGACGGCGGGTCGCTGCGTCCCATCTTTCGCGGCATGCCGCTGCGGCCGGTCGTCGAGCGGCTGCTCTCGCAACCCACCGCCGCGCAGCGCCGGGTGGCCCGCGCCTGGCTCGACAGCGGCACGCCGCTGATGCTGCACCTGTTCGCCTACCGCGACTTCAGCCAGGTCAGCGAGGCGCGCTGGCAGGTCGACGCGCGTGGCGTGCGGTTCGTCAGCGCCTGCCAGCGCGGCCAGTCCGCCGGCTTGCTCGGCGCCGCGATGCCGCGCATGCGCGCCCTGGCGGCGCGCATCGCCGCGGCGCTGCCGCCGACGGCGTACATCGTGGAATTCGCCTGCCTGCCCGACGGCGACGTGTGCCTGGTGGAGATCAATCCCGGCCTCGAGCCGTCGGAATTGCGGGTGCTGACGGCCTGAGCCCGAGGCCGTCCCCGCGGGCGTAGACTCGAAGCGGCCAACCGGACCGCGCCCATGAACACCGCCGTCGACCTTCCTTTCCAGCTGCAGCCGCGCCCGATGCCGGCCGCCATGGCCCTGGCCCTGCGCGAGCACTTCGGCGAGCGCTTCGTCACCTCTCTGGCCGTGCGCCAGCAGCACGGCCGCGACGAATCGCCGTTCGACGTGCCGCCGCCCGAGGCCGTGGTGTTCTGCGAGAGCACCGAGGACGTCACGTTCGTCGTGGCCGCCGCGGCCCGGCATCGCGTGCCGGTGATCCCCTACGGCGCGGGCTCGTCGCTCGAGGGCCACCTGCTGGCCGTGCAGGGCGGCGTCAGCGTCGACGTCTCGCGCATGGATCGCGTGCTGCAGCTCAACCCGGAAGACCTGACGGTGACGGTGCAGGCGGGCGTCACGCGCCTGCAGCTCAATCGCGAGATCAAGGATTCGGGCCTGTTCTTCCCGATCGACCCGGGTGCCGACGCGACGATCGGCGGCATGGCGGCCACGCGCGCATCGGGCACGAACGCCGTGCGCTACGGCACGATGCGCGAGAACGTGCTGGCATTGACGGTGGTCACGGCATCGGGCGAGGTCATCCGCACCGGCACGCGGGCGCGCAAGTCCAGCGCGGGCTACGACCTGACGCGCCTGATGGTGGGCAGCGAAGGCACGCTGGGCGTCATCACCGAGATCACGCTGAAGCTGCACCCGTTGCCCGAGAGCGTGGCCGCGGCCGTCTGCTCGTTCGACGGTGCGGCGGCGGCGGTCGACACCGTGATCGCCATCATCCAGATGGGCGTGCCCATCGCGCGCTGCGAGCTGCTGGACGCCAACGCCGTCATCGCCGTCAACCGCAACGACAAGCTGGGCCTGGCCGAGAAGCCGATGCTGCTGATGGAATTCCACGGCAGCGCGGCGAGCGTCGCCGAGCAGGCCGCCACCGTGCAGGAGCTGGCCGCCGAGCGCGGCGGCACCGCCTTCCAGTGGGCGACGACGCCCGAGGAGCGCACGCGCCTGTGGACGGCGCGCCACCACGCGTTCCTGTCCGGCCTGCAGCTGCGCCCCGGCTGCCGCGCGGTGACCACCGACTGCTGCGTCCCGATCTCCGGCCTGGCCGACGCGGTCACGCGGGCGCTCGACGAGGCCGAGGACGCCGGCATCCCGCACTTCCTCGTCGGCCATGTGGGCGACGGCAACTTCCACGTCGCCTACCTGATCGACCCTGCCAGCGCCGCGGACCGCGAGACCGCCGAGCGGCTGAACCACCAGCTGGTGCAGCGCGCGATCGCGGCCGGCGGCACCTGCACGGGCGAGCACGGCATCGGCTTGCACAAGCAGGGCTTCCTGGTCGAGGAGACCGGCGCGGGCGCGGTGGCGATGATGCGCGAGATCAAGCGCGCGCTCGATCCGACTCGGCCCGCGGGCGGCCTCAGCCCGGGCGGCGGCGCAGCAGGATGACCAGCGCGCCGATCGCCAGCAGCGCCGGCCCGAGGCGGCGCGAGCGGTCGCATTCGCGGTAGAGAGCGGCGGGCAGCAAGGAGCCGGCGTCGGTGGCGGCGTCCTTGAAGGCCAGGTCGTCCGCGGACGCTCGCGGGGCCCAGTCGACCGTGCTCATGACGGGCGGTGCCAGGCCCGCCAGCTCGGCCGCGGCGGCGCTCGCATCGCCTCCGGCGCTGGCCACGCGCAGTGCGCAGGCGAGCTCCAGCGACTGGCCGGCGTGGCATGGCGTGTCCGCCGGTGCGGCGGTCGGGGCGACGGCATCGGCGGCGGGGCCGGCGGCCGTCGCCGCGGACGCGGCCAGCGCCACGGCCGCTGCAAGCAATGCGACTTTCAGCATCCGTTGAACCTTGTCTCCCACGCTCTTTTGCGGCGCCACGTTACCTCCACTGGCTCGCCGCGTCATCCCCTGCGTGGACGAACGGCGCGCGAATGATGGAAAACGCGGAGAGGCGGCGAGGAGGCCGGCGTCAGCCCTGCGGCGGCGTGACCGACCAGCGGCCCGTCGTCTCGCCCTTGCCGTTGACGCTTTCCAGGTGCACGTCGAAGCCCCACAGCCGCGCGACATGCTTGAGCACTTCCTGCGAGGTCTCGTGCAGTGGGCGGTCGTTGTGCTGGCTGTGGCGCAGCGTCAGCGAGCGGTCGCCGCGCAGGTTCACGTTCCAGACCTGGATGTTGGGCTCGCGCGAGCCCAGGTCGTATTGGCGCGACAGCGATTCGCGCAGCGCGCGGTAGCCATTCTCGTCATGGATGGCGGAGATCTCGAGCTCGCTGTCCTTCTCGTCGTCGACGATCGCGAAGAAGCGGAAGTCGCGCATCAGCTTGGGCGACAGGTACTGGCCGATGAAACTCTCGTCCTTGAAATTGCGCATCGCGTGGTCGAGCGTGGGCAGCCAGGGCGTGCCGGCGATGTCGGGGAACCACTGGCGGTCTTCGTCGGTCGGACATTCGCAGATGCGCTTGATGTCGGTGTACATCGCGAAGCCCAGCGCGTACGGGTTGATGCCCGAGTAGTGGCGCGCGGTGACCGGCGGCTGCGCGACGACGTTCGTGTGCGATTTCAGCCACTCGATCATCATGCCGTCCGACAGGTAGCCGTCGTCGTACATCTGGTTGAGCAGCCGGTGGTGCCAGAACGTGGCCCAGCCCTCGTTCATCACCTGGGTCTGGCGCTGCGGGTAGAAGTACTGCGCGATCTTGCGCACGATGCGCACGATCTCGCGCTGCCAGGGTTCGAGCAGCGGTGCATTCTTCTCGATGAAGTACAGCAGGTTCTCCTGCGGCTCGGCGGGGAAGCGGCGCTCCTCGGCGGCCAGGTCGTCGCTGGTCGCGCGGCGCGGCAGCGTGCGCCAGAGGTCGTTGACCTGCAGCTGCGCGTAGGCCTCGCGGTCCTCGCGCCGCGCCTGCTCCTGCGCCAGCGACAGCTTGCTCGGCCGGCGATAGCGGTCGACCCCGTGGTTCATCAGCGCGTGGCACGAGTCGAGCAGCTCCTCGACGGCCTCGATGCCGTGGCGCTCCTCGCAGCGGGCGACGTAGTCCTTCGAGTAGACGAGATAGTCGATGATCGACGACGCGTCCGTCCACATCCGGAACAGGTAGTTGCCCTTGAAGAAGCTGTTGTGGCCGTAGGCCGCATGCGCGATCACCAGCGCCTGCATCGCCATCGTGTTCTCCTCCATCAGGTACGAGATGCACGGGTCGGAGTTGATCACGATCTCGTAGGCCAGGCCCATCTGGCCGCGCTTGTAGTTCTTCTCGGTGGCGATGAACTCCTTGCCGTAGCTCCAGTGGCGGTAGTTCACCGGCATGCCCACGCTGGCGTAGGCGTCCATCATCTGCTCGGAGGTGA
>JAEKKH010000348.1 GCA_019510465.1 Burkholderiales bacterium
TCAAGTTCATCGCCGACGCGAAGACCGACGAGATCCTGGGCGTGCACATGATCGGCCCGATGGTCTCGGAGCTGATCGCGGAAGCCTGCGTCGCGATGGAGTTCAAGGCCTCGGCCGAGGACATCGCGCGCATCTGCCATGCGCACCCGTCGCTGTCGGAGGCCACGAAGGAAGCGGCGCTGGCCATCGACAAGCGCACGCTGAACTTTTGACCCCCACGGTCGCTTTCCCCCGGGGGGCAGGAGTCGCGCGCGCTCCCTGCCCCGCGCGGGGGCCGGCCGCGAGCGGCCCGGCAGAGCCGGTTCCGCCGCTCCCTCGAATGTCGTCTGCGACCGATGAGCGGCAGCGCCGGCGAAGTGCTGCGCTCATCTTGTCGAGCGAGTGTTGATGCCCACCGTTACCGAGCTTTACCAGCAGACGCTCGCCGAGCGCGGCTTCCAGGCCGATGCCGCGCAGCTGGACGCCGTCGCGGCGTTGCAGCGCTGCGAGGACGAGTGGGTGGCGTACAAGTCGCGCCGTTCCAACGCGATCGCCAAGATCCTGGTGCGCCCGCCGATCCCGCGCGGCGTCTACATGTACGGCGGCGTCGGGCGCGGCAAGAGCTTCCTGATGGACTGCTTCTTCCAGTCGGTGCCGCTCAAGCGCAAGGTACGGCTGCATTTCCACGAGTTCATGCGCGAGGTGCACCGCGAGCTGCAGGACCTGAAGGGCGTCGCCGACCCGCTGCAGGAGCTGGGGCGCCGCATCTCGCTGCGCTACCGGCTGATCTGCTTCGACGAGTTCCACATCGCCGACGTCACCGACGCGATGATCCTGTACCGGCTGCTGCTGTCGCTGTTCGACAACCGCGTCTCGTTCGTCACCACCTCGAACTTCCGCCCCGACGACCTGTACCCGAACGGCCTGAACCGCGAGCGCATCCTGCCGGCGATCGCGCTGCTCAACGACAAGCTCGAGGTGATCAACGTCGACGCCGGCACCGACTACCGCCGCCGCACGCTCACCGACGCCAAGCTGTACCACACGCCGCTCGGTCCCGAGGCGGACGCCGACATGGCCGCCACCTTCGAGAACATCGCCGAGGCGCGCGACGAGGATCCGCTGCTGCACATCGAGCATCGCCAGATCCGCGCGCGCCGGCGCGCCGGCGGCGTCGTGTGGTTCGACTTCAAGGAGCTGTGCGGCGGCCCGCGCTCGATGAACGACTACCTCGAGCTCGCCACCCAGTTCCACACGCTGATGCTGTCGGACGTGCCGCAGATGTCGCCGCGCCTGGCCGCGGAGGCGCGCCGCTTCACGTGGCTGGTGGACGTGCTGTACGACCGCCGCATCAAGCTCGTCCTCTCCGCGGAGGTGCCGCCCGAGCAGCTGTATCTCGACGGCCCGCTGGCGCACGAGTTCCCCCGCACGATCTCGCGGCTGCAGGAGATGCAGTCGCAGGAATACCTGGCGATCGCCAAGCGCGACGTCGACACGGGCCTGACCTGACGGCTCGCGCGCGCCCGCGTGGGCCTGCCTGAGGCGCCGCCGCGCGGTCGCGCGCGGGCGTCAGGCCGCCGTGGCGGGGGTGTCCTGGCGCGCCAGCAGGAGGCCCGCGCCAAAGCTGCAGGCCATGATCGCGAGGATCGCGCCGGCGATCCACTCGCCGTGCGCCTGCGCCCAGCCGGCGACCAGGCCCGACAGCTGCGCCGCCGTGCCGATCGCCGCCGTGCCCAGGCTGATCGCGCCCACAGCGACGCACATCACGCGCGAGGCCCGCGCCGAGCCGGCGCCGGGGCGCTGCAGCAGCCTCGCCACCCACCAGCCATTGAGGCCGTCGGTGAGGATCATGCCGGCGGCGAACGCACCCGCCAGGAGCGCCACGGCGGCCAGGCCGTGCCGGGCGACGCCCGTGGCCGCCATCAGCGCGGCCTGGGTGAGCGTGTCGAACGACAGCGCGAACAGCATGCCCACCCCCATCACGGCGCGGCGCGAGCAGGCGCGCAATGCGCCGTCGAACAGCCGGCTGCGCCAGCCGGCCAGGGCGACGGGCGCGCCCGGGGCCGACCGCTGCCACGCGGCGAGGTTGAGCCCGCCCAGCAGCACCAGGACGGCGATGGAGGCCCATGCCCCGAACGGTTCCAGCCAGCCGGGCACGTTCCAGGCGTGGGCCGTCGCGGCCACCGCCAGCGCCACCGCCATCACGACGGCGCCGTGGCCGAAGGAGAACCACACGCCGGTGCGCCGCGCCAGCGCCGGACGCGCCTGGGCATTGCAGCGGGTCATCGCGTCGATCGCGGCCAGGTGGTCGGCGTCGACGCCATGGCGCATGCCCAGCACCAGCGCGACGAGCGCGAGGCCGAGCAGCGGCGGGAGCGAGGCGGCGGAGGCCATGGACTGGCGACGACTATAGACCGGCGGCGCGACGCCGGGGTGGACCGAGCCGCTCGAGCTCCGCGTCCTAGACCGAGGCCGGTGATCCGAAACGGGGTGTGACGCCTTGAAATGGGGCAGCGCGCACTGGAACGGTGTCATTCCGCGGTTCGGGGCCGTGCCGAATCGCGCCTGGCCGCTTCATTTGCGAGCATGGATTTTGCGTCCTGGTGCGCCGGCGTCGAAACCGCACCATCGTGGAATGCGGTACGCCCCTTCGTGAAAGAAGAAGATGGAGACCTCGAGACAAGGCGACGTCCTGTTCCTGCTGCTGGGTTCCTGCTGCTGGGCGCCGTGATGGTGCTGGCGATGCACGCCGGCTTCGCGTTCCTGGAACTGGGCACCGTGCGCAAGAAGAACCAGGTGAATGCGCTGGTGAAGATCCTGGTCGACTTCTCGGTATCGACCGTGGCCTACTTCTTCATCGGCTACCTCGTGGCCTACGGCACGAGCTTCTTCGTCGACGCCCAGCACCTGGCGCTGCGCAGCGGCTACGAGCTGGTGCGCTTCTTCTTCCTGATGACGTTCGCCGCCGCGGTGCCGGCCATCGTCTCGGGCGGCATCGCGGAGCGCGCGCGCTTCGAGCCCCAGCTGGCCGCCACGGCCATCATCGTGGGCCTGGCCTACCCGCTTCTGGAGGGGGCCGCCTGGAACGACCGCTTCGGCATCCAGGGCGTGCTCAAGGACTGGTTCGGGGCGCCGTTCCACGACTTCGCCGGCAGCGTCGTCGTCCATGCGATGGGCGGCTGGGTGGCGCTGGCAGCGGTGCTGCTGCTGGGGCCGCGCTCCAACCGTTACCGCAAGGACGGCGCGATCAGCGCGCACCCGCCCTCGAACATCCCGTTCCTGGCGCTCGGCGCCTGGGTGCTGGCCGTGGGCTGGTTCGGCTTCAACGTGATGAGCGCCCAGACGCTGGACAAGATCTCGGGCCTGGTGGCCGTCAACTCCCTGATGGCGATGGTGGGCGGCACGCTGGTGGCCGTCGTGATGGGCCGCAACGATCCCGGCTTCGCCTACAACGGCCCGCTGGCCGGCCTCGTGGCCGTCTGCGCCGGCTCCGACCTGATGCACCCGATCGGCGCGCTGGTGGTGGGCGGCGTGGCCGGCGCGATCTTCGTGCGCCTGTTCACGCTGACGCAGAACCGCTGGAAGATCGACGACGTGCTGGGCGTGTGGCCGCTGCACGGCCTGTGCGGCGCCTGGGGCGGCATCGCGGCCGGCCTGTTCGGCCAGACGGCGCTCGGCGGGCTGGGCGGGGTGTCGTTCGGCGCCCAGTTGCTGGGCACGCTCGGCGCGGTGGGCTGGGGCCTGGCCTCGGGCGGGGTCGTCTATGGCCTGCTGCGCAAGTTCGTGGGCCTGCGCCTGAGCCAGGAAGAGGAATTCGAGGGCGCCGACCTGTCGATCCACCGCGTCGGCTCGACGCCCGAACGTAGCGCTCGCTGCCCCCCGAGGGGGCCGGCCGCGAGCGGCCCGGCGGAGCCGGTTCCGCCGCTCCCTTGAATTTCTCTTGGGGCGTGTGAGCGGCAGCGCCGGGGGCGACAAGTCTGCGCGCGCGGTCAGGCCGACGCGAGCGGCCCGGCGGAGCCGGTTCCGCTGCTCCCTTGAATTTCTCTTGGGGCGTGTGAGCGGCAGCGCCGGGGCGACACGTCTGCGCGCGCGGTCAGGCTGCCGCGAGCGGCCCGCGGCCGCCGCGAGCGGCCCGGCGGGCGACAAGTCTGCGCGCGGTCAGGCCGACGCGGCGCTCGCGCCGCTGGCGGCCGCGGGGGCGGCTGACTTCTCGTGCAGCGCCTCCTCGAGCTGGTGGTCGAGTTCCATGTACTTCAAGTGCGCGCCGCGCACCGTGGCCTGGGCCTGGCGGATGGCGCGCAGGAACTCGTGCGGGTCGGCGGCGCCGACGCGCGCGTCGGTCAGCGCGTCGAGGTAGGCCGGCACGT
>JAEKKH010000086.1 GCA_019510465.1 Burkholderiales bacterium
TCCAAGCTCGAGACGGGCATCGGCTTCTTCGACCACATGCTCGACCAGATCGCCCGCCACGGCCTGATCGACCTCGACATCCACGCCGTCGGCGACCTGCACATCGACGGCCACCACACCGTCGAGGACGTCGGCATCACCCTGGGCCAGGCGGTGGCGCAGGCCGTCGGCGACAAGAAGGGCCTGACTCGATATGGCCACGCCTATGTGCCGCTGGACGAGGCGCTGTCGCGCGTGGTGATCGACTTCTCCGGCCGCCCGGGCCTGTTCATGGACGTCGACTTCAAGTCCGGGATGATCGGTGCGTTCGACACCCAGCTCACCTACGAGTTCTTCCAGGGCTTCTCGAACCACGCCGGCGTGTCGCTGCACATCGACAACCTGAAGGGCCACAACGCGCACCACCAGGCCGAGACGATCTTCAAGGCGTTCGGCCGCGCGCTGCGCATGGGGCTGACGCTGGATCCGCGATCCCTGGGCGTCATCCCGTCGACGAAGGGCAGCCTGTGAATCGGAAAGGGCTCGCATGACTTCCACCGTGGCCGTGGTCGACTACGGCATGGGCAACCTGAAGTCGGTCTCCCAGGCCGTGATCAAGGCGGCCGAGGGCACCGGCGTCGAGGTCGTCGTCACGCAGGACGCCGACGCGGTGCATGCCGCCGACCGCATCGTCCTGCCGGGGCAGGGCGCGATCCGCGACTGCATGCGCGAGCTGCGCGACTCCGGCATGCTGGAGGCGGTGCTCGACGCGGCGCGCGCAAAGCCGATGCTGGGCGTGTGCGTGGGCATGCAGATGCTGCTCGATCGCAGCGAGGAGCAGGACACCGCCGGCCTGGGCCTGATTCCCGGAGTGGTCAGGCGCTTCCGGCTCGAAGGCCGCCTGCAGGACGACGGCAGCCGCTACAAGGTGCCGCAGATGGGATGGAACCGCGTGCGCCAGGAGTTCGCGCATCCGCTGTGGGCGGGCATC
This sequence comes from Burkholderiales bacterium, assembly GCA_019510465.1. Lineage (GTDB taxonomy): Bacteria > Pseudomonadota > Gammaproteobacteria > Burkholderiales > Burkholderiaceae_C > Scleromatobacter. Next base: position 971 of record JAEKKH010000086.1, read on the forward strand.
CCCGACGAAAGCTGGTTCTACTTCGTGCACAGCTTCCACGCCGCACCGTCGGAGACCCGCCACAGCGCCGGCAGCACCGAATATGGCGACCGCTTTACCTCGGCGGTGGCGCGGGATAATATTTTCGCGACTCAGTTCCACCCCGAGAAGAGCGCCGACTTCGGCCTGGCGCTCTACCGCAACTTCCTGCACTGGATGCCCTGACGGGCCCGAGCCATGCTGCTGATTCCCGCGATCGATCTGAAGGACGGTCACTGCGTTCGCCTCGAACAAGGTGACATGTCGATCTCCACGAGCTTCGGAGACGACCCCGCCGCCATGGCAAGACGCTGGCTCGACGCCGGCGCCCGGCGGCTCCACCTCGTCGACCTGAACGGCGCGTTCGCCGGCAGGCCCGTCAACGAGTCGGCCGTCAAGGCGATCATCAAGGAGATCGGCAACGAGATCCCGATCCAGCTGGGCGGCGGCATCCGCGACCTCGACACCATCGAGCGCTACCTCGACGACGGCCTGAGCTACATCATCATCGGCACGGCCGCGGTCAAGAGCCCGGGCTTCCTGAAGGACGCCTGCACCGCGTTCGGCGGCCACATCATCGTGGGCCTGGACGCCAAGGACGGCAAGGTGGCCACCGACGGCTGGAGCAAGCTCACCGGCCACGAGGTGGTCGACCTCGGCCTGAAGTTCCAGGACTACGGCGTCGAGGGCGTGATCTACACCGACATCGGCCGCGACGGCATGCTCACGGGCATCAACATCGACGCGACCGTGAAGCTGGCGCGAGCGCTCACCATCCCGGTGTTCGCGTCGGGCGGGCTGTCCAGCATCGCCGACATCGAGCAGCTGTGCGCCGTGCGCGACGAAGGCATCGAAGGCGTGATCTGCGGCCGCTCGATCTACACCGGCGCGCTCGACTTCGCCAAGGCGCAGTCGCGGGCGGATGAACTCCTCGCCGAGTGATTTGTCCGCCAGCCGGGGCCAGGTCTTGAATGTTGCGGATGCGACCGCCTTGCGAGGGGTCAGGTCTTGAATCTTGCGCATGCGACCGCCTCACGAGGGGTCAGGTCTTGAATCTTGCGCGTGCGACCGCCTCGCGAGGGGTCAGGTCTTGAAAGTTGCGCGTCAAGACGCTGCCCCGGTTGGGCGAACTTTTGTCGCGCAACTTTCAAGACCTGACCCCATCCAGAGCCCTTGTCGCGCAAGATTCAAGACCTGACCCCGTCCAGAGCCGTCGCTGCGCAACATTCAAGACCTGACCCCGGAAGAATCATGCTCGCCAAACGAATCATCCCTTGCCTGGACGTGACCGGCGGCCGTGTCGTCAAGGGCGTCAACTTCGTCGAGCTGCGCGACGCCGGGGATCCGGTGGAGATCGCCGCGCGCTACAACGAGCAGGGCGCCGACGAGCTGACCTTCCTGGACATCACCGCCACCAGCGACGCGCGGGGCCTGATCCTGCCGATCATCGAGGCGGTGGCGTCGCAGGTCTTCATCCCGCTGACCGTGGGCGGCGGCGTGCGCGAGGTGTCGGACGTGCGTCGCCTGCTGAACGCCGGCGCGGACAAGGTCAGCTTCAACTCGGCCGCGGTCGCGAATCCGCAGGTCATCAGCGATGCGTCGGACAAGTACGGCGCGCAGTGCATCGTCGTGGCCATCGACGCCAAGCGCCGCAGCGCCGAGGACGCGGCCGCGCGCGGCCCGGGCTGGGACGTCTACACGCACGGCGGCCGCAAGAACACCGGCCTCGACGCCGTGGCGTGGGCCCGGGAGATGGTCGCGCGCGGCGCCGGCGAGATCCTTCTGACCAGCATGGACCGCGACGGCACCCGCGCCGGCTTCGACCTCGAGCTGACGCGGGCGGTCTCCGACGCGGTGCCGGTGCCGGTGATCGCCTCCGGCGGCGTCGGCACCCTCGATCACCTGGCCGACGGCGTGCAGCAGGGCGGCGCCGACGCGGTGCTGGCCGCCAGCATCTTCCACTACGGGGAGCACACGGTGGCCGAGGCCAAGGCCGTGATGGCCCGGCGAGGCATTCCGGTTCGGCAATGATCCGGACGGCGCCGTGGCGCGCCGAATCGCAAGCCGAGCCGTCATCCTGCGCGGAGTGCAGCGCCGTCGCAGGATGACAGGGAGAGGGCCTGGCGCAGGGAATTGCCGGGCCCATTCCCGTACAGCCGGGCACCAAGAACATGCCAGCCTGCGACAATTGCAGCCGTTCCCCGAAAGCGCCCTTGACCAACCCGTTTCGCCCCGCCCGTCCCAAGACGCCGCCCGGCCCGCGCGCGCTGCGTGCGGCCGCCGACCATGACCCCTGGGACGACGATCACCGCCCCACGCGCGTGACGCGCACGCCGCGGGCGGCGCGCGGCATCGCCGCCACGCCCCCCGCCGCGCCGGCGCCGCCGACGGCGGCCCAGAAGCGCGAGCGCCGCGCTGCCGCGCATGCGCCGCACGAGATCCGCATCATCGGCGGCCAGTGGCGTCGCCGCCTGCTGCCGGTGCCCGACCTGCCGGGCCTGCGTCCCACGCCCGATCGCGTGCGCGAGACGCTGTTCAACTGGCTAGGCCAGGATCTCGACGGCTGGCGGGTGCTCGACGCCTTCGCCGGCACCGGCGCGCTCGGCTTCGAGGCGGCGTCGCGTGGCGCCACCACGGTGCAGATGCTGGAACGCGAGACGAAGCTGGTCGCCGGCCTTGCCGCCACGAAGAGCAAGCTCGACGCGGCGGCCGTCACGATCACGCAGGCCGACGCCCTGGCCTGGATGAAGCGCGCGCCCGCGCAGTTCGACCTGGTGCTGCTCGATCCGCCGTTCGACGCCAAGCTGTTCGAGCCGGCGCTGGCCGCCTCGCTGAACTGCGTCGTGCCGCAGGGCTGGATCTACCTCGAGGCGCCCGCGCCGTTCGACGCCGCGTCGCTGGCCGAGCGCGGCATCGAGCTGTACCGCCACGTGCGCGCGGGCAATGTCCACGCCCACCTCCTGCGCCGCCACTGACCTTGCCCGCCGCGAGGCCGCGCCTGCAAGGCCTTCCATGCCCAAAGCCCTGACCGCCGTCTACCCTGGAACCTTCGACCCGATGACCCTCGGGCACCAGGACCTCATGCGCCGCGCCAGCGCGCTGTTCCCGCGCCTGATCCTCGCCGTCGCGGCCGGGCACCACAAGCGCACGATGTTCCCGGTGGAGGAACGCCTGGAGATCGCCCGGGAGCTGGCCGTTCCCTACAAGAACGTCGAGGTGGTGGCCTTCCGCGGCCTGCTTCGCGACTTCGTCGTGGCCAACGGCGGCAAGGTGGTGGTGCGCGGCCTGCGCGCCGTCAGCGACTTCGAGTATGAATTCCAGATGGCCGGCATGAACCGCCAACTGATGCCCGATGTCGAGACGCTGTTCCTGACGCCGTCCGACCAGTACCAGTTCATCAGCGGCACCTTCGTGCGCGAGATTGCCGCTCTCGGCGGTGATGTCTCCAAATTCGTGGCACCCTTGGTGCTGTCGAAGCTGAAGGACAAGATCTCCCAGCCCCGGGAAGAGTGAACGGCCATGGCCCTGATGATCACGGACGAGTGCATCAACTGCGACGTCTGCGAACCCGAATGCCCCAACGAGGCCATCTCGATGGGTGAGGAGTACTACGTCATCGCGCCGGACAAGTGCACCGAGTGCGTCGGCCACTTCGATTCGCCGCAGTGCGTGCAGGTCTGCCCGGTCGAGTGCATCCCGATCAATCCGGCGCACGTCGAGACCCCGGATCAGCTGATGACCAAGTACCGGCGGCTGCTGGGGCTGGATGGCGGCGTGCCGTCGGGTCCGCTCGACCCGTCGGCCTGATCGTTCGAACCGGCGCCGGCGCGACGCCGCCGGCCGGCGGCTCGAACGGGCCACCCTAGGAGCGGCGGCCCGCCATGGCCTTGCGGCCCGGCGTCGTCAGTTTCCGCGACCTCGGCTTGTTCGGCACGCAGTGCATCATCGTCGTGTCGACGCACGCGGCCGAGGCCGCCGGCGCGCGCGAGGGGGCCGGCGCCGAGGCGGACGTCTCGCGCTGGCGCCGCCCCGCCTCGTACCAGGCGGCCAGGCGCTTGTCGCGCGCGGTGAGCTCCTCGGACTGGCGACGCTGCGCATCGGAGCGCGTGTCGGCGACGTCGACCGGCTTCGTGTCCGGCCCCGTGCAAGGGCGTGCCGAGTAGCTGCTGCCGCAGCGCCAGACCCGCTGGTCCGGCGGCAACGCGTCGGGCACCGTGGCGGCCGAGGGCGCGAGGATCTGCTCGGTGGACGGCGCCGACGCCGCCTTGTGCGCCCGTGGCGCGCGCGCCTGCCGGGCGTCGACGCCCAACACGAGCGCGCCCCACAGCACGGTGGCGATGGCGGGGCCCCGCGCGAGCGCGAGCGTGCCGGCTCGCGCGGGGGCGTGCGGGGGCGCAGGGGGGTGTGCGGACGCGCCGTGCGGATGCGCGTCACGCGCATGGGCGCTCGCGCGCGCGGTGGGCAGAGGGGGGATGCGGGGGATCGGTGTCGTCACTCGGCGGGCTCCTGCGTGCCGGCCGAAGCCGGCCCCGCAGGGCTCGCAGGGGACGTCGGCGACGGCGTGGCCGCCGGCACCTTGTTCATCAACGACGACAGCAGCGGATTGAGCTGCGGCGGACGCGGTGGCTTGGGGCGCGGCGGCTTGGCGTGGATCCGGATGGTCGCCTTGTCCATGTCACCCGCCAGGAGCAGATCGAGCGCTTTCAGGCTCTCGTCGACATTCTTCTCGATAAGTTCGCGTTCGGCGGCCGGCGGCTTGCGCAGCACGTAGGCCGCGACCTCGTTGCGGTCGCCCGGATGGCCGATGCCCAGGCGCAGGCGCCAGAAGTCGCCGGTGCCCAGCTGCGCCTGGATGTCCTTCAGGCCGTTGTGCCCGCCGTTGCCGCCGCCCTTCTTGAGCTTCATCTGGCCCGGCGGGATGTCGAGCTCGTCGTGCACGACGAGGATCTCCTCGGGCAGGATCTTGAAGAAGCGCGCGAGCGGCGCCACCGCCTTGCCCGACAGGTTCATGTAGGTCAGCGGCTGCTGCAGCCACACCGGACCCTCGGCCCGGTTCACGCGCGCGACGAAGCCGTGGTACTTCGGGTCGTGCACGAGCGAACCCTTGAGCTGGCGCACGGCCCGGTCCACCCACCAGAAGCCCGCGTTGTGGCGCGTGTCCTCGTATTCCGCCCCGGGGTTGCCGAGGCCGACGATCAATCGAATCATGGCGCGATTATCCGGTGACGTCGTCCGTCCACATCAGCGACGCGATCTTCCAGTCGCGCGACGTGCGCACGAACTGCAGCGACTTGGTGCCGGCGCCTTCGAAGGGCCGGCCGTTGAGCGTGCCGCGCTTGGCGTAGCGCAGCCAGCGCTGCGCGATGGCGCCGCGGATCTCGGTGCGCGACTCGGTCTCGTGCTCCTCGAAGTCGACGAGGCGGCCGCGGGCCAGCAGCTCGGCGCGCGGCGCGATGAACCCATGCACGCCGGTGGTCGTGACGGTGCCCAGCGAGTCGGCCATGCGCACGTTGGCGTCGAACAGGAAGTAGTGGGGCAGCGCGGGCAGCGTCGGGATGACGCCGCCGCGGTTGGTGAAGGCGGCGAGGAAGCGGCGTGTCAGCGCGTCGATCTGGCGCTGGTCGTCGCCGGGCTCGACGCGCGGCGACTTGAACACCCAGGTGTCGTCGTCGTTGCCGACCAGCCGCGTGACCCCGGCGTCGCGCAGGCCGATCTGCTGCAGCACGGCGGCGGACGCCGCGTTGTCGGGGCCGGTGATGCCCCAGACCTCGGCCATGCCCAGCACGTCGTGGGCGTAGCGCACGCAGGCGTTCGCCGCTTCGCGCGCGTAGCCCTGGCCGCGGAATGCCGGCATCAGCGCGTAGCCGACGTCGACTTCCAGCAGCGTGTCGCGCTTGATCAGGCCGCACATGCCCATCAGCGCGCCGTCGGACTTGCGCTCGACCGCCCAGAAGCCGAAGCCCAGGCGGCCGTAGACCGCGGTGTGGCGCGTGGCGATCCAGTGGCGCGCCTGGCGCCGGGTGCGCACGTTGCGCTCGCCGATGTTGGCGAGCCAGCCGGGGTCGTTGAGCAGCGCGCGCAGGAAGTCGGCGTCGGTGGCGGTGTCGTTGAACCAGCGCAGGCGCAGGCGGTCGGTCTCGAGGATCAGCATGGGTGGAGGGCGTCGTTGTCGTTCAGGGCGGCAGCAGCGCCGTGCGCGCGCCGGCGATCAGCGCCTGGCCGATCTGTTCCATCAGGCCGGAGCGCGCAATGGGCGCGCCGCCGTCGGTCGTGTCGATGCCGGTGCCCAGCTTCCACTGGTGCCAGTACAGCGCGACGTCGATCGTGACCTCGGGGCGGATCGCCACCAGCGTGCCGGCGTCCAGGTGCGCGCGGGCGAGCAGCTCGGGGATCACCGCGACGCCCCAGCCCATCACCGCGGCGCGCGCGCCGGCCTCGCTCGACGGCACGAAGCGCTCCTTCAGGCGCGGGTCGCGCACGCCCATCGCGCGCGCCACCCACTGGGCCTGCATGTCGTCCTTGCGGTTGAACACGATGAAGGGCAGGCGCGCGAAGTTGGCCTCGTTCAGGCCGTGGGGCATCGCCAGGCCGACGAATGCCGGGCTCGCGACGGCGATGTAGCGCATGTGGCCCAGCGGCTGGCAGGTGCAGCCGCGCAGCGCCATCGACACCGTCGAGACGCAGCCCAGGACCTCGCCCTCGCGCAGGCGGTCGTGCGTGAAATCCTGGTCGTCGACGATCAGCTCGAGGCCGTAGCCTTCGCGCTGGCCGGCGTGCACCAGCGCGTCGAGCGCGCCCAGCACCCAGGTGGCCAGGCTGTCGGCGTTGATGGCGATGGGCAGGCGCTCCTCGCGCATCTGCGTGGCGCCGAGCTCGCGCGCGGCGTCGGCGCGCAGCGCCTGCAGCTGGCGGGCGTAGCGCAGCAGCACCTTGCCGGACTCGGTCATGCGCAGCGGCCGCGAGCGCACCACCAGCAGCTGGCCCACCTGGGTCTCGAGCGCGCGCAGGCGCTGCGAGACCGCCGATTGCGTGACCGACAGCAGCTGCGCGGCGCGCTCGAAGCTGCCCGCCTCGGCGAGGGCGGCGAGCGACTCGAGCGCGGCGGGATCGAGCAGGTTCATAAGTAACGCTACTGTAATCGCTGCAATTTCGATGAATCTTCACAGTTTCCCTCGGCCGGCCTACGCTGGATCGACCACGAAAACGTGCCACTGGAGACAAGCATGCAGATCGGCGTTCCGAAGGAAATCAAGAACCACGAGTACCGCGTCGGCCTGACGCCCGCCAGCGTGCGCGATTACGTCGCCCACGGTCACGCGGTGATGGTGCAGGCGGGGGCGGGCGAAGCGATCGGCCTGGACGACGCGCAGTACCGGGCCGCGGGGGCGACCATCGTCGACGGCGCGCCGGAGGTGTTCGCCAGGGCCGACATGGTCGTCAAGGTCAAGGAGCCGCAGCCGCAGGAGTGCGCGATGCTGCGCCCCGGCCAGCTGCTCTACACCTACCTGCACCTGGCGCCGGACCCGCAACAGACCGCCGCCCTGGTGAAGTCGGGCGCGGTCTGCGTCGCCTACGAGACGATCACGGGCGCCAACGGCGGCCTGCCGCTGCTCGCGCCGATGAGCGAGGTGGCCGGGCGCATGTCCATCCAGGCGGGCGCCGCGCACCTCGAGAAGAGCAAGGGCGGCATGGGCGTGCTGCTGGGTGGGGTGCCCGGCGTGGCGCCGGCGCACGTCGTGATCCTCGGCGCGGGCGTCGTGGGCACGCACGCGCTGCAGTGCGCCGTCGGCGCGGGGGCGCGCGTGACGGTGCTGGACAAGAACGTCGACCGCCTGCGCCAGCTCGACCTGGTGTTCGGCAACCGCATCTGCACGCTGTACTCCAATGCGCAGTCCGTCGAGGACTCGGTGCTGGCGGCCGACCTGGTCGTCGGCGGGGTGCTGATCCCGGGCGCCGCGGCGCCGAAGCTGGTGACGCGCGAGATGATCTCGCGCATGAGGAAGGGGGCGGTCGTGGTCGACGTCGCGATCGACCAGGGCGGCTGCTTCGAGACCTCGCACGCCACGACGCACGCCGAGCCCACCTACGTGGTCGACGGCGTGGTGCACTACTGCGTGGCCAACATGCCCGGCGCGGTGGCGCGCACGTCCACCTTCGCGCTCAACAACGCCACGATCGGCCCCGGCCTGGCGCTGGCCGACCAGGGCTGGCAGGCGGCGATGCGCGCCAATCCGCACCTGCGCGCAGGGCTGAACGTGGCCAGCGGCAAGGTCACGTTCGAGGCCGTCGCGCAGGCGCTCGGCTACGACTACACGCCGGCCAACGCGTTGTTGAACTGACCGACGGCTCGCCGGGGCGGGCGAGCCGGTTGCCCGACGCATGACGGCGGCGTGACGGCCGCCGGATAAGATTGCCGGCTATGTCCCGTCTCGCCGTCCTGCCCCAATACGTCTATCCCAAGCGCCTGCTCACGAACTTCGCGGGCTGGGTCGCGGGCAAGGAGCGCGGCCGCATCACCACGCGCCTGATCCGCAACTTCATCCGCGACTACGGCGTCGACATGGACGAGGCGCTGGAGTCGGATCCGGCCGCCTACAAGACTTTCAACGCGTTCTTCACCCGCGCGCTCAAGCCCGGCGCGCGGCCGATCGCGAACGCCGACCTCGTCTGCCCGGTGGACGGGGCGATCAGCCAGTTCGGCCGCATCAACACGCACACGATCTTCCAGGCCAAGGGGCACGAGTACACGACGCAGGCGCTGCTGGGCGGCGATCCGGCGCTCGCCGACCCGTTCGTGGACGGCAGCTTCGCCACGATCTACCTCAGCCCCAAGGACTACCACCGCATCCACATGCCGTGCGACGGCCGCCTCGTGCGCATGATCCACGTGCCGGGCGAGCTGTTCTCGGTCAACCCGGTCACCGCGCAAGGCGTGCCGGGACTGTGGGCGCGCAACGAGCGCGTCGTCTGCCTGTTCGAGGGTCCGCGCGGGCCGTGGTCGCTGGTGCTGGTGGGGGCCACCATCGTCGGCAGCATGCAGACGGTGTGGCACGGCGTGGTCAACACCACGCGCCCGGGCAAGATCCGCGAGTGGCGCTACGACGACCAGCGCATCGAGCTGAAGAAGGGCGAGGAGATGGGCCGCTTCCTGCTCGGTTCCACCGTCATCATGATCTTCCCGAAGGACGATCTCGCCTTCAATCCCGCCTGGGCGCCGGCGAAGTCGGTGCGCCTGGGCGAGGAAATGGCCAACTACCGCGGCTGAGGGCAACGGCCCGGGCTGCGCCGACGCGAACGCCGCCATGAGCACCGACTCGTCGCCCGCCCCATGGCCTGCCGGGGCGCAGGCCGTCACGCTGCGCCCGATGACGGCCGACGACCTGCCGCTGCTGCATGCGTGGCTCGCCCGCGAGCACGTGCGCGCCTGGTGGGGCGACGAGCGCTTGGACACCCTCGACAGCGTCGCCGCGAAATACCTGCCGCGCATCCTCGCCGAAGACCACGTGACGCCCTGGATCGCGATGCTGGGCGCCAGGCCGATCGGCTACTGCCAGTCCTACGTGGTCGCCGGCGACGACTTCTGGCCGGACGAGACCGACCCGGGCGCCCGCGGCTGCGACCAGTTCATCGGCGAGGGCGAGCTGCTGGGGCGCGGGCTGGGCACGGAACTCGTGTGCCGGCTGGTCGACACGATCTTGCGCGATCCGTCCGTGACGACGATCCAGGCCGATCCGTCGCCGGACAACGCGCGCGCCATCCGCTGCTACGAGAAGGCCGGGTTCCGGCCGCTGCGCCGCGTCACCACGCCGGACGGTCCGGCCTTGCTGATGATCCGTCGGCGCGTCAGCCTGCCTGACGCCTGAGCCCCGCCCGCGCGTAGCCCACGAGCTCGCGCGCGATGAACCCGCAGATGCCCACCACCATCACGGTGACGAGGTAGAGCGTGCTGCCGGGCAGCTGGTGGACTTCCACCGCGACGCCCGAGCGCTGGAACACCCCGCCGAAGAAGAATTCGCGCGGACCGCTCCACAGCCCGACGTGCTCGGGGTCGACGGCATGCCAGACCGCCGTCACGGCCACCGAGAGTCCGGCGAGCGCGACGAGCGCGGCGGCGGCGAGTTGGCCGAAGGCCTTGAGCTTGTCGAGTGTCATGGCGGCGGAGGCTGTCGAATCGCGAAGGCCCGAGTGTGACATCGTCGCGCTGCGACGGCCCGGCCGTCTCGGGCACGGGGGTTCCGGCATCCCCAGCGCCGGTCCGCGATGGTCCGGGAATGAAAAAGCCCCGCCGAAGCGGGGCTCTCCAAAGCAGATCCGGACGCGGCCGTCGCCGCGAGTGATCACTTCTTGGCGGCGGGGGCAGCAGCGGCCTTGGCCGGGGCGGCCTTGCCACCCTTGCCCTTGGCGGGCGCGGCGGCGGCGGCTTCGGCGGCGGCGGCTTCAGCGGCGGCGTCGACGGCATCGACCCGCGGCTCGACGACCGAGACGACCACCGGGTTCTGCGTGCCGTGGCGCACGGCCTTGATGCCGGCCGGGAACTTCAGGTCGGACACGTGCAGCGACTGGCCCTTGACGAGGTCGCCCAGGTCGACCGAGATGAACTCGGGCAGCGCGGTGGCCAGGCACTCGACTTCGACGATGGTGGCGACGTGGTTGACCAGGCACTTGTCGGTCTTGACGGCCGGCGAATTCTCTTCGTTCGAGAAGTGCAGCGGCACCTTCTTGCGCAGGCGGGTCGTGGCGTCGACGCGCTGGAAGTCGATGTGCTGGACGATCTGCTTCCAGGGGTGCATCTGGAAATCACGCAGCAGGACCTGCGCGGTCTTGCCGGCCACGTCCATCTCGAGGACGGAAGAGTGGAACGCTTCCTTCTTCAGGGCGAAGTAGAGGGCGTTGTGATCGAGCTCGATCATCTGCGGCTCGCCGGCACCGTAGACGATGCCGGGGACCTTGCCGGACAGACGCAGGCGGCGGCTCGCTCCGGTCCCCTGCAGGCTGCGCTCATAGGCGGTGAACTTCATGAAAAACTCCAGTGGTTGGGCCCCGCGACCAGGCGCCCGGTGAAAACGATCCAGCGTCCGCTTCTCCGCTCGTGGGCGGACGGCCGAAGGATCGGGCAATGCGGATCAGAAGTTGTTGTTCTGTTCCGCAAAAAGGGAGGTGACCGACTCGCCGTCGGAGATGCGGCGGATCGTCTCGGCGAACAGGAAGGCCACCGACAGCTGGCGGATCTTCTTGCAGCTCTTGCCGGCGTCCGACAGCGGCAGCGTGTTGGTGATCACGACTTCGTCGAGCGCCGAATTCTTGATGCGTTCGACGGCCGGACCGGAGAACACGGGGTGCGTGCAGTATGCGTAGACGCTCTTGGCGCCGCGATCCTTCAGCACCTCGGCCGCCTTCACGAGCGTGCCGGCGGTGTCGATCATGTCGTCCATGATCACGCAGTTGCGGCCGTCGATGTCGCCGATGACGTGCATCACTTCGGACACGTTGGCCTTCGGGCGGCGCTTGTCGATGATGGCCAGGTCGCAGCCCAGCTGCTTGGCCAGCGCGCGGGCGCGCACCACGCCGCCGACGTCCGGCGACACGACCACCAGGTCCTGGTAGGCCTTGGACTTCACGTCGGTGAGCAGCACCGGCGAGGCGTAGATGTTGTCGACCGGGATGTCGAAGAAGCCCTGGATCTGGTCGGCGTGCAGATCCATCGTGAGCAGGCGCTCGACGCCGGCGGTCTGCAGCAGGTTGGCGACGACCTTGGCCGAGATGGGCACGCGCGTCGAGCGCGGGCGGCGATCCTGGCGGGCGTAGCCGAAGTAGGGGATCACGGCGGTGATGCGGCGCGCGCTGGCGCGCTTCAACGCATCGACCATGATCAGCAG
>JAEKKH010000362.1 GCA_019510465.1 Burkholderiales bacterium
TTCTGGCCACAACCCGAAGGGAAGGCCGTCCGTCAGGGCCACTCGGCGTTGCAGCGCTTGCCTGCACAGGAGTGCGGGCGGCGCGCTGCGCCTTGATTGCCCCCTGGCGGACGGCCTTCGCGACCCACTGCCGTGGCGTGAACAGGCCCGAGGCCGCGGGCGTCTCGTCGAGCACGTCCTTGTCCTTGCGGCACTCGACGCCCTCGGTCGCGGCGCGGTGGTCGGCCAGCGTGAACTGGCGCTTGGCGTCGCCGCGGCTCATCACGCGGCCGGCGCCGTGCGAGCAGCTCTCGAAGCTGTCCGCGTAAGTAGGCCAAGTCGCGGTCCGGCAGATTCGCCTGGTGGCGCATTGCGTCCTGCTTGGCCAGCTCGGAAGTTGCCCACGCCGCGCGAGCCCGAATGCAGCATGAACCACACGGCGCCCGCTTCGTCCAGGCAGACCTCGATGAAGTGGTTGCCCGAGCCCAGCGTGCCGAGGTGCTGGATGTGGTTGGTCTTGGCGATCTTGGGGTAGTCGCGACAGAGTTCGGTGAACTCGGGCTCCAGCAGCGCCCAGGCTGTGTTGACCGAGCCGGGCGGCTTCTGCCACGCGCCCGGGTCGCGGCTGCCGGGTCGGCGGCCGTGCGGCACGGCGCGCTCGATGGCCGCGCGCAGGGGGCCGAGCTTGTCGGGCAGGTCCTCGGCCCTCAGCGTGGTCTTGCAGGCCATCATGCCGCAGCCGATGTCCACGCCGACGGCGGCCGGGATGATGGCCTTGACGGTGGGGATGACCGAGCCGACGGTCGCGCCGATGCCGAAGTGCACGTCCGGCATCGCGGCGATGTCCTTGAAGACGATGGGCAGGCGGGCCGCGTTCTGCAGCTGGCGCTTGGCCGAATCCTCAACCGGCACGCCTTGCGTCCATAGCTTCAGCGGCACGCCGCCGGGGACGTCTTCGTGGACGTGTTGGGGTTCCATGGCTTGTTCCTTGAAGGGCGGTCACAGCACCCGTCCTTGACGTGCTGCTTCGGCGTAGTTTTTGAGGTCCGGGTCGCCGCTGTCGATCGAACGGATGAAGGCGGCGACGGTCTTTTCAATCTCGTCGCGTCGGTCGAGGTGCGACAGTTCGTGACCGATGCCATGCAGCGCCGCGGCCTGGACTTCCCGGCATGGCACGCACAGCATCTCGCGCAACACCTGCCAGACGGCCGCTTGCCAGCGAGGTTCCGACCGCACGCGCCAGAACGTCTGCCACACGTCGAACCACATGTGGCAGACAAAGCCGAGGCGGCTGGGCGCCGAGCCGATCGGCTCGTGCACCCTGGCAAGCCGCGGGCCGATGCCATCCCGCCAGAGGGATGGCATCGCCTGCATCATGCGCATCGCCTCGTCGAGAGGCACGCTGGCGTCCACCGCCGCATACGGCACGTCGCTGAGGCCGTTGTCCATCAGGTAGTTCAAGCCCATGCCGACCTGGTCGTCGCTGAACGGCGCCAGATCGACGGCCGCGTTGGCGAACAGGACGGTCTGGATGCGGGTCCATTCCAGTGGGGTTGCGTCGAACTCCGGTTCGTCGAGCTGCCAGTACCACTCCTGACCTCGCGCTGCCGGGACGGTGCGGTCGAACAGATAGCGCACCGCGCCGCCATATTGGTCCGGTGTCAGCCCGACCCCATGCATGCTGAAGTCGGGTGGCGCCAGCGCGAGGCGGCGCTGCGCGGCGGTCAGTCGTTTGGGTTTCATGGTGGGTGATTTGAACGGTGTGGGTGGAAGGCGCCGCCGTCCTGCGGCGGCGCCGGCACTCAACGCAGCTTCACCAGCCCGTTGAGCACCTGGTCCAGACCTCCGAACACGGAGATCTTGTCGATGCGCTCGGCCACGCGTTCCAGCGTTTCCAGCTCCTTCATGCGCAGGGCGACGGGGTTGTCCTCCATCACCTTGGCCGTGTTGAGCAGGGAGCGCGTCGCCGCGGTTTCCTCGCGGCGGCGGATGACGTTGGCCTCGGCTGCCTTGCCGGCTTCCACCACCTGGGCGAGGATGGTCTTCATCTCGCCCGGCAGCACGATGTCCTTCACGCCCACGCCGTCCAGCTGCAGGCCGTAGCCGGCCAGCTTGGGCGTCACAAGGGCGGTCACGACCTCGTCGATGACCGACTTGTTCTCCAGCAGCTCGTCCAGCGTGCGCGTGCCGACGGCGGCGCGCAGGCCGAACTGCAGCTCGCGGTAGAGGTGGTCGGCCGGCTTGGCCAACTGCTCGAACGCGCGCAGCACATCGGTGTAGCGCCAGTTGGCCGACAGGTTGAGCCGCAGCGCCACCTTGTCACGGGTCAGGATTTCCTGGCCCGTCACTTCCAGCGCCTGCAGCCGCAGGTCCACCAGCTCCACCGTCACGTTGCGGTTGAACCGCCAGAAGG
>JAEKKH010000087.1 GCA_019510465.1 Burkholderiales bacterium
CGACGCCGACGCGCTGGCCGGGCAGCTGGAAGTTGGTGGGATCCGCGAAGGACTTGAACCCGGAAAGCTTGATCGAATTGAGCCGCATGAACGGTGCTGCGCCTGCAGGGCACGTCGGGGAGCGGTGTCAGTCCGCGCGTCGGGAGGCGCTCCCGGCGGTCGGCTTTGATGTGCGCTAACGTGTTGATTTATATGATATTTCCGCACGACATCGGGAGCACGGCGAGCACCCCTGCGGACGTGGGAAAAGGCCCGGGATGATACCATCGCGCCCTCCCCTGACGAAGACCGGGACCGCGGTCTTCTCCCCCACGAAAACACCCGTCGCCGCCTCCGCGCGACGCAGGCACCCATGGCCAAGAAGACCCCCGCTGCATCGTCCTCCAAGTCCGCCGCCAAGGCCCCGAAGTCCGCCCTCCAGGTCGGTGCGCGCGACATGCCGCCCAATCCGCCGACGGCGCCCAGCAAGGAGCTGCACGTGTTCGCCAACCCGTCCGCGGGCCGCGACTACGTCATCCAGTTCCAGATCCCCGAGTTCACCTGCCACTGCCCGCTGACGGGCCAGCCCGACTTCGCGCACTTCACGATCGACATGATCTGCGACCAGACGTGCATCGAGTTGAAGAGCCTGAAGATGTACATGTGGAGCTACCGCAACGAGGGCGCGTTCCACGAGAAGGTCACCAACACCATCCTCGACGACATCGTCGCGGCCACCGCCCCGCGCTTCGTGCGCATCACGGCCAAGTGGTACGTGCGCGGCGGCATCTACACCAACGTCGTCGTCGAGCACCGCAAGAAGGGCTGGGCGCCGCAGCCGCGCGTCGACCTGCCCGCGGCGAACGTCGGCACCGCCACCGGCCTGCTCTGACCGCCGCCATGCCCCGGTTTCCCGAAGACCCGGCCGTCGTCCGGCCGCCGTACCAGAAGTTCGACGTCTTCGTGCGCAGGAGCGAGATCGACGGCCACGGCGTCTTCGCCGCCGAAATGATCCCGCCGCGCCTGAAGATCGGCGAGATCCGCGGCGAGGCCATCACCTGCGCCGAGGGCCGGCGCCGGGCCCGGGTGCTGCAGCGGATCATGATCGTCGAGGTGTCGTCGCGCACGGCGATCGACGCGTCGAAGTCCACCGACCCGATGCGCTTCACGAACCATTCCTGCCAGGCCAACGCGCGCCTGGCGATCATCGCCGGGCGCATCGAGTTCTATTCGCTGCGCGCGATCGAGCCCGGCGAGGAGATCACGGTGAACTACGGCGAGACGCACCACGAGGGCAAGCTGCGCTGCCGGTGCGGGGCTCCGAACTGCATCGGGAAATTGTAGCCCCCACGCTCGCTGGCGCTCGCTGCCCCCGAGGGGGCCGGCCGCGACGCGCCCGGCGAAGCCGGATCGCGCGCTCCCTTGAACGTCTGGTGACTGCCTGAGCGGCAGCGCCGGGGACGTGCGGGACCAGCAGGTGGCCGCGCCGCGCGCTCGCGCGACCGCTTTCAGAGCGGCATCTTGGCGACGGCGCGCAGTTGCTTGGCCAGGCGTTTCTTGTCGATGTTGGTGCCCGCCTGGGCGACGAGCAGGGCGTGCAGTTCGGGGATGGTGCCGGCGCGCGGAGCGCAGTGCATCAGCACGTCGCCCGCGATGGGGCCGAAGTGCAGGGTCAACACCTTCATCGTGCGGCGCAAGGCCTCGGCGGGGATGCCGACGCCGTCGCCGGCCAGCGGCAGCGTCAGGTCGGCGTGGTCGAACTCGGCCGCGCCGTCGGGCAGCAGGCGGTCGCGCACCGACATCGGCTGCGACACCGGACGGCTGATGACGATGCCACCGCGCTCCTCGACCGGCGTCTCGTCCTTGAACGACATCGGTTCGGGCAGCGAGACGCTGGCCGGCGGCGCGCGGCGCGCGTACGGCACGGGCGGCGGGCCGGAGGCCGCGGAATCGGCCGCGGCGCTCAGGGCCGCGGTGGCGGCCGCCGCGGCGGCGGTGACGGACGCACGCCGGGTGCGCTCGATCTGGTTCTGCAGCGCGGCCGCGTAGCCCTCGTCGTTGGGCACCAGGTCGGGCGCGACGTCGCTGTCCGGCCTCGGCGGCACCGGCGGCTGGCCGTTGTGCGCCCACGGGTCGTGCGACGGCATGGACAGCACGCTGTCGGGGATGGCGATGGTGAGCGTGGGCACCGCGCCGGCGGCCTTGCCGCTGGGCGCGGCACGGCGCGGCGTCTCGGGCAACTCGCCCAGCATCGGGGCGATGGTCGCCGACGTGCTGGCCGGAGCGCCGGAATCCAGCGTCACGACGCCGGTGCCGTGCTCGGGCACGCGCACCGCCGTGGCATCGCGCAGCGCGTCACGGAACTCCCCCGCGCTGGCGAAGCGCTGGCTCGAGTCCAGGCGCAGCGCGCGCGAGACGACGGCGTCGAACACCGGCGGGCGCTGGGCCTCGGCGATCGTGCTGGGCAGGCGCAGCGTGCCGCTGAGTCCGTCCGCCTGCGTGTCGACCAGCGAATTGCTGTAAGGATCGCGGCCGACCAGCATGCGGTACAGGATCGCGCCGGCCGCGTAGATGTCGACGCGGTGGTCGATCAGGCGGCCGGACTGGTACTCGGGGGCGATGCCCGCCGTCGCGCCGGTACGGCCCTCGGCGCGCGCGAGGCCGAAGTCGGTGATCTTGACCAGGCCGGCGCTGGTGATCAGCACGTTGGTCAGCTTGAGGTCGCCGTGGCGCAGGCCGGCGTGGTGCGCGCATTCGAGCGCCTCCAGCACCTGGTCCATCACCTGCAGCAGCGCGGCCTGCGGCGGCAGCGGCGTGACCGACAGCCACTGCGCCAGGTTCAGCCCTGCCACATGCTCCATCGCGATGAATGCGCGGCCGTCGGCCTCGTCGATCTGGTGGACGGCGACGATGCCCGGGTGGTTGATGCGCGAGATCGCCTGCGCCTGCTCGGCGAGGCGGCCGGCGAAGGCGCGCGCGCTGCGGGTGTCGGGCGGCAGGTTCAGGTGCAGCGACTTGACGGCCACCACGCGCTGCAGCGAGGGGTCGAACGCCTTGTAGACGACGCCGCTCACGCCCTCGCCGATGACCCCGGTGATCCGGTATTTGCCGATTTTCTCAGGCGCGTTCATCACGATCGTCAATTTGCCCACTCCACTTGATCCGGACAACCGGGTCGCCGGAGAGACCGGGGCTGTCGAGCCGGAAAACTGCCGGACGTCGTCCTCCACCGGCGGCACACCCGTGTCGTCCGGGCGGTCTCCGGTTCGGGGCGACCCGGATGGGCGCTCGTTCGGGAGCCTCTGTGTTCGAGCCATTCTCTCATGCGAATCATGGATGTTGCAGTGCGGCACGCGTTTTGCCGACCGTCCTGGACTGCCCTTCGACGTTGGCGCGCCACGCCTTAGCCTGCGAGCGCAACAGCGTTGACAACATGTATCCAGCCGAATGCACCAGGAACCGGTCCCATGAACTATCCCGCTGCGCACGCCCTGCCCGACTGCCTGGTGCACCACGACGGCGCGCAGGATCGCCCGCCGCTCGTGGTGTTCAGTGCCCTGCGCTGGAACTTCGACTGGCAACGGGCGCAACAATTGTTGACCCGCATGGCAAGGCATTACCGGGTCTTCTACGTCGAGGAGCCGCACACCACCCACAAGGACCCCTGGCTCGAGGCCACGCGGGTGGCGCCTGGCGTGGAGGTGCTGGTCGCCCACACGCGCTGCGATGCGCCCGGCTTCCACGACGACCAGTTCGCGGAGATGACCCGGCTGCTGGCGACCTTCCTGGATGAACGCGGCGTCGTCGACCCGCTGGTCTGGCTCGACACGCCCGCCGCGCTGCCGCTGGCCGAGGCCTTGCGGCCGCGCGCCCTGGTATGGGACTGCCAGGGAGATGCCGCCGCGCCCGCCGGCACGGTCCTGCGGGCGCGCGAGGAGCGCCTGCTGCGCCTGGCCGACGTGGTGCTGGCCGGCGGCCCGTCGCTGTACGAGGCGCTGCGGCGCCGCCATTCGAACGTGCACTGCATCGCCAACGCGGTCGACCCCGCGCACTTCGCGCCGCCCGCGCCCACGAGCAAGGCGATCGAGGCCGTCTCGGCGCGCGCCATCCACGCCGCGATCCCGAACCCCCGGCTGGGCTGGTTCGGCGTCATCGACGAGCGCGTCGACCTCGGCCTGCTCGCCCGCATCGCCGACCTGCGCCCCGACTGGCAGTTCATGCTCGCCGGCCCGCTGCGCGGCGTCGCGCTCGAGGCGCTGCCCCAGCGCGGCAACCTGCTGTGGCTGGGACCGCAGACCTACGCCATCCTGCCGCACCTGCAGGCGCACTGGGACGTGTGCATGCTGCCGCTCGACCCGGACGCCTGCGCCCGCCGCCCGGCGCCGATCGAGGCACTCGAGTACCTCGCCGGCGAGAAGTCGGTCGTCAGCACCCCGGTGCACGACGTGAGCGCCCTGCACGGGCAGATCGTGCGCATCGCCGCCGGTCCCGAGGCCTTCGTCGAGGCCTGCCGCGCCGCGATGTGCGAGCGCGGCCCGCTGCGCCGGCAGCGCCGCATCGACGCGCTGATCGCCGTGCATTCGGCCACCTGGGATCGCGCCGTCGAGCGCGTCCACAAGCTGCTGGTCGAGTTCGCGCACGAGCCGGCCGGCGTGCAGGGCGAACTCGCGCCCGCCCTGCTCGCCGCAGCGTCGCGCCAGGCTCTGCAGTGCGGCGCGGCGGCGGGCGCCTGAACCGCCGCGCGGGCATGCCGGATGCCCATCCCCCTGGATGGCCGCGCCCGCGCCGCTGCCTTCCACCACCCAGAGGAGTCCGCCATGAATCGTTCGATGTCGCTGCCCCTGACCTTCGCGGTCGTCCTGGCCACGCAGGTCGCCCTCGGCGGCTGCAGCAAGAAGGAAGACGTGAACACCCCGCCGGCCGACATGCCCGCCAGCGCCGCCAGCGCGTCCGACATGAGTTCGTCGGCGAACGTCGGCACCGCCTCGGCGCCGATGGACAGCATCAGCAGCGCGAGCGCCGCCGCCGGTTCCGACGCCGCCGCCAGCGCCGGCGCGATGGCGGCGAGCCGCTGAGCGCGGGCGCCGCGGGCCTCGCGCGCCCCTCTCGCCGGAAAAGCAAAGGCCGCCTCGTGGGCGGCCTTTTCGTTGCGCGGGCCAGGGTCATTGCAGTGTGGGCGTGACGCCTTCCCACTGGCCATTCGGGCCGGGCACCCACACCTCGGTGGGACGGGCCGGCTTCCTGTCCGGGGTCGGCATGTGCGCCGGCCAGTTCAGGTCCTCGACGAAGCCACAGTGCTTCGCGCCCGGCGGAAGGGGCAGCGGAGGTGCGGCGGTACGGTTTGCGGCAAGCGGGTTCATCGACAAAAGCTCCAGTTGCGCCGGCGACCCCGTGTCACCGGTCGTTGCCCGGGGCGCCATCTCCAGCGGCGGCCCGGGTCTCCCGGCCGGGCAAGCCGGGTTCCCAGCGGCCGCGCCGGGCTCTGGTCCTCGGGTGAAGCCCCAGAAGGACGTCGTCACGCTCGCGTAGAACGCTGCGGCGCGGCCCGATCCATCGACATGAGGCCACGCCCGCGAACGCGTCCGCAGGGGCATTCGCCTCCGACGAGAATGCCGCATGCGCGCCGACCACCCTGCTCCCGCCAACGACGCCGCGGCGCGCCGCTGGACGCTGGTCAGCGCGGTGCTCGGCTCGGGCATGGCGTTCATGGATGGCACGGTCGTCAACGTCGCGCTGCCCGCGATCCAGCGCGGCATGGATGCGAGCGGCGCGGACGCGCAATGGGTGATCGAGGCCTACGCGCTGTTCCTGGCCGCGCTGCTGCTGGTGGGCGGCGCGCTCGGCGACCGCTTCGGACGCAAGCGCGTGTTCCTCGTCGGCGCGGCGGTATTCACGCTGGCGTCGGCGGGCTGCGCGGCGGCGCACGACATCGGCCAGCTGGTGGCCGCGCGCGCGGTGCAGGGCATCGGCGCGGCGCTGCTGGTGCCGGGCAGCCTCGCGCTGATCGGGGCCAATTTCCCGCAGGCCGAGCGCGGCCGCGCGATCGGCACCTGGTCGGCCTTCAGCGGCATCACCGCCGCGGTGGGACCGGTCGTGGGCGGATTCCTCGTCGACCGCCTCTCGTGGCACTGGGCCTTCCTGCTCAATATCCCGTTCGGCGTGCTGCTGCTGGCCGCCTGCGCGGCCAAGGTGCCCGAGAGCCGCGGCGACGCCGCGCAAGGCCCGGTCGATCTCGCGGGCGCGTGCACCGCCACGGTCGGCCTCGCGGGCATCGTGTTCGCCTTGATCGAGGCGCCCACGCGCGGTTGGGGCGCGGCGGCCGTGGTGGCGGCGGGCGTCGTGGGCATCGCGGGTCTCGCGGCGTTCGTGGCCCGCGAGGCCCGTGCCCACGCCCCGATGCTGCCGCTGCACCTGTTCCGCGACCGCAACTTCAGCGGCGCCAACCTGCTCACGCTGCTGCTGTACGCGGCCCTGGGCGGCAGCCTGTACTTCGTGCCGCTGAACCTGATCCAGGTGCAGGGCTGGGGCGCGACGGCCGCGGGCGCGGCGCTGTTGCCCTTCGTCGCGATCATGTTCGCGCTGTCGCGCTGGGCGGGCGCGCTGGTGGACGCGGTCGGCGCGCGCCCACCGCTGGTCGCCGGCCCCGCCATCGCGGCCGTCGGCTTCGCGCTGTTCGCGCGGTCCGGCGTGGGCGACAGCTACTGGACGACGTTCTTTCCCGCGATCTGCGTCCTGGGCCTGGGCATGACGATCACCATCTCGCCGCTGACCACGACCGTCATGAACGCGCTCGGGCAAGGCCTGGCCGGCGTCGCCTCGGGCGTCAACAACGCCGTCTCGCGCGCCGCCGGCCTGCTGGCGATCGCCGCCTTCGGCGTCGTGCTGTCCCAGGTGTTCGAGCCGCGGCTGCACGACGCGCTGGCGCAGGCGCGCCTGCCCGCCGGCGTGGCCGACGCCGTGCTGGCGCAACGCCACAAGCTGGCCGCGATCGCGCCGCCCGCGGGCACCGCGTCGGCCGTGGCGGCGCGGGTGCACGGCGCGGTGGGGGACGCGTTCGTCGCCGGCTTCCGCGCGGTGATGTTCGTGTCCGCCGCGCTGGCCGCCGCGAGCGCCGCATGCGCCTGGTGGCTCATCGACGACCGCCCCGCCGCCAACGATTCGAAAGGACCCGCGCCATGACAAGCTCCTCCTACGACGCCCTCGTCATCGGCACCGGCCAGGCCGGGCCGGCGCTGGCGGTGCGCCTGGCCGGGCACGGCTGGAAGACGGCGCTCGTCGAGCGCGGGGAGTTCGGCGGCACCTGCGTCAACAACGGCTGCACGCCCACCAAGACGCTGGTGGCCAGCGCGCGCGCCGCGTGGGTGGCGCGGCACGCGGCGGACTTCGGCGTGACGATCGCCGGGCCGGTGGGCATCGACTACGCCGCCGTCCGCGCACGCATGGTGAAGGTGGTGCAGGACTCGCGTGACGGCCTCGGTCGCTGGTTCGACGGCACCGCCAACCTCGACGTGATCCGCGGCGAGGCCCGCTTCACCAGCCGCGACACGATGCAGGTCGGCGACCGCATGCTGCGGGCGCCGCGCATCTTCCTCAACACCGGCGCCCGGCCCATCGTGCCGGACTGGATCGCCGCATCCGGCGCGCCCTGGCTGACCAGCGAATCGCTGATGGACCTCGCCGAGCTGCCGGCGCGGCTCGTGATCCTGGGCGCCGGCTACATCGCGCTCGAATACGCCCAGGTGTATGCCCGCTTCGGCTGCGAGGTGACCGTGATCGAGCACGGCCCGCGCCTCCTGCCGCGCGAGGACGACGAGGCCGCGCGCGTCATCCAGGCCGTGCTCGAGCGCGACGGCGTGCGCTTTCGCCTCGGGGCCAACGCCACGGCCCTGGAACGCGACGGCAGCGGCATCGCGCTGACCGTCGACGGCCAGCGCCTGGCCGGCAGCCACCTGCTCGTGGCCATCGGCCGCCAGCCGAACACCGAGGCCCTGGATCTCGCGCGGGCGGGCGTCACGCGGGACGCGCGCGGCCACGTGCGCGTCGATGACCAGCTGCGCACGGACGTGCCCGGCATCTGGGCGCTCGGCGACGTCAATGGCCGCGGCGCGTTCACGCACACCTCGTACAACGACTTCGAGGTCGTCGCAGCGAACCTGCTGGACGACGACCCGCGCCGCGTCACCGACCGCGTGCCGGCCTACGCGCTGTACACCGACCCGCCGCTGGCGCGCATCGGCATGGCGCGCGCCGAGGCGAAGGCCTCGGGCCGGCGCGTGCTCGTCGGCCACCTGCCGATGTCGCGCGTGGGCCGGGCGCGCGAGCGCGGCGAGACCGACGGCTACCTCGAGGCGCTCGTCGACGCGGACGACCAGCGCATCCTCGGTGCGACACTGGTGGGCATCGAGGCGGACGAGGCCATCCATGGCTTGCTGGACGTGATGTCCGCCGGCCTGCCGTTCACCGCCATCTCGCGCACCATGCACATCCATCCGACCGTCAGCGAATTGATCCCAACGCTGCTGCAATCGCTCGAGCCGCTTCGATGAGCCCGGCGGAGGTCTTCGTCGTGACGCTGCTGCCTTCAGGTCGTGTCTTCGAGGCGCGGACCGACGAATCGCTCTTGAAGGCGGGACTGCGGGCGATGGTCGGCATGCGTTCGTCCTGCCGCAACGGGACGTGCCGGACCTGCCTGTGCCGGTTGGACAGCGGGTCCATCGCCTACGAGATCGAGTGGCCCGGTTTGACGCGCGAGGAGAAGGACGAAGGCCTCGTCCTGCCTTGCGTCGCGCGACCGCTGACCGACGTGGTGTTGAGGTACGAAGGCTGACTCGCAAGGAGATCGGAAGATGGGGTCAGGTCTT
>JAEKKH010000165.1 GCA_019510465.1 Burkholderiales bacterium
AGGTGCAGCAGCAGATCCAGGTGCTGGCCGCCGAGAGCCGCAGCATCGAGGAGCAGGCCCGCGCGCTGCGCGCCCGCCGCGAGCGCCTGGCCGCCGAGCGCCAGCAGCTCGCCACGCCCGACCTGCAGAAGCTGGAGGACCTGAAGCTGCGCAGCGCGCAGGCCGACGAGTCCAAGGACGAGATCGAGGCGCGGCTGCACGAGGCCAGCGAATCGGTGCCCGCGCTCGACGAGCAGCGCCGCGCGCAGCAGGAAACCCTCAACCGCGACACCGCGCGCCAGGCCGATCTCACCGCCCGCCTGGAGGCGCTGCGCGCGCTGCAGGAGAAGGTGCAGACCGAAGGCAAGCTCAAGCCCTGGCTGGCCAAGCATGGCCTCGAGGGCCTGGCCGGCCTGTGGACCAAGGTGCACATCGAGAGCGGCTGGGAGACGGCGCTGGAGTCGGCGCTGCGCGAGCGCCTGAACGCGCTGTCGGTCGGCCGGCTCGACATGGTGCGCTCGTTCGTCGGCGACGCGCCGCCGGCCAAGCTGGCCTTCTATTCGACGCCGGGCAGCGCGATCTCCAACACGCACCGCACGCTGCCGCGGCTGTCCGACCTGCTCAAGCTGAACGACGCAGGCCTGCAGGCGCTGCTCAACGACTGGCTGGAAGGCGTCTACACGGCGGCCTCGATGGACGACGCGCTCGCGCAGCGCGGCCAGCTCACGCACGGCGAGATCATCATGACCCGCGAGGGCCACGCCGTCTCGCAGTTCGCCGTGGCCTTCTATGCGCCCGATTCCGAGCAGGCCGGCATGCTCGCGCGTGCGCAGGAGATCGAGCAGCTCGAGCGCGAGTCGAAGGCGCAGGCGCTCATCACCGACGAATCGCGCGCGGCGCTGATCCGCCTGGAGGCGTCCTACACCGACGCGGCGCAGCGCCTGCAGTCGGTGCGGCGCGAGGCGTCGGACGCGCAGACGCGCGCGCACGAGCTGCACGTCGAGCTGCTGCGCCTGTCCTCGCAGGCCGAGGCCGCCACGACGCGCCGCACGCAGCTGGAAGACGAGCTCGCCGAGATCGACGCGCAGGACGAGGGCCTGATCGAGCGCCGCATGACCGGCGAGGCGCGCTTCGAGGAGCTCGACCTGCAGCTGGCCACCACGCAGGAGCGCCAGGCCGACCTCGAGGAGGCCGTCATCACCGCCGAACGCAAGCTGTCCGACGCACGCGAGCAGTTGCGCGCATTGGAGCGGCGTGCGCAGGAGGCCCAGTACGACACGCGGGCGCTGAATGCCCGCCAGGGCGAGCTGCAGCGCGCCATCGAGACGGCGGCGCAGCAGGTGCAGGCCAACACGCAGGCCGGCGAGCAGCTGACGCTGGAGCTCGACAGCTTCAACGACCAGGCCGCGCAGGCCGGCCTGCAGGACGCGCTGGCGCTGCGCTCGGAACGCGAGTCGGCGCTCGGCGCGGTGCGCTCCGAATATGACGAGCTGTCCGCGCAGCTTCGCAAGGCCGACGAGCAGCGGCTCGAGTTCGAACGAAGCCTGCAGCCGCTGCGCGATTCCATCACCAAGTTCCAGCTCGAGGAGCAGGCCGCGCAGCTGGGCGGCGCGCAGTACATGGAGCAGCTGACGGCGGCCGAGGTCGATCTCGAGGCGCTGGCCAGGGGCATCGAGGAGGGCGGCGTCAAGCTGCACGGCCTGCAGACCGAGATCGACCGCATCGGCCGCGAGATCAACGCGCTCGGCGCGGTCAACCTCGCCGCGCTCGACGAGCTGGTCGCCGCGCGCGAACGCAAGACCTTCCTCGACGCGCAGACGGAAGACCTGAACGACGCCATCCGCACGCTCGAGGGCGCGATCCACAAGATCGACCTCGAGACCCGCGACCTGCTGATGAAGACGTTCAACCTCGTCAACGAGCAGTTCGGCCGCATGTTCCCGAGCCTGTTCGGCGGCGGCCAGGCCAGGCTGGTGATGACGGGCGACGAGATCCTGGACGCCGGCGTGCAGGTGATGGCGCAGCCCCCCGGCAAGAAGAACTCCACCATCCACCTGCTCTCGGGCGGCGAGAAGGCCCTCACCGCCATCGCGCTGGTGTTCGCCATCTTCATGCTGAACCCGGCGCCGTTCTGCCTGCTCGACGAGGTGGATGCGCCGCTGGACGACGCCAACACCGAGCGCTACGCGAAGCTGGTGGCCGAGATGTCGCACAAGGGCACGCAGTTCCTGTTCATCTCGCACAACAAGATCGCGATGGAGATGGCCGAGCAGCTGATCGGCGTCACGATGCAGGAGCAGGGCGTCTCGCGCATCGTGGCGGTCGACATGGAGGCCGCGCTGTCCATGGCCGAAGCCGCCTGACGCCGCGCGACGCGCCGCCCACCCGATGCACCTGAACCTCACGACCGCCCTGATCGCGCTGGCCCTGCTGGTGCTGGGCGGCATCGTCGTGCAGGGCTACTGGAAGGCGCGCCGCCTCGCCCGCCGCCCCGGCGGCCTCAGCGTCGTCGTCGACGACGACCTGCGGCGCGAGCCCACGCTGGGCGGTGACCTGGCGCCGACGGTCGGCGACGAGCTGCCCGCGGCCGCGCCGGCCCGCGCCGACGGCCGGCTCGCGCCCGCGCGGCGCGCCGTGCGGCTCGACGCGCTGATCGACGCCATCGCGACGCTGAGCGTCGACGGCCCGATGGCCGGCGAACGCGTGCTGCCGCACCTGCCCGGCGCCAACCGCGTGGGCACCAAGCCGTTCTTCATCGAGGGCCTCAACAGCGAGACGGGCGAGTGGGAGACCATCGCCGCCAACGCGCGCTACAGCGAGTTCCAGGCCGGCGTGCAGATGGCCAACCGCAATGGCGCGCTCAACGAGATCGAGTTCTCCGAGTTCGTGCAGAAGCTCGAGACCTTCGCGCAGTCGATCGGGGCGTCCACCGACCTGCCCGACATGCTCGAGAGCGTGGCCCGCGCGCGCGAGCTCGACGCCTTCGCGAGCCAGCATGATGCGCAGCTGGTGGCGCTGCTGCGCGCCAATTCGGTGGCGTGGTCGGTCGGCTACCTGCAGCAGGTCGCGCAGCGCCACGGCTTCGTGCCGGGCGCGGTGCCGGGCCGGCTCGTGCTGCCCGCGCTCGAGGAAGGCGCCCCGCCGGTGCTGGTGCTCGGCTTCGACGCCCAGGCCGCGCTGGCCGACGACCCCGGCCACGCGGCCGTCCGCGAGATGACGCTGGGCCTGGACGTGGCGCAGACCGAGGAACTCGCCGAGCCCTTCGCCGCCTGGCATGGCATCGCCCGCAAGCTGGCCGACGACCTCGACGCCGCGATCGTCGACGACCAGGGCCAGCCGATCACGCTGCACGCGTTCTCCGCGATCCACGCCGAGCTGACGCGCCTGTACGAGGCGCTGATGGCACATGACCTGGCCGCCGGCTCGCCAGGCGCGCGCCGCCTGTTCAGCTGACGGGCACGCCACCGCGATGGTGCAGGTTCCGTTCGTGTGGCGGCCCGCGACTCCCGCGGACGTCTGCGTGCTCGCCGCGATCTACCGCGACGGCGCGCTGCGCCTGGGGCCGCTGGCCTACACGCCGGAGCAGTCGCGCGCCTGGGCCGCGTTCGCCGAGGACGAGCCGGGCTTTCGCGACTACGTCCTGCAGGCCGACACCTGGATCGCCGAGCGCGTCGGCGATGCCCGTGCACTCGGCTTCTGCGGCGCCAGCCGCGGCGGCGACGCGTGCGAGATCCACTCGCTGTACGTGACCCCCCTGATGACCCGCCGCGGCATCGGGGCCGCGATGCTCCGGCGCACGCTGCAGCGCGTCGAGCACGAGGGCGCGACGCGCTTCGCCGCCTGGGTCACGCCGTTCAGCAAGCCCGTCTTCCTCGCCGCCGGCTTCCAGCTGGCGCAGACGGTCAACGCGCCGTTCGCGGGCGTGATGTTCGAGCGGTACCGGGTGGAGCGGGGCTGAGTCAGCGCATCGCGTCGCGCCGGCAAGCCGGGCCGCCTTCAGCGATGCCCCTGCGCGAAGAACCCGTCCAGCGTCGGGAACCGTGGCCGCTCGTGCAGGCAGTCCCACAGGAAGACCGCCAGCCCGATGTCGCCGGTCCACAGTGAATGGCGCAGCCGCCCGGTGCGCGCGGCCTCGGCCTCGAACTGCGCGATCGCGTGCATCGCGAACGCGCGGGCGCGCTCGCGCCAGCGGGCGTCACGCGTGCGCGCGAGCAGCACCAGGAACGCGTAGGCGTTGCCGGCCGTGCCGTGGCACAGGTTCGAGCCCTTGGCCAGCGGGCCGGCGGCCCAGGTGGCCTCGCCGGCCTCGGCCAGCAGCGCGTCGAGCGCGTGGCCCGGCAGGTCGGCCAGGCAGATGACGAAGCCCGGGGCGCCGTGGCAGAACTGCATCAGCCACTTCTGCGGCGTGCCGGGCGCCTCGTCGGCCTGCACGGGCCAGGTGGCGCGGCCGTTCTCGCGGATCGCGGTGTTGGCCACCGTCGTCTCGATGCAGGCCTGCCATTCCAGCCAGTCGGCCTCGGGCAGCAGGTGGCGGCCCATCAGCAGCGCACGGGCGGTGGCGACGAAGCCGTGGACGGCGTCGATGTAGCGTGACTGGCGGCCGTACAGGTCCTGCGACCAGTAGTGGCAGGCCTGGCGCTGCGACCACAGCAGCTGTTCGCGCAGCCGCTGCGCGATGCCGCGGAACAGGACGGCCCAGCGCTCGTCGCCGGTCGCGCCATGCATCAGTGCCGCCGCCAGCAGCGAGCCGGGCGAGCCCCACATCAGTTCGCGCGCCGGGTGGCCGATGTTGCCCTCGATGAGCGCGGCGATCGCATCGGCGCGGGCCGCGCCCGGCGCGTGACCCCAGGCCATCATCTCGAACGGCAGGTCGCCCATCAGGTAGCTGCCGGTGTTGTCGCCGGGCATGCCCGCCAGCGAGGCGCGGTTGCGCACGCGCAGGGCATCGAGGTGCTGCGCGAACGACGGGCTGTCGGCGGCCCCGAGCCCGCGCAGCCAGTCCAGCGCCCAGATGACGCCGGCGGCGCCGTAGTAGAGGTTGGTCACGGGGGCGGCCGCGTCCTCGCCCGGATCGACGTCGCGCGGATGCGGCGGCCACAGCCCCGCGGGCGTGAACGCGGCGACCGTCTCGTCGACGATGCGTGCGATCGTGGCGCGGACGCGGCCTTCGTCCCAGGGGAGGGCCTGCAGGGGCTCGTGGCGGGCGGGGTCATGCAGCATGGGCGGCTCGCGAAGAGGTTTGCAGGCATCGTACGCCTGGCGTCGTGACGGGGCGTTCGTCGGACCGGCCGCGAGCGAACCCCCGGTCGGCGAACGGCCCGATCGGGACGCCGCAACGCCGAGGGGGCCTACGCAAGGCCGCGCGCCGGGCGATCCATGGCATCCTGCGCACACGCCGCCGCCCAGGAGATGCGCTTGACGACCTCGCACGACGCCGCTGGAGATCCCCTCCAGGCCGCCATCGCCCACCACCGCCGCGGCGAGCTCGACGCTGCGCAGGTCCTCTATGCCGAACTGCTGCAGGCCGACCCGCGACGGGCCGACGTGCTCAATTTCATGGGCATGCTGATGGTGCAGCGCGGCGAGCCCGGGCGCGCCCTGGAGCTGTTGAAGAAGGCGTCGATGATCGCGCCGCGCGAGCCCGGCGTGTGGAACAACCTGGGCAACGCGCTGCTGGGGCTGGGCCGGTTGCCCGAGGCCGAGAAGGCATTCCATCGCAGCCTCGCGCTGGCCGAGAGCGCCGAGCCGCTGACCAACCTCGCGCGCATCCAGCGGCGGCGCCAGGAGTGGGCGCGCAGCGAGGCGTCGGCCCGGCGCGCGGTCGCCCTGGCGCCGCAGTCGGGCGAGGCCTGGCACTACCTGTCGCTGGCATTGCTGGGCCTGCAGCGGCCCGAGGAGGCGTTCGAGGCCGCGGTGCAGGCCGAGCTGCTGCTGCCCGCGCACGTGAACCGGCGCGAGGCCTACGGGCGCGCGCTGTGGGCCGCGGGCCAGCACGAGCGCGCCGTGGCGTTCTATCGCGACTGGCTCGACAAGGAGCCGGGCAACCCCTACGCGCAGCACCACCTGGCGGCCGCGCTCGGCCAGACGCCCGAGCGCGCGAGCGACGCCTACGTCGAGAAGGTGTTCGACCAGTTCGCCGCGAGCTTCGACACGCAGCTCGCGACGCTCAAATACTGCGCGCCCGAACTCGTCGCCGAGGCGGTGGCCGCGGTCCTGCCACCGCCGGCCGCGCAGTTCGACGTGGCCGACCTCGGCTGCGGCACCGGCCTGTGCGGGCCGCTGCTCAAGCCGTGGGCGCGTTCGCTGGTGGGCTGCGACCTGTCGGCCAACATGCTGGAGCGCGCGGCGCCGCGCCGGGTCTACGACGAACTGCGCAAGGCCGAGCTGGTGCGCTTCCTCGCCGAGCGGCCGGCGGCGTTCGACGTGCTCGTGTCGGCCGACACGCTGATCTACATCGGCGAGCTCGCGCCGATGTTCGTGGCCGCGCACGCGGCGCTGCGCCCGGGCGGTGCGCTCGTGTTCACGCTCGAGGCGCTGGACGAGGCGGACGGCGCGGATTTCCGCCTGGCCGAGAGCGGCCGCTACGCGCATGCGCTGCCCGGTCTGCGCGCGCGCCTGGCCGCCGCGGGCTTCGCGGCGCCGACGATCGCCTCGATCACGCCGCGCATGGAGAGCGCGCGGGCCGTGGCCGGCTGGCTGGTGACGGTGCGCCGCGGCTGAGGCGGCGCGCGTGCGTTTCGCGCTAACCTGCGCGGATGCGCCTGCTTTCCCTTGCCTGCCTGGCGACGCTGCTCGGCGCCCTGGTCGCCTGCTCGGCATCCACGCGCCCGCCGGCCCCCGCGCCGCGTCCCTCGACCGCCGGCGTTGGCGTGCACGTGCTCGCGCAGCGCCTGGCCGTGCCCGGACTCGGGCGCGAGCGCACGATCCGGCTCTACCTGCCGCCGTCGTACGAGACGTCGCCGGCCAGGCGCTACCCCGTGATCTACATGCACGACGCCCAGAACCTGTTCGACGAGGCGACGTCGTCCTTCGGCCAGGAATGGGGCGTCGACGAGACACTGGACGCCTTCGCCCGCACGCGCGGCTTCGAGGCCATCGTCGTGGGCATCGACCACGGCGGCGACGAGCGCATCCACGAGCTCTCGCCCTGGACCAACCCGAAGTACGGCCCCGCGCAGGGCGAGCAGTACATGGCCTTCGTGGTCGACGTCGTCAAGCCATTCATCGACGCGCACTACCGGACGCTCGCCGATCGCGCGCACACCGCGATCGCGGGCAGCTCGATGGGCGGGCTCGCGTCCCACCATGCGCTGCTGCGTTACCCGCGGGTGTTCGGCAAGGCCGCGATCTTCTCGCCGTCGTACTGGTACTCGGCCGAGGTCTACGCGCAGACCGCGGCGCATCCGTGGCCGGCCGACACGCGCGTCTACCTCTACGTCGGCGGCCGCGAGGGCGGCGAGTCGGTCTCGGACGTCCAGCGCATGATGTCGCTGCTGGCCACGCCGGGCCGCCCGGGCGGCGACATCACCTTGCACATCGAGCCGGCCGCCGGGCACGACGAGCGCGCGTGGCGCGCCGAGTTCCCGCGCGCCGTGGCGTGGTTGTGGGGCGTGCGGCCGCTGGACGCGACGCCCTAAGATGTCGGCCTTGCCATCCTCCAGCGAACCCGTCTTGAATCGTCCCACCCTGCCTGACCGCGCCTTCGCCGCTTTCCTGTTCGACATGGACGGCACCCTGCTCAGCTCGATCGCGTGCGCCGAGCGCGTGTGGGCCCGCTGGGCCGGGCGCCATGGCGTCGACGTCGCGTCGTTCCTGCCCACGATCCACGGCAAGCGCGCCGTCGACACGGTGCGTCAGCTCGGCCTGCCGGGCATCGACGCCGCGGCCGAGGCCGCCCTCATCCAGGCCGAGGAGATGATCGACGTCGAAGGCATCGAGCAGATCGCCGGCGTGGCCGCGTTCGTGGGCGCGCTGCCGGCCGGCCGCTGGGCGGTCGTCACCTCTGCGCCGCGCGAGCTCGCCCTGCGGCGGATCGCCGCCGCGGGCCTGCCGGTGCCGCCGCTGATCATCGCGGCCGAGGACGTCGTCCACGGCAAGCCGGCCCCCGACTGCTTCCTGCACGCGGCGTCGAGGCTGGGCGTGTCCGCGCGCGATTGCCTCGTCTTCGAGGATGCCCCCGCGGGTATCGCCGCCGCCGAGGCCGCCGGCGCGAGCGTGCTCGTGATCGCCGCGACGCACGCGCATCCGATGGACGCGCGCCACCCCGTCGTCGGCGACTATGCGGCCTTCGTGCCGACAGTCGACGCCGACGGCGCGCTGCGACTGACCCCGCTCGCGGCCTGAGTCCATGGCAGCGACCGGCTTCGTCAAGCGCGCCTGGGCCCCGGCCTGGGTGCGCCCCGAAGCGCTCAACGTCACCCCCGCGCTGCTGGGCGCGCCGCTCGCACCGCATGGCCGGCGCGCGGCGGCGATGGGCGTGGACGTCGCGCTGGTCGCGCTGCTGTCGTCCACCGGCATGTTCTGGATCGTGGCCGGCATCGGCGCGCTGGCCGTGCAGCTGCGCACGCCCACGCCCGGCCGGCCGCGCTCGCGCGCCGTCTTGATGGCGGTGGCGCTGGCCCTGCTGATGCTGGTGGCGGTCGACCGCGGCAGCGCGTGGTGGGCGCATCGCGGCGACGCGCCGCGCGCGGCCGCCGCGAAGGACGACGATGACGACGACGACCTGCCGGCGGCGGCGTCGGCCGCGTCGTCGGCCGCGTCGGCCATCGCCCTGGCCGCGGGACAGACGCAGCACCTGCGGGACGCGGCGCGCATCGAGGATCTCGAGGCGCAGCTGGCCGAGGCGCACAAGCCGCGACCGCTGCAATGGCGCGACGAGGCGATGCGCCGGCTGCACAGGCTGGGCCTGCGCTTCGGCTGGGCGATCGCCTACTTCTCGCTGCTGCCGTTCTGGTGGCAGGGCCAGACGGTGGGCAAGCGGCTGTTCGGGCTGCGCGTCGTCCAGCTCGCCGGCAAGCCCATGGGCGTGATGGACTGCTTCGGCCGCTACGGTGGCTACGCGGCGGGCCTGGCCACCGGAGGCATCGGCCTGCTGCAGGCGCTGTGGGATCCCAACCGCCAGGCGGTCCAGGACAAGCTGGCCCACACGGTGGTCATCGACCTGCGCGGACCGCGCGCCCTGGCACCGCCGACGCCGCTCGAGGCGTGAGCCCTCGCGGCGGCCCCGGATCGGCACCACCCGCAGGCTATCGGGCCTGCGCACGCGCACGCAACCGGCGTCGTCCCTCCTCCGTGAGAAGGACCCGGTCATCGCGGCCGACGCCGCAGCCGAGCAATCCGTCCGCGCAGGCGTCCTCCCAGATGGACAGCCGCGGGCAGGTCGACTTCCAGGCCTCCATCAGCTCGGTGCGAGAGCGCGGTGCCGCCGCCGCCCACTCGAGCAGCTGCAAGGTCAGGGACTCGTGGGCATTGGTCATGGGCGGACCTGCGCAGACGGCGCAAGCCGCGCCTTCGCAGCCTCGAGCAGCGGTCCGACGATGTCCAGCGGCAGCGGGAACACGATGGTCGAATTCTTGTCGGCGGCGATGACGGTGAGCGTCTCGAGGTAGCGCAGCTGCAGCGCCTGCGGATGCCGGGCGAGGATCTCGGCCGCCTCGCTCAGCTTGGTGGCGGCCTGCAGCTCGCCCTCGGCGTGGATGACCTTGGCGCGCCGTTCGCGTTCGGCCTCGGCCTGCCGGGCGATGGCGCGCACCATCGTCAGGTCGATGTCGACATCCTTGATCTCGACGTTGGTCACCTTGATGCCCCATGCGTCGGTCTGCGTGTCGAGGATCTTCTGCACGTCGAGGTTGAGGCGGTCGCGCTCGGACAGCAGCGCGTCGAGGTCGTGCTTGCCGAGCACGGCGCGCAGCGTGGTCTGCGCGAGCTGGCTGGTGGCCATCAGGTAGTTCTCGACCCGGATCACGGCGTGCTGCGGATCGGCCACCTTGAAGTACAGCACCGCGTTGACCTTGACCGAGACGTTGTCGCGGGTGATGACGTCCTGCTTCGGAATGTCCATCACGACCAGGCGAAGGCTCACGCGCACCATCTGCTGGAACGCCGGAACGAGCAGCACGAGGCCGGGCCCCTTGACCGCGAGGAAGCGCCCGAGCATGAAGACGACGCCGCGCTCGTACTCGCGAAGCACGCGCAGCGACGCCGCCAGCGCCAGCAGCAGCAGGACCAGCAGCAGGGCGAGCACCAACGATCCGATCACGGCGATGCCTCCAGGGCGACGGCGAGCGTGAGGGCGTCGACGCCCTGGACGCGCACGCGTTCGCCGGCGTGCAGGGTGCCCTGGCCATGCACGCGCCAGCGTTCGCCCTGCACGAGGGCCCAGCCGTCCCGCCCGTTCGCCTCGAGGATCTCGCCGACGCCGCCGACCATGGCCGATGCCCCGCTGATCGGCGTGCGCCGCCGGATGCGCGTCGCCAACGCGGCCAGCGTGCAGACGAAGGCCAGCGACACGATGGCCAGCACGGCGATCAGCGGTCGCGAGACGCGCAGGTCCGGCGCGTCGCCGTCGACCAGCATCAGCGCCCCGAGCGTCCACGCGGCAACCCCGCCGAGGCCCAGCGCGCCATGGCTGGGCACGAAGGCTTCGCTGGCGAAGAATCCCAGCCCCAGCAGGATCAGCGCGATGCCGGTTCCGCTGACCGGCAGCGTCTGCATCCCGAACAGGCCCAGCAGCAGGCAGACGGTGCCCACGACGCCGGGCGCCACCAGGCCGGGACTCGAGAACTCGAACAGCAGGCCGTAGAAGCCGACGAGCAGCAGCATCAGCGCCAGGCTGGGATCGCCGATCCAGGCCAGCAGGCGATCGCGCCAGTCGGGATCCCGGCGCTCGAGCCGGCCCCCCGCGGTCGCCAGCGTCGCCGTGCGGCCGTCGGCCAGCGTCACGACCCGCCCGTCGAGCTGCCGCAGCAGGTCCGGCACGTCGCGGGCCACCACGTCGACGACGTGCTGCGACAGCGCCTCCGTCGACGACAGGCTCGCCGCTTCGCGCACGGCGCGCTCGGCCCACTCCGCGTTGCGATGGCGCAGCAGCGCCAGCGAGCGGATGCCGGCCGCGGCGTCGCTGATGCGCTTGGCTTCCAGCGCGTCGTGCGGGGCGGTGGGAGACCGCGCGGCCGCGCTGCCGGACGACGGCGGTGGGGTCGGGTAGGGATCCGGTGTCGGGCCGATCGTCACCGGCGTCGCCGCGCCGAGGGCCGTCGCCGGCGCCATCGCGGCGAAATGGCTCGCGTACAGGATGAAGGTGCCGGCACTGGCGGCGCGTGCACCGGACGGGCCGACGAACGCGGCCACCGGCACCGTCGATCCCAGGATCGCCCGGACGATCGCGCGCATGGAGCTGTCGAGGCCGCCCGGCGTGTCGAGCTGCAGGACGACCAACCCTGCACCATGGCGTTCAGCCCGCTTCAGCCCGCGTTCGACGTAGTCGGCCGTCGCCGGGCCGATCGCACCGTCCACGCTCAGCAAGACCACCGCGTTCCCGCCGGCCGCCGGAGCGGTCACGGGGGGTGTCTGGGCGCCGGCGAGGGACGCCGACCACAGGACCAACGCGCACAGAGGAGCAGCCAGGCCGTGCATGAAGCGATATTAGGCCCGGCCCAGGCGATAGTCCATGACGCGGCCCGGCGATCGGTCGGCGGTCGGCGGTCGCTCCGGCGCTCCGGCTCGGGCTCGTTCACGCGAGGGGCGCCGGCGCGCGTCGCCCTACACTCACGCGATGACCGCGACGACCCCCGACACCGCCCGCAAGCGCGCCGACGAGCTGCACGAGATCCTGCACGAGCACGCCTACCGCTACTACGTGCTGGACGAACCCACCGTCCCCGACGCCGAGTACGACCGGCTGTTCCAGGAACTGCAGGCGATCGAGCAGCAGTACCCGCAGCTGGCGCGGCCCGATTCTCCGACGCAGCGCGTCGTCGGCCAGGTGCTCGAGGGCTTTGCCGCCGTGCGCCACGCGGTGCCCATGCTCAGCATCCGCACCGAGACCGACACCACCGCGGGCGGCGCCGAGGCCTTCGATGCGCGCGTGCGCCGCGAGCTCAGGCTCACCGAGGCCGATCCGCCGGTGGCCTATTCCGCCGAGCTGAAGTTCGACGGCCTGGCCATCAACCTGCGCTACGAGCACGGCGTGCTGGTGCAGGCCGCCACGCGCGGCGACGGCGAGGTGGGCGAGGATGTCACGTCCAACATCCGCGGCATCAGGCAGATCCCGCTGCGCCTGCGCGGCGTCGACGCGCCGGTGCTGGAAGTGCGCGGCGAGGCCTACATGCGGCGCGACGACTTCGAGGCCTACAACGAACGGCAGCGCGAACTGATCGCCGCGGGCGCGAAGAACGAGAAGACCGTCGTCAACCCGCGCAACGCCGCGGCCGGCGCGGTGCGCCAGCTCGATTCCGCGCAGTCGCGCAGGCGGCCGCTGAGCTTCTTCGCCTACGGCCTGGGCGACGTCCAGGGCTGGACGGTGCCGCCCACGCATTCCGGCCTGCTCGATGCGCTGTCCGCGATGGGGCTGCCGGTCGCAAGCCAGCGCGTCGTCAGCGCGGGCGCTGCCGGCCTCGTGGCCTTCCACCAGAAGATCGCCGACGAGCGGGACCGGCTGCCGTACGACATCGACGGCGTGGTCTACAAGGTCGATTCGCGCGAGCTGCAGGCCAGGCTGGGTTTCGTCAGCCGCGAACCGCGCTGGGCCGTCGCGCACAAGTACCCGGCGCAGGAGCAGATGACGACGCTGCTGGGCATCGACGTGCAGGTCGGCCGCACCGGCAAGCTCACGCCGGTGGCCAAGCTGCAGCCCGTGTTCGTCGGCGGCACCACCGTGAGCAACGCGACGCTGCACAACGAATCCGAGGCGCAGCGCAAGGACGTGCGCATCGGCGACACGGTCATCGTCCGGCGCGCGGGCGACGTCATCCCCGAGGTGGTGGGCGTGGTCCTGGACAGGCGCAGCCCGGACGTGGCCGCCAGGCCGCTGTTCGACATGATGTCGTGGGTGCGCGGCAAGTGCCCGGTGTGCGGCAGCCCGATCGCCAAGGAGGAGACCGAGGCCGACTGGCGCTGCACCGGCGGCATCACCTGTCCGGCGCAGTTCAAGCAGGCCGTGCTGCACTTCGCCAGCCGGCGCGCGGTCGAGATCGAGGGGCTCGGCGACAAGATCGTCGAGCAGCTGGTCGACGCCGGCATCGTGCGCACGCTGCCCGACCTCTACAAGCTGGGTTTCGCCAACCTCGTGGCGCTGGAGCGCATGGGCGACAAGAGCGCGCGCAACCTGGTCGACGCCATCGACAAGAGCAAGTCCACCACGCTGCCGCGCTTCCTGTACGGCCTGGGCATCCGCCATGTCGGCGAGACGACCGCCAAGGACCTGGCGCGCCACTTCGGCGACATCCACAAGCTGATGGACGCGAGCGTCGAGCAGCTCCTCGAGGTGCCCGACGTCGGGCCGATCGTCGCGCAGAGCGTCCACGAGTTCTTCGAGCAGGCCAAGGACCTGATCGAGGCCGCCGGCGGCAAGGTCAGCGGCTCGGTGTCGAAGAAGACGAACTGGCTCGTCGCCGGCGAGGAGGCGGGCAGCAAGCTGGAGAAGGCGCAGTCGCTCGGCGTGGCCGTCATCGACGAGGCCGGGCTGCAGGCGCTGCTGGCGGCGCCGGCGGAGGGGGTGGACGAGGCGGCGGAAGAGTGAACGGGGCAGCCCTCGACGACGCGGTCAGGCGCGCCGGCGAGGCCGCGGCCGTCCGGCCGGTCAGGAGGCGTGCGGGACGAGCTGGATGCCGTTGAGCTCCTTGGAGACGGCCTTCGTCGGGCCGTCCGCGTCGTGCTCGAACTCGGACTCGAGCTGGTCCAGCAGCTCGTCGAGGCCGGCGGAGCCGAGTTGTCGCCAGGCGCGTATCCTCGGCCCGCGAAGCTCGGGTCGGCCCAGCATGGCCTCCATGTCGACGACACGACCCGTGCAGCGGCGCACGGCGAACTTGATGCGGTTGCGCAGGATGAAGCTCTCGGCGTTCATGGCGGCGGGGCGGTCCTGCCGGACGAGCAGGAACTGCCGATGTGATGTGGCATGGGCCAGGACGGGCAAGGCCGGTACCTGCACGACAGCGCGCACGCGTCCCGGGCGCCGCGGGGTGCGGCGACGCGGCCTCAGCGGTACGACAGCACCAGCCCGTGGATCAGCCGGGCCCAGCCGTCCAGCATCACGAACAGCAGCAGCTTGAACGGCAGCGAGATCGTCGTCGGCGAGATCATCGACATGCCCAGCGCGA
Source organism: Burkholderiales bacterium (assembly GCA_019510465.1). Classification (GTDB taxonomy): domain Bacteria; phylum Pseudomonadota; class Gammaproteobacteria; order Burkholderiales; family Burkholderiaceae_C; genus Scleromatobacter. The sequence goes on from JAEKKH010000165.1 coordinate 14,295, forward strand.
GCAGGATGGTCGCGACGATCAGGTCGACGACCACGAACACCATGTAGATGATGAAGCCGATCTGGAAGGCCCGCGTCAGCTCGCTGAGCGTGAAGCTGGGTACCAGCACGATGAAGTCGTCGGAGCGCAGCGCCTGGGCGCGCGCCTTGGGCCAGACGCTGGTGGCCGAGTCCATGAAGAACTGCCGCTCGCGCTCGTGGGTGTGCTTCTGCAGGAAGTCCTTCAACGGCCGCTTGGCGGCGTCGGCGACGGCCATGATGTCGGAGACGGCCTCGCCCTTCTGGCCGAAGGCGTGGTTGCGCAGCGCGTCGCCCACGTCCATGCCGATGGGCGCCATGATGTAGACCGACAGGATGATCGCGATGCCGTTGAGCACCATGTTGGGCGGCGTCTGCTGCAGGCCGAGCGCCGTGCGCAGCAGGCCGAAGACGATCACCAGCTTGGTGTAGCACGTCACCATCAACGCCGCGAACGGCGCCAGGCCGAAGGCGACGATCAGCGCGACGAGCGTCAGCGGGTCGGGCAGGCTGCCGTTCACGGCGCCGGCCTCCGTGGCGGGCGGGCGCGGCTCACAGCTCGCCCGGCGCGAACTCGCTGACGCGCACGCCCAGCCGGTCGCCGACGGCCACCAGCGTGCCCATGCCCAGCAGGTTGCCATGGGCGACGATCCGCACCGGCCCGCGGTTGAGCGGCTGGCCGAGCTCGAACACGTGGCCGGCGCGCACGTTGCGCAGTTCGCCGAGGCTCATGGCGAGGTCGCCGACCTCGAAGCGCAGCGTCACCTCGATCGCGTCGAGGCGGTCGACGGCGAGCTCGGGGGCCGCGTCGTCCGGGCTGGCGGGCGGCGTGTCGGCGGGGCGGTTCATGGTCTGTTCCCTCCTGTGCTGGATCGTGATGCGCGAGCCCTCGGCCAGCGCGGTGAAGCGGGGGCCGGCCGCGCCGCCGGGGGCGGCGTCGACGACGACGGCCGCGCCGGCGGCGCGCCATTCCTCGATCGCCACGATGTCGCCGCGCTCGATGCCGCGCACCTCCGCCAGGCGAAGTCGCGTGCGGCCGATTCCAAAGCGCAGCGGCAGGCGCAGGCGGTCGAGTGCGTCGTTCGCGGCCGCGGACGCCGCCGGACCCGCGGGGACGAGCCCGGGCGCGATCGCGTCGAGCGCGCCCGGTGCGTCGAATTGCAGCGCGCCGCACCAGCCGGTGTCGTCGAGCCGGAAGCGCAGGGCGGCGGGCGGATCCAACGCCGGCTCCGCCGCATCGCCGGGCTGCCATTCGAAGTGCAGGCGGGTCGCGCGTGCCAGCGCGTCCGCGCAGGAAGCCAGCGCGTCGGCCAGCAGCACCGCGCGCAGCGGGCGCGGGATCCGGTCGGGACGCGCCTCGCCCAGCAGCGCGGCCAGCGCCGGCCGGTCGAACCCGATGCGGCCGCCGTGCGGGCCGAGCCGGAACCGGTGGACGTCCAGCGATGCCAGCGCGACGGTGGGGTCGTGGTCGCCGTCGTTGTATACCCACCGCAGTATCAGAGCCCGACCCCCCACGTTCAAGGGGAGTGGCGCGGCCCTGCGATCGTGCAGGCGGTTGAAGGCGCGCGCAAGCGCGGCGTCGATGCGGGGCAGCGCGGGCGCGTCCCCGAGCTCGACGACCGGGGCTCGGCCCGGTGCGGGCGTCAGGCGGTCGGAGGGCGGATCGGCGAGGTTCACGGCGTTTGCGGCGAGGCGTTGGGCGACTCGTCGGCCGCGTTGGCGTGAGGGTAGCCAAGCCGGGCAGTCGCTGGAAAGTACGAAGAATCGTAGGTATGCGCGAAGCGACGGCAGTCGATGTGCATCGCGCATGACTACGAGCTCTCGTTGTTGCTCGACTCTGGGGCGGAACCTAGAGTGGCCTCAAGCCATCCGCGCATACCGGTACATGTATATGAACTCGAAGGGACGACCAGCCGCTTCCGCCCTCCTCGGGGGGAACGGACCGCGGCGCGGCGGCCGCAACAACGACCTCGTGCTCGCGGCGCTGCTGGTGCTGATCGTCGTGCTGTTCGTGCTGCCGTTGCCCACGCCGCTGCTCGACCTGCTGATCGCCACCAACCTCGCGGCCAGCCTCGTCCTGCTCATCGTGGCGATGTACGTGCCGTCGGCGTCGTCGCTGTCGACGTTCCCGTCCCTGCTGCTGTTCACCACGCTGTTCCGCCTCGCGCTCAACATCGCGTCGACCAAGCTCATCCTGCTGCACGCCAACGCCGGCCACATCATCGACACCTTCGGCAAGCTCATCGTCGGCAACAACGTCGTCGTCGGCGGCGTCGTGTTCCTGATCATCGCGATCGTGCAGTTCGTCGTGATCGCCAAGGGCTCCGAGCGCGTGGCCGAGGTCGCGGCGCGCTTCGCGCTCGATGCGATGCCCGGCAAGCAGATGAGCATCGACGCCGACGTCCGCGCCGGCGCGATGTCGTCGGCCGAGGCGCAGCGCCGGCGCCAGGCGCTGGAGCAGGAGAGCGCGCTGCACGGGGCGATGGACGGCGCGATGAAGTTCGTCAAGGGCGACGCCGTGGCCAGCATCATCGTCGCGCTCGTCAACATCCTCGCGGGCCTGGCCATCGGCGTGCTGATGAAGGACATGAGCGTGGGCGACGCGGTGCACCGCTACGCGATCCTGACGGTGGGCGACGGCATGGTCTCGCAGATCCCGTCGCTGCTGGTGTCGATCGCCGCGGGCGTGGTCATCACGCGAGTCGACGCCTCCGGCGGCGATCCGCAGCTGGCCAACCAGATCGCGCGCCAGGTGATGGCGCATCCGCGCGCGCTGATCGTCGCGGGGCTGGCCTTCGCGAGCTTCCTGCTGGTGCCCGGCTTCCCGACCTGGGCGTTCGGGCTGCTGTCGGCCGGCATCGTGGCCGCGGGCCTGCTCGCGCGGCGCGCCCATGAATGGCGGCGCACGCCGGCGTGGATCTCGCACCGCGACGCCGAGGCGCCGCACGCGGTGGCCGCGCCGCTGGTGGTGCGGCTCGCGCCGGAGCTGCGCGCCGGCCTGGACCGGCACGCGCTCGACCAGCGCCTGGACGCCATGAAGCAGTCCGTGGAAGGGGAACTGGGGCCGGTGTTCCCGCGGCTGCGCGTCGAGCATGCGAGCGACGCGCCGGCCAGCGGCTACGAGATCCTGGTCGAGGATGTGCCCGTCTCCCGCGGCGTGCTGCGCCCGGGCTGGCGCCTGCTCGACCCGGCCGCGGCGACGGTGCCGCCGCCGGGCGCGGAGGTGGCCGAGCCCTTCGGCCCGTTCGCGCGCGTCGCGTGGGTGCGCACGGCGCCCGCGGACGCGCCCGCCTGGGCGTGCGAGGAAGTCGTCAGCCGCCATGTCGACCAGGTCGTGCGCCGGCACGTGCCGCGCCTGATCGGGCTGCAGGAGGTGCAGCGCCTGCTGCGCACGGTGCAGGCCGACGCGCCCGAGCTCGCCGCCGAGGTCACGCGCGCCGTGCCCGCGCAGCGCATCGCCGAGGTGCTGCGGCGCCTGCTGCAGGAGGGCATCCCGGTGCGCAACCTGCATGCGATCTTCGAGAGCCTGGCCCTGCGCGGACCGGCCGAGGCCGACGTCATCGCGTTGACCGAGCTGGTGCGCATCGACCTCGGCCGCTACATCACCAGCCGGCACGCGGGCGCCTCGCGCCGCATCGAGGCGATCCTGTTCGAGTCCGGCCTGCTCGATCGCGTGCTCGGCGCCATCGAGCACTCGGCGCGCGGCAACCTGCTGCTGCTGAGCCCGGCCGTCGCCCAGGACGTGCGCGACCAGCTGCGCGCCATCCTCGCCGGGACGGCAGGCGCGGTGGTGGCGATCGTGTCGTCGGATGCGCGCCGCTACGTCAAGACGCTGATCGAGCCCATCGCGCCGGACCTGCCCGTGCTGTCCTACCAGGAGCTCGACGCCGACGTCGCGCTGCACCCCGTCGGCTGGATCACGAACCCGCAGGCCGCCTGAGCGTTTCACATTCGACCCATCGCCTCGACATGACTCCCCAGAACGTCCTCGATCTCACCCGGGAAGGCCTGCAACTGGTCTTCTGGGTCTCGCTGCCCGTGGTGCTGGTGGCCGCGCTCACCGCGCTGGTGGTGGCGCTCGGCCAGGCGGTCACGCAGATCCAGGACCAGAGCATCGGCCAGTCGATCCGCCTCATCGCGGTGATGCTCGCCCTGGTCGTGCTCGCGGGCCTGCTGGGCCGCAACGTGCTGCTGTTCGGCGAGCGCGCGTTCGATTCGCTGGTGCGCCTGGCATGACGCGCTGGTGGATGCTCCTCGTGGCCGGCGCACTGCTGTGCGCCGCAGCCGCCGCAGCCGCCGCCGACCTGCCGTGGACGGGCAAGCCCTACCAGATCGTGGCCAACGAGAAGCCCTTGCCCGACCTGCTGCGCGAGCTGTCGGCCTCGCAGGGCACGACGGCCGTGATCGATCCCAAGATCGCGGGCTCGATCAGCGGGCGCTTCAGCGGCTCGCCGCTCAAGACGCTCAACAGCCTGTGCGCCACCTACGGCCTGAGCTGGTACTACGACGGCGCCTTCCTCTACGTCGACCCGTCGGCCGACGCACGCAGCGAGGTGCTGTCGATCGGCAGCCAGGCGGGCAACGCCGGCTGGCTGGTGCAGTCGCTCACGCAGCTGCGCATCTACGATCCGCGCTATCCGCTGCTGGTGAGCGGGCGCGACGGCACCGCGCGCGTGACCGGACCGAAGCGCTACGTGGAGATGGTGCGCCAGGTGGCGCGGCTGCTCGACTCCAGGAGCGCGCTCAACGACGGCGCCGAGATCCGCCTGTTCCCGCTGAAGTATGCGTGGGCGGGCGACTTCAAGATCACGCGCTCCGGCAAGGAGGTGGCGGTGCCCGGCATCGCCGCGACGCTGCGCGGCCTGTACGGGCATGCGGGCGGGGGGTCGTCCACGGGCAACGCCACGGCGGCGATGGGACGCCAGTACGCCGCCTACCAGGCGGGCGCCGATCGCCAGCTGCGGCTGTCCACGGGCGACGTCGTCAATGCGCCGATGGTGCGGCTGCCGGGCCTGGGCGCGGCGGAGCAGGGCGACGACGCCGACGCGGCGACGTCCGCGGGCGCGTCGGGCCTCTCCGCGGACAACCGCCAGTTGCCGCAATTCCAGGCCGACACGCGCCTGAACGCGGTGCTGGTACGCGACATCCCCGGGCACATGGCGCAGTACGAGAAGCTGATCGCCGCGATGGACGTGCGTCCGCGCCTGGTCGAGATCGAGGTCACCATCATGGACGTCAGCACCGACACGCTCGACAGCCTGGGCGTCGACTGGCGCGCGCATTCGTCGCACGTCGACTTCCAGACCGGCAACGGCGGCAATTCGCCGCTGACCCTCGGCGGCGCCACCTCCGAGTCGGGCCAGACCGGCGGCCTGTGCTGCACCAATTCGCAGGGCCTGCCGACCACGCCGCTGGGCTCGATCTTCACGGCCGCGATCGGCAACACCCTGCGCGACTACCTGCTCGCCCGCGTCAGCGCGCTGGCGCAGACGGGCAACGCCGACGTCGTCGCGCGGCCCAAGGTGCTCACGCTGGACAACAACGAGGCGAACCTGGAGAACCTGAGCGACTTCTACGTCAGCGTCGCCGGGTTCCAGGACGCGAGCCTGTTCAAGGTCACCACCGGCACGTCGGTGCGCGTGACGCCGATGATCGTCGACGAGCGCAACGGCCGCGGCGTGATGATGACCATCGACATCCAGGACGGCAACATCGATGCGACGCAGTCGGTGGGCCAGATCCCCATCGTGCGCCACCGCACGGTCAACACGCAGGCGCTGATCGACGAGGGCTCCAGCCTGCTGCTGGCGGGCTACACCTCGGAGTCGCGCAGCAGCGCGGCCTCGGGCGTGCCGGTGCTGTCGAGCATCCCCCTCATCGGCCACCTGTTCAAGTACGACCAGAAGCAGCGCAACAAGGAGGAGCGCCTCTACCTGCTCACCCCGCGGCTGGTGACGGCCGGGGCGGCGGGCAATCCGACCGGGCTGGTGCCGCTGCCCGTGCAGGACGGCCCCGCGGCCGCGCCGGCGGCCACCGGCGCCGCCTCCACCGCATCGACCGGGGGGCGCTCGTGAAGGCCGCGCCCGACTTCGTCACGCACGCCTGGTGCCTGCGCTTCCTCAGCGGGGCGATGAAGGGCCGCACGATCGAGCTGCGGCCGGGCGCGAACGCCGTCGGCTCCGCGGGCGACTGCGACGTGATGCTGCCCGGCGGCGACGTGCTGGCGCGCCACCTGGTCTTCAACGTCGGCGAGCTGGTGGTGTCGGTGCACAAGTCCGCCGATGCCGAGGTGCTGCTCAATCGCGAGCCGATGCAGCAGCCGCGCCGCAGCCTGGTGCCAGGCGACGTGGTGACGGTGGGACGCATCGACCTGCAGCTCGAACGCAGCTATCCCGCCCCCGAGCGCGCCGACCCGATGTTCGCCAGTCCCGAGAGCGTGCTCGCCGACGACGCGCCCGCGGCGCGGCCGGCGGCCGGCCGCGGCATGGCGTTCCGGGCGGGCGCGGCGCTGCTGCTGCTGGCCTGCGCGGGGCTGCTGGGCGCGGGCTTGTGGGCCGGCGGCGAGGATCGTCCGGCCGCCGCCACGAGCCTGGCCGACGTGGCGCGCGCACTTGCGCCGTTCCCGGAGCTCGAGGCCGTCGCCGCGCCCGGCGGGCAGGTGCGGGTCAAGGGCTTCATCGAATCGCGCCAGCGCCGCCAGCAGCTGGACCAGGCGCTCGCGCCCCTGGGTCGGCGCGTCGCCGTCGAGGCCGTCGCGGTCGACGACCTCGTCGAGCAGGCGCGACGCTACCTGGGCAACCCCGCGCTCGGCGTGAACTACGCCGGCAAAGGCCAGCTCGTGGTCAGCGGCGCGAGCGACGACGACGCGTTGCGCCAGCGCGTGGCCCGGCTGGCCGAGGACCTGCATCCCGAGGTGCTGGTCTCCGACCGCGTCTCCTGGCGGCCCGCGCCGCCGCCCGACCGCGACGCCGCGCTGCGCGCCCGCTGGGAGGCCTGGCAGGGCGCACTGCCGGCACGCCTGGTGGGCATCACCGAGGATGAGGCCGGCCTGCGCTCGATCCAGCTGGCCGACGGCACGCGCTACTACGAAGGCGCGCCGCTGAAGTCGGGCGCGCAGATCGCGCACATCGGCGCGGACGGGCTCGTGCTCGAGGGAGGGCCGCGTGCCGACACGAAATGAACACGATCGCAGCGGGACGCCTCGGCGGCCCGCTCCAAAGGATTCGCGGCGGCCCCTCGCCGCGAATACCCCGGGAGGCATCCGTGTCCCGGGACATCTTCAAACCGCATAGGAGAGAGCTCATGTCCACCGTCGATACCTCCATCGCCGCGATGCAACAAGCCGCTGCCGACAGCGCGCGCCTGCAGGCCGCCAGCATCAGCGTGCAGACGCAGATCCAGGGCGCCACCACTTCGGCGCAGACCATCAACAGCTCGAGCGCCGCCGCCAGCGAGACCGCCAAGGGCGTCGCCAGCGACACGAAGGCGGCTGCGCGCGCGTCCTGACGCCGCGCGGCGTCCCTCGCGCGCCCGCGGGCCGCGAGGGCGCCGCACGGGCGAGCCCGCGCCGCGCGCGCAGTCTCGCCCGTGCCGATGCATCCATTCGCAATCACCGAGGAGCCAGCCATGACCGATCCCGTCGCCGTCCTCGCCGCGAGCGCGCCCCAGGCCGCCGCCGCGACCTCCTCCGCGCCGGCCCGTTTCGAGCCGGCCGACACGCGCATGTTCGCGACGCTGATGCAGGGCGAGCCCGCGCTCGATCCCGCCGCCACACCCACGCCGGGCGACGTCGCCCATACCTTCGCCGCCGAGTTCGGCAACACCCGCTCGTTCGACGAGATCCGCGCCAGCATGCTCCAGGCCTACGACCCACGCGACCCGATCAAGAGCATGTTCACCGTCGCCAGCAACGGCATGGAGGCGCAGATGCTGTTCTCCAAGCTGCACATCGCGACCAGCCTGGCGAGCTCGGCCACCAGCCTGTTCGGCAGCCTGCTGAAGAACCAGGGCTGACGCCATGTCCCGCCCCATTTCCTGGCCGCGCCTGGCGACCGGTGCCGCGCTCCTGCTCGCACTGGCCGGCTGCAAGGTCGAGCTGTATTCGGGCCTGAACGAGACCGAGGCCAACGAGATCGTCGCGGCGCTCGCCGACGGGCGCATCGCCGCGCGCAAGGAGCACGTCGACGGCGCCGACTGGCAGGTGCAGGTCGACGAGGACCGGGTCGGCGGGGCGCTGGAGCTGCTGCGCGCGCAGGGCCTGCCGACGCAGCACTACGCGAGCATGGGCGACATGTTCCAGAAGCAGGGCCTGGTCTCCACGCCCGCGGAGGAGCGCATGCGCTACATCTTCGCGGTGTCGCAGGAGCTCTCGCGCACGCTGCGCTCGATCGACGGCGTGGTCGAGGCGCGGGTGCACGTCGTGATCCCGCAGGACGATCCGCTCAGCGACAAGGTGCGGCCGTCGTCGGCGGCCGTGTTCATCAAGCATCGCCCCGACGTCGACTTGCGGCTGCTGGCGCCCGCCGTCAAGGATCTCGTCGCGCACAGCATCGAGGGCCTGGCGCCGGACCGCGTGGCGCTGACCCTGTTCCCGGCGCCGCGCAGCGTGGCGCTGTCGTCCACCCCGGACCCCGTCGATGCGCAGCGCGAGGTGCTGGGCATGTCGCAGCGCGCGGTGGTGACGCTGCTGGTGCTGCTCGTGATGGCCGCGATCGCGCTGATGGCGCTGCCGACGCTGCTGGCGCGGCGTGGCCTGGACCTGCGCACGTGGCTGCAGCGCGAGGTGCTGCGGCGATGACCGCCGTCCTCGCGCCGTCCGCCGGCGGGCCGCTCGACCGGATGCGGCTCGTGCTGCGCTTCAACCTGCATCCCGAGGCGAGCCTGCATCCGAGCTGGCTGCCGGTGGACTGGCCCGTGTCGGCGCGGGCGCGGCTGGGCCGGCTCGGGCCCGAGGCGCAGGCGGTGCTGCGCGACGTGCTGGTGCGCCTGGGCGTGCTGCCGGCGACGCAGGACTATGCGTTCGACTCGCCCGTCAAGCGCCTCCTGCTGCTCGACGCGGGCGCGCTGCGGCGCCTCGCGTTCTACACCAGCCTGTGCGTGCACGGGCCGCTGATGCGTCCGCGCCGCAACGCGCTCGCCGCGGCGCTGCGGCGCCAGGCCCGCCGCCTGGACGAGGACGCGGTGGAATTCGTGCTCGAGCGGGCGCCGCAGGCCGGCGAGCTGCAGATGTCCGCCAACGCGCTGAGGGAGCGCCCCGGCGCCTGCGGCCGCGTGCTGGCCGACCGGGGCTATCGCCTGCTGGCAGCGCTGCTGGCCGACGAGGGCGAGTCCGCCGCGGAACGCCTCGCGCGCATGCTGCCGCGCCGCGTCGCGGCCCTGCCGGTGCCCGCGCTCGCGGCGCGCCAGAAGCAACAGTTGCGCGAGCTCGTGCTCGCGTGCGTCGTTCCCGAGAGGTTGCCGCGATGGGACTGGCTTTTCTGATCTCCACCGACAACCTGCAGCTCCTGAGCGAGCGCAAGGTGTTCAAGCAAGCCGAGTACGCGGCGCTGCTGGACGCCACGGCGGTGCTGGACGCCGCGCGCGACGAGGCCGCGCGGATGTCCGAGCAGGCGGCGCGCGACGCCGCGCACGCGCTGGAGCAGGGCCGTGCCGAGGGCCTGCGCCGCGCGCAGGCCGAGTACGCGCAGCGCCTGGCCGCCGACGCGCTGGCCACGCAGCGGCAGTTGCAGGCGCTGCGCGCGTCGATGGCGCAGATCGTGGTGCGCGCGGTCGGCCAGTTCATGGCGGAGGTCGATCCGGCGCGGCTGCTGGAGTCGGCGCTGCGGCGCGTCGACGGGCTGCTGCGCGCGGAGCCGTTCATCGCCGTGCGCGTCGCGCCGGCGCAGGAGGAGGCGCTGCGGCGCGCCCTGGCCGCGCTGGGGCAGGAGGCGGGCTGGGCGTTGGCGGCCGCCGTCAGCGCCGACCCCGCGCTGGCCGACGGCCTGTGCGTCGTCTCCACGGCGTCGGGCACGCTGGAGATCGGCGTCGACGCGCAGCTCGAGGCGTTCCGCAAGGCCGTCGAGGCGGCGGGGAGCGTGCGATGAGGTCGCCCGCCGGCACGCTGGCGCCCGCGTCGCTCGCAGGCGCGGCGCGCGGCATCGCGGCGGATCTCGAGCAGGCGTTCGGCCGGGTCGTTCCCGTGGCGATGCGCGGACGCGTCAGCAAGGCCGTGGGCCTGGTGATCGAGGCCACCGGCATCCAGGCCCACCTCGGCGAGCTGTGCGAGCTCGTCACGCCCGGCGAGCCGCCGCTGCTGGCCGAGGTGGTCGGCTTCCAGCACAACACGGCCATCCTGACGCCGTTGGGCGCCACGGGCGGGCTGTCCGCGCTGACGGAGGTGGTGCCCACCGGACGCGGGCATGCATGCCCGGTGGGCCCGGCGCTGCTGGGGCGGGTGCTGGACGCGTTCGGCCGGCCGCTGGACGACCGCGGGCCGCTCGGGCCGCACGCGCTGGCGCCGGTGCATCGCGACCCCGTCGCGCCGCTCGCGCGCCGGCCCATCGAGCGGCCGCTGCCCACGGGCGTGCGCGCCATCGACGGCTTGCTCACGCTCGGCGTGGGCCAGCGCCTGGGCGTGTTCGCGCCGCCGGGCGTGGGCAAGAGCACGCTGCTGGGCATGCTGGCGCGCGGGTCGTCGGCGGACGTCAACGTGGTCGTGCTCGTGGGCGAGCGCGGGCGCGAGGTGCAGGAATTCATCGCGGCCAGCCTGGGCGAGGAAGGCCTGCGCCGGACGGTGGTGGTGGTGTCGACGTCCGACCGTCCGCCGATGGAGCGCATCAAGTCGGCCTACGTGGGCACCACCATCGCGGAGTATTTCCGCGACGAGGGCGCCAACGTGCTGCTGCTGGTGGATTCGCTGACACGCTTCGCGCGCGCGCAGCGCGAGATCGGCCTGGCGAGCGGCGAGCCGCCGACGCGGCGCAGCTATCCGCCGTCCATCTTCTCGATGCTGCCGCAGTTGCTGGAGCGCGCGGGGCAGGGCGAGCGCGGGTCGCTCAGCGCGGTCTACGCGGTGCTCACGGAAGGCGACGAGGACAACGACCCGATCGCCGAGGAGGTGCGCTCCATCCTGGACGGCCATGTCGTGCTCTCGCGCAAGCTCGCGGCCGCCAACCAGTTCCCGGCCATCGACGTGCCGGCCAGCATCAGCCGCACGATGGCGCAGGTCGTCTCGGCCGACCATCGCGCCGCGGCCGGCCGCTGGCGCGCGCTGATGGCGCGCTACCAGGAGCTGGAACTGCTGATCCAGATCGGCGAATACCGCGAAGGCGCCGATGCGCTGGCCGACGAGGCGGTGCGGTTGCGGGCGCAGATGCAGCGCTTCCTCGCGCAGTCGCCCGGCGAACTCACGCCGTTCGCGCAGACGCTGTCCGGCCTGGAACGCCTCGCGCCCGGCACCGAGGTGGCGCCGTGATCGACTGGACCCGCCTGGAAGACGTGCGCGAGCGGCGGCGCCGCGCGGCGCTGGAGACGATGCTGGCCGACCGCCGCGCCGCCGAGGCGCAGGCCGCCGCCCTGCGTGCCGCCGAGGACGCGCGCGCCGTGGCGCAGCGCGCGAAAGCCAGCCACTGGCAGGTCGCGGGCGCGGATCCGGCGTTGAACGTGGGCGCGCTGGCGGGCGCCGCGGCGTGGAGCCGCGTGCTCGACGAGCGCATCGCGCGCGAGGGCGCCGCGGTCGCGCAGGCGCAGGCGCGGGCCCAGGCCTGCGCGCACGCGGCGAAGGCCAGTCGCGAGGCGCTGCGACGCGCGGCCAGCGGCGTCGAGAAGGCGGCCCGCCTCGCGCAGCAGGCGCGCGCGCAGGACCGGAGGATCGAGGATGCGCGGCTCGAATCGATGGCCGAGGACCTCGCCGCCGCGCGCTGGGCGGCGCGGCGCTCGAAGGATTGACGCGATGGACACGCCGCTCGAGCTCGCTGCGCTGCAGGCCTGGTTCACGCCGGTCGCGCTGACGCTGCCGCGCATCCTCGCGGTGTTCGCGATCGCGCCGTTCTTCTCGGGCAACCTGATGAGCGGCCTGGTGCGCAACGGGATCGTGCTGCTGCTGGCGATCTTCATCTCGCCGGCGGCCAGCGACCTGCCCGTGCTGACGCTGGGCGGCTGGGTGATGGTGGCGGTCAAGGAGGCCTTCATCGGCGTGCTGCTGGGCCTGGGCTTCGGCATCTTCGTCTGGGCCGTGCAGAGCGTGGGCGACCTGGTCGACTTCCAGACGGGTTCGGGCAGCGCGCCGTTCTTCGACCCGGTCGGCGGCCACGACGGCGGCCCGACCGGACAGTTCCTGGGCTGGGTGGTCATCACGCTGTTCATGTCCGCCGGCGGGATGCTCGCGATGGTGCGCGTGATCGTCGATTCGTTCCGGCTGTGGCCGGTGGCGTCGTTCTATCCGCACGTCGGCGCGATGATCGAGCAGTTCGCGGTGCGCCAGGGCGACACCCTGTTCCTGTGGACGGTCAAGCTGGCGGCGCCCGTGATCTTCGTGCTGCTGCTGGTGGAGCTGGGCATCGGCCTGGTCGGCCGCGTGGCGCCGCAGCTCAACATCTTCGTGTTCGCGCAGCCGGTCAAGAGCGTGCTCGCCAACCTGATGCTGCTGCTGTTCATGTATTTCCTGTACGACTCGCTGCGGGAGTTCCTCAAGCCGGTGAACGGCGTGCTGGACTTCCTGAGGAACACCTTATGACCGGCGCACGGCCGCCCAAGGGCGCTCGCGCAGGAACCGTCAGGCGGAGGCCTGGGTCATGAGCGCGAACAAGGACCAGAAGCCGACCCCGCGCCGGCTGCGCGAGGCGCGCAAGCGCGGCGACGTGGTGTTCAGCGCGGACGTCGCGTCGACCGCGGTGTTCGCGATCGTCGTCGCCGCGCTGTGGCTGCTGGGTGCCACGAGCTTCGGCCTGCTGCGCGAGCTGTGGCTGCACGCCACGAGCGCGGAACTGCTCGCGCGGCCGGACGATCGCCTGCCCGAGCTGCTGCGCCATACCGGCCGCGTGCTGCTGTGGATCGCGCTGCCCGTCACCGGGCTCGCGGCGCTGGCGGGCATCGCCGGTTCGTTCTTCCAGGTCGGCGGCGTCCTCGCCTTCGAGCGCCTGAAGCCCGACATCGCGCGGCTGTCGCCTTCGCGCGGCCTGCAGCGCATCTTCTCGACGCGCAACCTCGTCAACCTGCTGAAGATGCTGGTCAAGACGCTGTTGCTGGCCGTGCTGGTGGCCGCCACGCTGCGCGGCCTGCTGGACACGGCGCTCAAGCTCGGCTGGCTGGCGCCCGAGGCGATCATGGCGGTCGGCGCGCATGCGCTGCTGGGGCTGTTCGCCGCGGCCACCGTGATCTACGCGGCGCTCGCGGCCGTCGACTACGTGCACCAGCACCACGAGCACGTGAAGAGCCTGCGCATGTCGATCGACGAGGTCCGGCGCGACCACAAGGACGCCGAGGGCGACCCGCTCACGCGCGCGCGCCGGCGCGGGGCGCACCTGGAGGCGATCTACGCCGGCCTCGGCGACCGCGTGGCGGCGGCGTCGGCCGTGATCCATTCGGCGCGCGTGGCGGTGGCGCTGCAGTACCTGGGCGAGCGCGACCTGCCGCGCGTGATCGCGCGCGGCGAGAACGAGGTGGCCATGCGCCTGCGCGAGCTGGCCGCCGATGCGCGCGTGCCGCTGGCCGCCGACGCCGGCCTCGCCGAACGCCTGTACGACGAGGTGCCGCTCGACCAACCGATCCCCCGCCCGCTGTACGCGCCCGTGGCCAAGCTGCTGCGCTGGGCGCACGGCGATGCCTGAACCCTTGCTTCGAGAGGAGTCGCGATGTCCACCCCTGGTCTCACCGCTTCCGGCAGCGGCACGCCGTTCACGCCGCTGCTGTTCAACCCGAACAACGACCAGGCCGCGCAGGCCGCGGCGCGGGCGCGCGCGCTCGCCGCGGCCCAGGCAGCGGCCGCGGCGGCCGAAGCCGCGGCGAGGGCGGCGCGCGAGGCCGCGGCCGCCGCCGCGAAGAAGGCCGCGGCCTCGCGCCAGGCCGCGCAGGAGGCGGCCGCCACCGCCGCGAAGAAGGGCGCGACGCAGGCGGACAAGGATGCCGCCGCCAAGGCCAGGCAGCAGGCCGCCACCGACGACGCCGACGCGCAGAGGAAGGCCTCGGCGTCCGACCTCGCGCAGAAGAAGGCGACGCTCGAGGACTCGAAGCGCGACGACCTGAAGGCCGGCCGCGACCCGGCGGCCAACCCGTCGGCGGCCACCGTCAAGGCCCAGGCCGACTTCGACGCGGCCGGCAAGGAGGACGCGATCGTCAACCCGCCCGCCGGCGCGGACGACCCGCTCGCCGCGGCCCAGGCCGACGCGGCCGCCAAGTTCAAGGCATTCTCGGCCGCCACCAACTCGGGCGACCACGCCAAGGCGGACGCGGCCCGGGCCGCCTGGCTGGACGCGGTGCAGCACCAGATGCAGGTGGCCGCGCTGGAGTCCGGTGCCAAGGGCCAGGACCAGAAGGCCGCGGTGCAGTCGCAGCTCGATGGCGTGCTGAAGGCGATCGACAAGGACGGCACCTTCGACCGCGCGTCGGTAGGCAAGGCGCTGCAGCCGCTGACCGACCAGCTCGGTGCCGCCGCGCCCGACCAGATCCGCGCCGGGATGGAGTACCAGTCGGAGAGCGATGCCGGCCAGACGCAGATCGCCGACGTGCAGGGCCGGATCAAGGATCTCCAGGCCAAGGCCGACGCGGCCGACGCCGCGGCCGCGGCGCCGAAGGTCTACGGGCCCTATGTGCCCGGCCGCGAGCCGACCCAGCCGCTGCTCACCACGAGCGCGGCCGGCGGCGGCCCGCCGTGGCTGACGCCTGCGCAGCAGAAGGCCGCGGCCGCGCACGACGCGCTCGACGCGGCCAAGGACAAGCTCGCCAACCTTGAAGCCGTCTACGGCCACACCGATCCGAAGAACGAGAAGAACAACACCATCGGCACGCTGCAGGCCGACTACAACGCGAACTGCGCCACCACGGCGGCGGCGCAGGCCAAGGCGGCGTACCTCAAGCTCTCGGGCGACCCGTCCGCCTCGCCCAAGGACCTGGCCGCGGCCTACGACGCCTGGCAGGGCGCGGTCGACCAGCAGACGCTGGCGCTGAAGCTGCAGGACGCCACGAATGCGAGCGCCGCGCTGCTGCGCGCCACCCAGGACAGGACGGCTGCGCAGGCCGCGCTCAAGTCGCAGCCCGCCAACCCGTTCCTCACCACGACGACTTCCAGCTTCGGCCAGACCGACCTGCTGGTGTCCGACAACGCGCCTGCCGGCGCACAGACGCCGCAGCAGCGCCTGGCCAGCGCCAACGCCGCGTTCACCGCGGCCACGAAGAAGTCGCAGGACGCGCAGGCGGCGCTCGACCAGGTCTGGACGGACCAGAAGAGCGGCAAGAATGGCCTCGGACTGGACATCAGCGGAACGGTCGACGACGCCGGCGGCGTGCGTCAGGCGCTCACGACGGCGCAGGCCGACCTGTCGTCGGCGCAATCCGATTTCGACGCCGCGCAGTTCGGCCGCATTGGCGCACCGACGCTGGCCGATGCGCGCACGCGGCTGGGGCTCGCGCAGCAGGCGGTGGATCTCGCGCAGGCCAAGGTCAAGCGGCTGGACGCGATGCAGGCGCTGCGCCAGGCCCAGATGTCGACGGACGGCGGCGCGCAGCCCGCGGACCTCGACACCCTCGCGGCCAACGTGCGCGACGCGCAGAAGACGGTCGACGACCTGCAGGGCACGCGCCTGGTCTCGCCCGACGACCGCAAGGCCCTCGTGACGACGACGCTGCCCGACGAGTCCAGGACGCTCGCCGGCCTCGACCAGCAGATCAAGGCGGCGCGCGACAAGGGCGACACCGACAGCCCGGCGCTGAAGTCGCTGCTCGACCAGCGCGAATGGCTCGACGACAAGATCACGCTGCAGAAGAACGCGGTCACGCTCGAGGATGCACAGGACGCCGCATCCGCCGCGCCGTACGAATACGGCCGGTCGACCCGCCTGGGCGGTGTCGACCTCACCCGCACCGGGCACAGCGACGAGGCCGACGCGGCGCTGACCTGGGGCATCACGCCGGGCGGGCCCGACGGTCATCCCAAGATCAGCGGCATGCCGTCCAACATCCGGCCTTCGGACGTGAAGGTCGAGAAGGATGGCGACACCTGGTACGCCGTGTTCGGCAAGGACTCGGGCGCGTATGCGGTGCGCTGGACCGGCGGCCGGTTCCCGGTGCGCAGCTATGCCGACGGTTCCAGGCAGGGCGACATCGCCATCGAGAAGGGTCACAAGTACAAGCTCGATCCCGCCACCGCGCGGCTGTGGGAGGCGACGAACACCGATCCGGGCGTCGGCCGCAGCGCGCTGGTGGTCGCCAAGGACAACTACGACAAGGCGCTGGCGAAGTTCAAGCTCGACCCGCAGACCGACGCCGCCGGCAAGGCCGTGCTCGGCCCGGATGGCCGGCTGTCGACCGCCATGACGACGAACGTGGCCGGCCAGCCGGTGGCCGCCATCGACTTCAACACGGACCAATCCGCCGCCAGGACGGCGGCCGACGCCGACGTCGCCAGGCTGTCCAGGACGCTGGCCGATGCCAAGGCCGCCGCGGCGGCCGCACCCGCCGATGCCACGTTGAAGGCGGCGCAGGCGAAGGCGCAGTCCGACTACGATCTCGCAGCCTCGAACCAGGCCGCGATCGGCGCGGTCGTGGACTGGCAGCAGGCCCGGTTGACGCGCCAGATCGACGACGCGGACACGCGCAACGGCCGGCCGGCGCTGATGTGCTACGCGACGCCGCCACAGCAGACCGAGGACAAGCTCTACAAGATCGCGGTGTCCAAGGTCGCGGACTGGCGCTCGATGCAGCAGAAGGTGGCGGTGGGCGGCGCACAGCACGAGCTCGACGCCGCGCAGGCCGCGTTCGACCAGTGGCACGGCGCGCATTCGTACCTGTCCACGGAGTCGGTCGACGCATCGCCGCAGTACCAGGCGCTGCAGGCCGCGCACGGCAAGCTGGACCTCGCCGGGCGCGAGCTGACGCTGGCCGCGACCACCGATTCCGACGCGCGCCAGAAGGCCTACATCGCGCAGAACCTCGCACCCGGCAAGGAGAGCGACCCGCACGAGCTGTACCAGCTGTTCAACAAGGATCCGCAGGTGATGGCCCAGTCCATCATCGACCAGGACTACATCCGCAACGGTGGCGTGCCGCAGACCTACGCCGGGCGCGATGCGATCGGCAAGATGGTCAGCGGCGAGCTGTACACGAATGCCGACGCGACCAGGCCGATCGTCGACCAGATCGTGAAGGTCGGCGGGGACAACGCGAAGGTGACCATCATCCCGGTGGTCTACGCGATGGACGCCGACGCGGACAAGGGCGGCGGCATCGTCAAGACCGCGCTGTTCAAGGTGCAGGACGGCAGCGACCCGAACTCGTTCAAGTTCGTGGACGCGTACGGCGAGCGCTACGACAGCGTCGACGACTACCGCGGCAACAACAACCTCCCGGTCGACGGCGTCAACCTGGCGATGCCCAAGGACGGCGCTTTCACGCTGGACGCCAACGGCAACGTCGAGCTGTTCACGGGCAAGGCCCACACCGAGACCGGGTGGCAGCACTTCACGCGCGTCACGCACTTCGACGCCGTCGTCGGCGTGGTGGGCCTGGCGGCCGGCATCGTGCTCGAGGTCGGCTCCGCGGGCATCCTCACCGAGATCGCCGCCCCGCTCGCGATCGCGTCGACCGCGTACCTGGCGGGCACCTCGGCCCAGGACCTGGCCAACCGCTCGCAGCACGGCCTGAGCATCGACCCGTTCACGAACCGCGAGGCGGGCATGGACTGGCTCAACCTCGGCGCCTCGGCGCTTGCGCTGCCGGGCCTGGGCTCGGCGGCACGCGTCAGCAGCGAGACGGCCGCGCTCACGCGTGCCGGCGTCGACGCCGACAGCATCGCGGTGGTCACGAGCAAGGGCCGCGCGCTGCTGCGCAACGGCACCGACGTGACAGACCACGCGCAGGACTATCACCTCATCGCCGGCTCCACCAGCCTGACCAACGCCACGCGCGTCACGGCGGGCGTGCTGGGCGGCGCCGGCATGGCCGACCAGACGCTGTACGTGGCGCAGAACTGGAGCACGATGACCAGCGCGGAGCGCGAGCAACAAGGCGATGGGCTGCTGCTGAACCTCGGCATGATGGTGGGCGGACATGCCGCGGGCCGCATCGCCGGCGCACGCGCCGCGCGAGGCGTCGATCCGGCGCCGGCCACCAGCGTGGACACGACGCTGGCCACGGACACGACCGCCCCGCTCGGTCACGACGCCGCCGCCGGGCTGGGCACCGACACCAGCGGCACGCGCAGCGTGCGCGCGAGCACCGTTCGCGGCCACGGCGAGGCGGACGACGCACCGCACGTCACGCTCGTCGACGACCGCACGGCCGGCACCGGGACGACCGCATCGACCAACGGCGCGCCGCACGTCGACCCGGTGGACTTCAGCCGCGGCACGCCGGCGACGGCGACGGCCGCCGCGCCCGCGGTCGCCCACCCCGACGACGTCGTCCCGTCGACGAGCGCCGCCGCGCCGCACGTGGACACGGAGCCGGCACCGATCGACCTGGCCGCCACCGACACGCTGCTGTCCGACCCGGCCGGCGTGACGGCCGCGGGCGACGCCGACACCGGGCCGACGGGGCGCTCGCCGGCCGCCGTCGCGCGCCAGCAGGCGCGGCGCGAACGGCTGGAGGCGCGCGGCCGTCGGCTGCTGGATCGCGTGGTCGCGGCGCGCGACGAACGTGCGGCCAGGGCAGGTGGGGGCGCGAACGGCGTGCGCGGCGCGCGGGGCGCCCCGGGCGCGACCGTGCGCGGCGCTTCGGCGGATGCGGTCATCGACGCGGCTCGCGTGGGTCACGAGGTGCCGCAACCCGAGACGGACCTGGTGGGCCCGGGCTGGTACCTCGAGACGATGAAGCGTGCCGCGATGCACCCGGCGGTGCGCGCGAAGATCACCGAGCGACTGGCCGAATTCAACGACGTCGCGCCCGAGGCGATGGCGCCTCGGGTCGAGGCGATGTTCGGCGACGGCGCGCAGGTGGACGCCGCGCTCGGCCTGCCCGGCACGCAGCGCAGCTTCCTCGGGATGGTGCGCGACGCGCTCGGCGAGCTCGAGCATGAAGGGCAGCGCGTGGAGCTGGACGGCTACGCGCCGGCCAACGCGCCCTGGGCGGACACGTACGCGATCCGCCCGTCGCGCCCGCCGCAGCTGAGGACGGCGACCGACCTCGCCACCGCGCTGGACAACACGACGCGCCAAGCCGGACGCATCGCCACGGCGATCAGGAACGGGGACATGAAGGTGGAGCTGCTGGATCACGATGCGTACGTGAGCACGCACGCCAAGCTCGGCGGGGAGGGCGACAGCCCGCTCGCGTTCACGCGGGGGCACACCATCTATCTCGACGCCGGTCGGGGCGATGGCGGCGACCAGGGCTGGGCGCTGCTGGTCGACGCCGTGCACGAAGGCACGCACGCACTGGACAACCTCAGCGGCTACGACGTCGGCCGCGACTACAGCATCCAGTTCGACGGCGAGACGCTGGCGGCCGGCCGGCATGAGGCGCGCAGCGTCTTCCCCGGCGGCGACCAGGAGGCGCGCGCGTACTTCCACCAGCTCGAATTCGCGCGGGCCATGGGCCTGAGCAACGAGACGTTCGGCGATGCCCGATTCCCCGCCACGCTGCCCGCGGGCACCTTCGGTGCCGGCGACGGCATGGAGGGCATCCACGCGCATATCCAGTGGCGCTATCCGAACGCGCTGGACAACCGCGCGCGGCTCTCGCCCGGCAGCTTGTCGCGGCCGCCGATCGACTACCAGCGCGCCGGCTCGACCGGCCCGAAGCGCTCGGCCGACACGGCCGCGGGCGTCCGCGACACGGGCTGGACGCTGGACTCGTCGCGCTACGGTTCGCGCGTGGCCGACGGCACGCTGATCGACGTGCTCCGGGCCGGCGGCCGCCTCGACGGCGCGGACGTCGTCGTGTACCCGGTGCGGTATTCCGACGAGACCGGCCTGGCGACGAACGCGCTCACCGACGGGTTGGCCGGCATTGCACGCGAGGGCGACGCGGACGTCGACACGGCCACGACGCCCGTCGCGTATCGAACGCTGGACGCGGCCCTCGCCGCCCGGCGTCCGGGCGACGGCAGCTTCGAGCGCCACGACGTCGCGATCGTGGCGCGCAGCGGGCGCGAGGCCGGCGGTGACGCGGCGCCGGCGCAGGTGCTGGCGCGCCTGCGCTTCCGCGAGGACGACCCGTCCGCGCTGGCAGGCCTCGACCGCAACCCGGTGCCTGCCGGCGACGTGCGCGTCGCCTGGCCCGCGGGCTGGAAGCCGGGTGAGCCGTTGATCTCGGGGCAGGGCGACGACGCCGTCGACCTGCTGAACGCACCCGCCCTGGACGCGCCGCTCGCGGTCAACGTGTTCCGCCGGCGGGCCGCCGACCTGCGCCTGTTCAGCGATGAGCATCGCGGCGTGAACGAGCGCACCGGGCAGAAGGTGGACGAGGAGTTCCCGGTGCCCGAGGGCTACTACGCGATCGAGACGCACGGTGCCGACACCGGCCGTTGGGTGATGGGCCCGGACGGCCGCGCGATGAACGCCGCGGAAGTGGCCGGGCTCGTGCGCCAGGATCCGCAGTGGCAGGGCCGTCCGGTGTTCCTCAACGTCTGCCAGGCCGGCGAGGGCCGCGTGCAGTTCGCGCAGGAGCTGGCCAGCGAGCTGGGGGTGGACGTCTACGGCGCCGACGGTCAGGTCAAGCTGGGCGGCCGCGCGCTGGCCGATGCGCCGGACACCGCGATCTCGTCGCTGTCGCTCGCGCGCACGCCGTCCAACCCGCACCAGCCCGCGCCGGCGTTCCGGCGCTACCGGCCCGGGCTGAAGATCGCCGGCATCACCGAGGGCGGCCGCGAGGTCTTCGGCCCCGGCAAGGGCCTGGGCGTCCGGCCCGAGTTCGACGCCGCGGGCATCGAGCCCGGCTCGACCACGCGCGGCGTCGCGGCGACCCCGCCGCCCGCCGCGCCGGCATTCAAGGCCGCGAAGTTCCGCCTGCCCGAGCATGCCGCGCTGGACATCGACACGATGGACTGGGCCACGCGCGCCACGCAGGCCGACGCCGAGGCGGCCGGCACGCCGCTGCCGCTGGCCCAGGCCGGCGCGGCCGAGGCCGCGATCGCCGGCGCGCTGCGGGCCGATCCGGCGGCGGGCTCGCGAGACTTCTTCGTCGTCTCGCGGCGCGGCCCCGGCCGCGCGATCGCCGACGCGCGCGGCGTGGACACCAGCAAGGGCTACGCCACCTTCGACGACGCGGTGGCGGCGCTGGACCAGAACCGCAAGCTTCGTGGCGGCGCCTGGGTGCACCGGGTGCGCGGCGCCAACGTCGACCCGGCCACGCTCGGCAAGGGCGCTCACCTGGCCTCCGACGAGATCGCGGGCTCGATCTTCGTCGACAGGCAGCGGCAGCCGACCGCGCTCGTCGTCGCGAACCCCGCGGCCGATGCCTGGGCCGACCTCGCGCCCGCCGGCAACGCGGCGCGGGCCCAGGGGGGCGCGCTGGTGCAGCCGCGCGTGCTCACGCTGGCCGATGCCGACGAAGTCGTCGCGCACGCGGACCAGCTCGTCGCGCAGTACCGTCCTGGCAGCGGCCGCACGGCGCCGCCCGCTGCCGCGGCGCTGGTGGACGCGCTCACGCAGTCGCGCAGGTTGGGCGCGCGCACCCGCTTCGTGGTGTCCGACAAGGCGCCCGCCGAGGTGTTCCCGGACGGCGCGACGACGCTGGACGGGGAGCGCAACTTCAAGTCGTTCAAGGACGCCGCCCAGGCGGCGCAAGCGAAGGGCGGCGGCTGGGTCTATCGCGCCGAGCTGCCGCAGGTGCGGTCGAAGGGGCAGCCGGTGCCGTGGGACGTGGAGGGCGGCCTGCACGTCTACGACGACGGTGCCGTGATGCCGGTGGGCGTCGCGCGCACGGACGCGGCCGCATGGACGCGCCCGGGCGCGCTGCGCGTGGCGACGACCGCCACGGCCGGCGTGCTCGCGTTCGCCGGCGCCTCGTACCTCGCGCGCGAGCTGCCGTTCAACCTTCCGCACGACACGCTGACGCTGGCCGCCATCGGCACGATGGTGCGCTCCGCGGCCAAGGTCTCGCGCTTCGGCCACGCCGGGCGCTGGCAGTCGCGCTTCGTCGACATGCAGCAGACGGCCGCGAGCCGCGCCGATTTCGAATCGGCCCTGCGCCGGCTCGATGCGCTGGACGGCAGCCCCGGCACGACCAACCTGTCGCAGGCGGTCGGCGCGTTCCGGCGCACCGATCGCGCCTTGTCGGGGACCAAGGCCGACGCACGCGCCGATGCGATCCGCGCCGCGCTGAAGCCGCTGGCCGAGGCGGCTGGCGCACCTGGCCATGTGCTCGTGGACACGCTGGCGGGCCACGTCGACTCGAAGGCGAGGTTCGACGTGGCGCTCGACCGCCATGCCGCCTTCCTCAGGCATCTCACGGACGCGGGCGCGAGGGCGGGCGTCCGGCGCTTCGCGGCCGGCATGCATGACAAGGTGGACGACCAGGGCGTCGCGACAGGCCCGATCACCGGGTTCCGCCGCCAGTTCGGCGACGTGCAGGGTGCGCTGGTCGGCTGGGAGCGCGGCGGCCCCTCCGCGCTGTCCGACGATGCACTGAAGACGGGACTGAAGGACGCCGTCCGCCAGCTTCGCGTGGCCCCCGAGCTGCGCAAGGGCGCGACCCCGGTCCGGCGCGTGCTGGACGGCGTGCAGTTCACGACCTATGTGGTCGCCTGGGGCTCCAGCCTGCATGGCGTGGACGGCGAGGTGCTGAGCCAGACCGCCACCTGGGCGTTCAACACGGCGTTCGCGGCCGACGCCGTGCGGATCTCCGGCGTGCGTTTCGGGGGGCTGCTCGACCGCAAGCTGTCGGACGGCGCGACGAGGACGGCGTCCAGCAAGCTCTACACGAAATGGCTGCCCGCCGTCGACGACACCGCCACCACGGCCGCGGGGATCGTCACGCTGGGCAACGGCGTGCAGGACCTGCTGGGCCTGCACACCAGCGCCAAGGGCCTGGTCGCCAAGCCCGACTTCGGCTGGGTGCACGACCTGCGCGTCGCCGTGACCGGCGGGTACGCCGGCGTCAACGGCCTGAACTGGCGCGCGTCGATGCGGCGCAGTTTCGGCGACCCGGCGGCGGATGACGCGGCCGGGCGGCGCGCGAATTTCTGGCTGAAGATCGGCACCGGGGTGGCGGCAGCGGTGCTGGTGGGCGATTCGATCATGCAGAAGGCGATCGCGTCGAACTCGTCGCAAAACGTCAACAACCAGAACGGCAGCAACCAGAACCAGAACCAGAACCAGAATGGCCAGCCGACCCCGGGCGTGTCGCCGTCGACCCCGGCGGGCCTGCCCACGCCGGGCGGCGCCGCGACACCGGCGCCCACGGCCACCGCCACGCCGGCGCCGACGACCACGCCGGGCACGCCGACCACCCCGGGCACGCCCGGCAAGGGCCGCCCGCCAGGCACGCCGCGGCCGACCCACGCGCAGGTGATCGTCACGGCGGGCGATCCGCGGCGCGACACGCTGTGGGGTATCGCCGCCAGCAATGAGCGCAGCCTGCTCACGACGACCCAGCTGGACGCGGCGCGCGCCGCCGGCGGTGGCGACGATGCGCAGGCGCTGGCAGCGCTCAAGCAGCTGTTCCAGCTCAACCCGCAGCGCGGCTTCCGGCCCGAGCTGATGGACGGCGTGGCCAGCGCGCTGCCGGGCGACCCGGACACCCTGCAGCCCGGCTGGCGGATCGACGTGGACAACCCGGCGGTGTCATGACCTCGCGACGCGTGCCCGCCACCGCCGCCGCCGGCGACCGTCCCCGCGGCCGGCCGGAACGCGGGTCAACGGCCGTCGGCGATCCGGGTCCGGCCCAGCTCGCGCAGCAGCCAGGCGCGCGCCGTCACCCACTCGCGCTTGACGGTGGCGGGCGACACGTCGAGCGCCACCGCCGTCTGGGCCACGCTGAGGCCGCAGAAATAGCGCAGCTCGACGACGCGGCCTTGCTGCGGATCGAGCCGCTCCAGTTTGCGCAGCGCCTGGTCGACCGCGATCAGGTCGGGGCCGTCGTCGCCGGGCGCCTGGGCCGCGAGGCCGGGCAGGGTGCCGCGCGCCTCGTACAGCGCGTCCAGGCTCAGCACTTCGACGCCGCCGCCGCGCTTGGCGGCCTGGCGCGAACGCGCATGGTCGATGAGGATGTGGCGCATCATCGTGGACGCCCAGCAGAAGAAGTGGGCGCGCGATGCCCAGGGCGTCGGGCCCTTGTCGGCCAGGCGCAGGTAGACCTCGTGGACGAGCGCCGTGCCCTGCAGGGTGTGGCCCTCGCGCTCGCGTTGCAGGTGGCGCCGGGCCATGCGCCGCAGGTCCTCGTAGACCAGGGTCACCACGCGCGCCAGCGCCTCGTCGTCGCCGCCCGACCAGCTTGCCAGCAGGCGCGTCACCTCGCCCGGCGGCGAGGCCACGCCGGCCGCGTCGCCGGCGCGTCGACTTCGATCGTCCGTCCCGTGGTCCATCCGTGTCCGCCCGTGATCGAGTTGAATCGGCACCGGCGCGGGGGGCTCCCGGACACGCGGTGCGCGGCCCGGATTATGGTGGCGGCGCGAAATGCTCGCATAACCCCTTGGGGTATCGACATGTGTCGACCCCGCCGGGGCGCCCGCCCATCGATTCGTGGGATTGCGCGTTCAGGCTCCCAGCATCTGGCGCGAGGCCTGCGCGAGCTGCACGCGGTTGTGCACGGCGAAGCGGTTGCGCAGCTGGCGCATGTGGTAGTCCACCGCGTGCGACGAGATGCGCAGGTGGTGCGCGATGCGCTTGTCGCTCTCGCCGCGGGCGACGTGGCCCAATATCTCGCGTTGCACCGGCGTCAGCGCGGCGCCGGGCTCGGCGCGATCGGGCAGGCCGCTGTAGCGCGTGAAGTACTCGTGCAGGCAGAACCCGATGGTGAGGACCTGGCCGATCAGCTCGCCCGACAGCAGCCGGCGGTCGGGGTCGCGCGCCAGCAGGCTGACGAAGTGGCGCCGGCCGTCCGGCTCTCCGGGCAGCACGAGCAGCGCGCCGCCGCGCATGCCGGTGCCGGCCAGGTCGGCCACGAAGCGGCGCAATGGCGCCCGCGGCGGGACGTCGGCCGCCTCGGCCTCGAGCTGGGCGAGCGTCCACACGGCGGGCAGGCTCGAGCGCGCGGCGCGGACCAGCCGCGGATCGACCTCATAGTGGCGTTCGGCGCAGTAATGGCGGATCCAGCGCGGGTCGGCGTGGGCGGTGCACATCGACACCGGCCGTGGCGCGTCGCGTGACGGCATGAGCGCCCCGAAGGCGAGCCAGTCGCAGCCGGTGGCGGCCAGCATGTCGTCGATGGCGCGGCGGCGTCCCTCGGCGTCGCGCGCGGCGAGCAAGGCGGCCAGCGGGCCGGGCACGATGGCGCCGCGTTCAGGCGGACGCAGGATCGGCGGCGGTTCGTCGTGGAGCAGGATCGGCGGGCAGCGGCCGTCCTCGCGTGGGCTGTCGTTCATGGCGTGCCTCGATGGGTTTGTCGTTCTCTCCTTGCATAGCGAGAAGCGGCGCGCCGCAGGCTCATGGCGTTACGCAGCGATACACATTCGCGTCGTCGCCCGGCGCGCTCCGCCGTCGAGCGGCGCGCGCTGCTCGACCGTGGCGCCGCCGCACGCCGGTTCGCCTCGATACACACCGCGGGCCGCGGACGAGGTAACCTCCGCGGCCGAAGGACATACCCCCGGAGGCATTCGCGCCGGCCGGCCGCTGCGAAGGAGCTCGATGTGACGGACACGACCACCGATCCCGCCCGTTGGCAACGCGTGAAGGACCTGCTCGCGCGGGCGCTGGAGATGCCGCCCGACGACCGCGCGCGCTTCCTGGAGCAGGCGTGCGGCGGCGACGGGAGCCTGCGCGCGGAGATCGAGTCGCTGCTGGCGTTCTCGCACGATGCCGAGGAGCGGCTGCACTCGCTGCCGCAGGACTGGATCGCCGACGCCGTGCGCTCGTCGGGCCGCAACTGGATCGGACGCCGCCTCGGCGCATGGTGCATCGTCGCGCGCATCGGCGGCGGCGGCATGGGCGAGGTCTACCGCGCCGAGCGCGTGGATGGCCAATTCGCACAGGAGGTGGCCATCAAGGTCATGCGCGACGGTTTCAACCCCGAGGGCCTGGCGGCGCGCTTCAAGGCGGAGCGCCAGATCCTCGCGAGCCTCGACCATCCCAACCTCGCGAAGGTGCTCGACGGCGGCATCACGGAGGACGGCGAGCCCTACTTCGTCATGGAACTCGTCGACGGTGAACCCATCGACGCCTACGTGGCGCGCCGCAAGCTGTCCATCGACGAGCGCGTGCGCCTGTTCCGCAGCGTGTGCCAGGTGGTGCATTACGCGCACCAGAAGCGCGTCGTGCACCGCGACCTCAAGGCCGACAACATCCTCGTGCGCCACGACGGCGTGGTCAAGCTGGTGGACTTCGGCATCGCCAAGCGCATCGACCCCGGCGCGGCGGGTCCGGTCACCCGCACGGCCACGGCGCAGCGCGCCATGACGCTGGTCTACTCGAGTCCCGAGCAGGTGCGCGGCGGCGACATCACGCCCGCCAGCGACATCTATTCGCTGGGCGTCGTGCTGTACCGGCTGCTCACCAGCGCCAGCCCGTACCCGCCGACGGCCACCGACAGTCCCTACGAGCTCACGCGCGCCATCTGCGACACCGAGCCGCTGCCGCCGAGCGCGGCGGCCTCGACGCAGCCCGACAGCGTGCGGCGGCGCCTGCGTGGCGACCTCGACGCCGTCGTGATGATGGCGCTGCGCAAGGATCCCGCGCGGCGCTACGCGTCGGCCGAGGCGATGTCCGAAGACCTGTTCCGCCACCTCGAAGGCCTGCCCGTGCAGGCGCGCCGCGGCGCCTGGAGCTACCGCGCCGGCCGCTTTCTGCTGCGCAACCGCGCGGTGGTGGGCGCGGTGATGGCGGCCAACCTCGCGCTCGTGGCCGGCATCGGCGTGGCAGGCTACGAGGCGTGGCAGGCCAACCAGCAACGAACCCGCGCGGAGCGAGACTTTGCCCGCCTGCACCAGCTGGCCGGCGTGTTCGTGTTCGACATCCACGACGCGATCCAGAACCTGCCGGGGTCGATGGCCGCACGCCGCCTGGTCGTGCAGACCGCGCTGAAATACCTCCAGGACTCCAGCGCCGAGACGGCGGCCGACTCGCCGGCCAATCGTGCGCTGCGCACCGAGATCGCGGCCGGCTACCGCAAGGTCGGCGACATCCTGGGGCGGCCGTACGTGGCCAACCTCGGCGACCCGAAGGGCGCGCGCGAGAACTACGAGCGCGCCCGCGCCCAGCTCGAGCCGCTGGTGGCCGCGAGCCCGCTCGCCTCGACCGCGGGCCGCGCCGCGCGCCGCGAGCTGGCGCTGACGCTCAAGAGCGAGGGGGCGCTGCTCGACGCGCTCGGCAAGTACAAGGAGGCCGAGGCGACGATCCAGTCGGCGCTGCCGTTGTTCAGGCAGCTCGCCGACGCGTCCGACGCCACGCCGGCCGACCGGCTCGCGCTGGCGAGTGTCTACACGTCCCTCAGCGTCGTGCAGTTCGACGAGTCCCACCTGCCCGACTACCTCAAGAGTTCGAACGAATCGCTCGCGCTGCTGCAGGCGCTGCTCGCAAGGACGCCCGACGACCGCGACACGCTGCTGCAGCAGGCCGCGGTGCGCGACCTGCGCGGCCAGTACCTGTCCCAGGCCGACGACAGCCCCGCCGGCCGCCAGGCCACCGTGGCTTCGTTCGTCCAGGCGGCGCAGGCCCTCGAGCGCATCCACGCGCGCGAGCCCGACCGCGCGGACATCACGCGCAAGCTGGCCGGCTCGCTGAGCAACGTCGGCTCCGCGCTGTCCTATGCCGGCGACCTGAAGGGGGCCACCGACAAGCTGCGCCAGGCGATCGCGCTGCTGGCCGGGCTCGCGGCGCGCGATCCGCTGGACATGGATTCGCGCGGCACGCAGGCCCTGGTCACGACCAACCTCAGCGACCTGCTGCGCGAGATCCACGAATACGACGACGCCGTGCGCAACGGCAACGACGCCATCGCGATGTTCGGCCGCATGGCCGACGGCGCGCGCCTGGACGC
>JAEKKH010000088.1 GCA_019510465.1 Burkholderiales bacterium
AGCGGCGGCTTGGCGACGAAGACGTGACCGCGCGCCACCAGTTGCGGGAAGTGGCGGAAGAACAGCGTCAGCAGCAGCACCTGGATATGCGAGCCGTCGACGTCGGCATCGGACAGGATGCAGACCTTGCCGTAGCGCAAGCCCGAGAAATCGGGCGTGTCGTTGGGACCGTGCGGATCGACCCCGATCGCCACCGCGATGTCGTGGATCTCGTTGTTGGCGAACAGGCGATCCCGCTCCACCTCCCACGTGTTGAGCACCTTGCCCCGCAACGGCAGGATGGCTTGCGTTTCCTTGTCGCGGCCCATCTTGGCCGAGCCGCCTGCCGAATCGCCCTCGACCAGGAAGACTTCGTTGAGCGTGAGGTCGCGGCTCTCGCAGTCGGTGAGCTTGCCCGGCAGCACGGCCACGCCGGAGCCCTTGCGCTTCTCCACCTTCTGGCCGGCCTTCTGGCGCGCCTGCGCCTGGCGGATGACGAGCTCGGCCAGCTTGCGGCCGTATTCGACGTGCTGGTTGAGCCACAGGTCCAGCGCGGGCTTGGTGAAGGCGGACACCAGGCGCAGCGCATCGCGGCTGTTCAGGCGCTCCTTGGTCTGGCCCTGGAACTGCGGGTCGAGCACCTTGGCCGACAGCACGAAGCTGGCGCGCGAGAACACGTCCTCGGGCATCAGCTTGACGCCCTTGGGCATCAGGCTGTGCATCTCGATGAAGCTCTTGACGGCGGTGAACAGCCCGTCCTTCAGGCCGGACTCGTGCGTGCCGCCGGCCACGGTCGGGATGAGGTTGACATAGCTCTCGCGCACGGCCGCGCCGTCGTCGGTGAAGGCGACGCACCAGCTCGCGCCCTCGCCCTCGGCGAAGTTCTCGGACTCGTTCGACCCTGCGAAGCGTTCGCCCTCGAACAGCGGCACGATGGGCTCGGCCGCCAGCGTCTGCTGCAGGTAGTCGCGCAGGCCGCCCTGGTATGACCAGGTGAGCACCTCGGGCTCCTTGCCCGCCTTCTCGATGGTGAGCGTGACCGTGACGCCGGGCATCAGTACCGCCTTGCTGCGCAGCAGGTGCACCAGTTCGCCGCGCGGCAGCTCGGCGCTCTCGAAATACCTCGGGTCGGGCCACACCGTGACGCGTGTGCCGTGCCTGCGCTCGCCGGCGGCGAGCTTGCGCAGCGCCAGCGGCACGACGACGTCGCCGCCGGAGAAGGTGAGCGATGCGAACTGTCCTTCGCGGAAGACGGAGACCACCAGCTTCTTCGCCAGCGCGTTGGTGACGCTGACGCCCACCCCGTGCAGCCCGCCGGAGAAGCTGTACGCCCCGCCGCTGCCCTTGTCGAACTTGCCGCCCGCGTGCAGGCGCGTGTAGACGATCTCGATGACCGGCACCTGTTCCTCGGGGTGCAGGCCGAACGGGATGCCGCGGCCGTCGTCGTCGATCGTGACCGAGCCGTCGGCATGCAGCGTGACGGCGATGCGCTGGCCGAACCCGGCCAGGGCTTCGTCGGCAGCGTTGTCGATGACTTCCTGGACGATGTGCAGCGGGTTGTCGGTGCGGGTGTACATGCCCGGCCGCTGCTTGACGGGCTCCAGCCCCTTCAGGACGCGGATGGAGGCTTCGCCGTACTCGCCGGCTTGCTTGGTTCGGTTGGCGCCCGTAGCGCCCGGTTTGGTGGCCATGGCCTGATTCTAGGAGCGAAGCGTGACGGGCCCGCGTGGAAAACATGTATATAAACCCAGGTTTCGGCGCGGGGCGCTTCCACCCGTCCGCCTTAGAGTGGCGCCATGGACACCGCCCTCCTCGCCCATCATGCGCCGGCCCCGCCCTCGGACTGGGTCGTGCGCTGGACTCCGCTGCTTCCGCCCGCGGCCCGCGTCCTCGACGTCGCCTGCGGCCACGGCCGGCATGTGCGCTGGCTCGCCGGCGCCGGGCACCACGTCACGGCCATCGACCGCGACGCCGCCCTGCTCGCGCCGCTCGCGGACGCGGCCGACACCATCCAGGCCGACCTCGAGGCCGGCCCCTGGCCCCTGCCGCCCGGACGCCGGTTCGACGCGGTCGTCGTCACCAACTACCTGTGGCGCCCCCTCCTGCCGGCGCTCAAGGACGCCGTGGCGCCCGGCGGGCTGCTGATTTACGAAACCTTTGCACAAGCGCACGCGGCTCTCGGACGGCCGCGCAGGCCCGAATTCCTGCTGGCGCCAGGCGAGCTGATCGACGTCCTGCGCGCCCCGGCGACGCCCGTCGGGCAGGCGCCTTCCCCCTCTGGAAACTGGCACGTGATCGCGTTCGAGGAAGGACGGCTGCCGGCGCGCGGCGAGTGTGCCGAACGCGAGGTCCAACGCATCGTCGCGCGTCGTGGCGGCGCGCCGTCGCCGGGCGCCGATCTTCTGGCGTCGCCGGGCTAAAATCGCCGGATTGCCGGCGTCACGCGCGTCCGGCCCCCGAACCTGGCGAGGAATGCGAATGGAAAGAATTGTCGGCAGCATGGTGGCGCTGGTCACCCCCATGCACGAGGACGGCAGCGTCGACTACGACACGCTGCGCGCGTTGGTCGACTGGCACATCGCCGAGGGCACCGACTGCATCGTCGCCGTGGGCACGACGGGCGAATCGGCCACGGTCAGCGTCGAGGAGCACGTCGAGATCATTCGCGTGTGCGTCGAGCACGCCGCAGGCCGCATCCCCATCATGGCGGGCGCCGGCGCGAACTCCACCCAGGAGGCCATCGAGCTGTCGAAGCACGCCAAGCGCGTCGGCGCCTCCTGCACGCTGCAGGTCGTGCCGTACTACAACAAGCCCTCGCAGGAGGGCATGGTCCGCCACTTCACGAAGATCGCGGAGTCCGTGGACATCCCGCTGGTGCTGTACAACGTGCCCGGCCGCACCGTGGCGGACATGCAGCACGACACCGTGGTGCGCCTGGCGCAGGTGCCCGGCATCATCGGCATCAAGGAAGCCACCGGCAGCATCGAGCGCGCAGGCTGGCTGCTGCGCGCGGTGCCCAAGTCGTTCTCGGTCTATTCCGGCGACGACAGCACGGCCGTCGCGCTGATGCTGCTGGGCGGCCATGGCAACATCAGCGTCACCGCCAACGTGGCGCCGCGCCAGATGCACGAGCTGTGCGCCGCGGCGCTGGCCGGCGACGTGCGCCGCGCCACCGAATTGCACCTGAAGCTGCTGCCGCTGCACAAGAACCTGTTCTGCGAGCCGAGCCCGGCGCCGGCCAAGTTCGCCCTGTCGCGCCTGGGCCGTTGCCATCCCATGCTGCGGCTGCCGCTGGTGGAGATGACCGAAGCCGGCAAGGCGATCATCACCGCGGCCCTGGCCGACTGCGGCATCGCCTGAGCCGCCCGCGCCGTCACCGACTCGAGCCGGCGTACTGCGTGCGCCGGCGTCCCCTGGCCCGCGACCTTCGCGACCTCTGCGACAATCCCCGGCCCGGAACTTCCGGCCAGACCTCGACCCTGATGCACATGACCACCCTGCCCCCGACGCGCCTGCTCCATCCCACGCCCCTGCGCGTTGCCACCGTGACGCTGTGCCTGATGCTGGGCGGATGCACGGTTGTCGGAGACTGGTTCTCCCACGGCGAGACCGACTACAAGGGCGCGTCCAAGCGCACCCAGCCGCTGGAAGTGCCACCCGACCTGACGCAGCTGCAGCGGGACTCGCGCTACCTGCCGCAGGGCGGCGTCGTCACCGCATCCGACCTGAACAAGCCCGCCGGCAGCGCGCCGTCGCAGCCAGGCGCCGCGCCCGCGCCGGCCACGCCCGAGGTGGCGCTGGCCGCCGCCGGCAATCTGCACCTGGAGCGCAACGGCGAGCAGCGCTGGCTGACGACGTCGGACGCGCCCGAGAACGTGCTGCCGAAGGTGCGCGCGTACTGGCAGTCGCAGGGCTTCGTCATCAAGACCGACGAGCCCAAGACCGGCATCCTCGAGACCGACTGGAAGGAAAGCCGCAGCAAGCTGCCGTCCGACGGCATCCGCGGCGTCCTGTCGAACCTGCTGGACAACTTCTCGGATTCCGGCCTGCGCGATCGCTATCGCACGCGCCTGGAACGTCGCGCCGATGGCGGCACCGAGATCTACGTCACCCACTTCGGGGCCATCGAACAGTCCACGGGCAAGACGAACAGCGTGCAGACGGCCGACGTGCAGTGGATGCCGCGTCCGTCCGACCCGGGCCTCGAGGCCGCGCAGCTGAGCCAGATGATGTTGAGCCTGGCGGGCCTGGACGACACCAACGTCGCCGTCCCGCCCAAGAGCGGCTTCACGTTCCACTTCGGCGAGGACGACACCCCCGCCAGCGCGCCGGCGAGCAGCCGCCCGATCCCGAGCGCCGCCATCGGCCGCCCCACCGACACGGGCGGCAGCGCCCGCGCGCGCGTCGTGGCCGGCCAGCCGGGCGCGACGATGCAGGTCGACGACAACTTCGACCGCTCGTGGCGTCGCATCGGCCTCGCCCTCGATCACGGCGGCTTCACCGTGGAAGACCGCGATCGCGCGCAAGGCCTCTACTACGTGCGCTACGTCGACGCCAAGGAGGCCGCCAAGGACGAGCCGGGCTTCTTCTCGAAGTTCACGTCGTGGTTCGGCAAGGGCGGCCCGTCGCCGGTGGGCAAGTACCGCATCCAGATCAAGGCGCCCGGCGACCAGGCCACCGTCACCGTGCTGAACGACCAGGGCCAGCCGGACAACAGCCAGAACGCCCAGCGCATCGTGGCGCTGCTGGTCGACGAGCTGAAGTAGGCGCGTCGCGGCATCCGCCAAGCCGCACCCGCCAAAGGAAAGGCCGCCCCGAGGGCGGCCTTTTGTCTTTCTGGCGACTAGGCCCGCTGGGTCGGCACGTCAATCCCTTCGTCACCCCTTGACAGGGTTGTGGACGGGAATCGACGCCGCATCCAGGGATTCAACCTGCCTTCAGCGACCAGGCATGAAAAAGCCGCCCGAAGGCGGCCTTTCATATCTCTGGAGACCGCGCTCGCAAGGAGCGCAGGGACCCGGAAATTACTTGCTGGCGGCCATCGCGGCAGCCGAAGCGGCGGCCATCGCGCCCGTGGCGGCCGACGAAGCGGCGTCAGCGGCCGACGACGAAGCAGCCATCGCGGACGAAGCCGAGGTGTCGGCGGCCGAAGCGGCGACGGTGGCCGACGAGGCGGCAGCCGAGGCGGCGTCAGCAGCGGCCGGAGCGGCTTGGTCGGCCGGCTTGTTGCAAGCGGCCAGGGCGGCGACGGCGATCAGAGAGGCCAGGAGCGTCTTGTTCATGAATTTCCTCGAAGAAAAATTTTGGGTTCGAACCATTACCGGTAATCCAGATACTCGCCCTCACGGCGGGTATCTGCGCAAAAGACAGCAGGCAAGCTCGAGCATTTCCTGTGCCTAGCCCGCTATTATACCCATCAATACGGAACCTTTTCAGAGTCCCAGTGTCGCCGCCGCAAAACCGGGTCCGGCACGTTGCGAAACCGCATCAAAGTCCTCCCGCGCCCGTTGGCGATCGACACGGTCGAAGCCCAGCCGGCCGCGCAGGTGTTCAGCGTCGAAGACGCGCAGCGCCTGGTCGTCGGAGTCGATCCAGAGCGTGGGCAGGTCGGCCGTGTGCGCGTCGTCGGGCACCAGGCACTGCACGACATGGGCCCAGTCGCGGCGCCACGCGACGAAGCGCGGGTGGCGGCGCTCGACGACCGTCCAGTCGCGCGCGATCATCACGAGTTCACGCCCCGGCTTGCGCGACCAATGCGTGAGCAGCTCGATCCACCCCGCGTCGCCGATGGGCCAGCTCGCGAAGTCCTGGTCGCACCAGCACAGGCGGCGCGTGCCGCGCTCGCTGGCCGACACCATCGCGTCATGCAGCGCTCGCGCGAACTCCGGCGCGCCCTCGAACGCGCGACCGCCCGAGGCCGGCTCCGCATCGCGCGGACCGGCGTCGTCGGCCATCGCCTGCGGCGGCCGCGCCGCACCGTCATTCATCATGTGCCCATCCCTGCGCCACCCAATCGGCCACGACGGCCTGCGCGTCGGGCGACAGGCGGGTGCAGTCCTTGGCCGCCAGGCGCCGCGCATCGGCCAGCTCGCGCATCAGGCGCGCATCGCGGCCGGCCGCATTGAACGACTCGCCGTTGATGAAGACGTGCCGATCGTCGTACATCATGCGCGTGCGGCGATCGAGCCGCAAGCCGGCGCCCGCGCCGCGTTCCGGGCCCGACTCGAACCACACCTGCGGCTTGGGCTCGGTCATCACCTCGCCGAGCGCGCGCGCCAGCTGCGACGGATCCCTCAGCAGCCGATCGACCGCCTTGCGCGCGAACGCGTCGAGCGCGGCGGGCATGCGCGCGGGCGTCTCGGTGGCACTGCGCGGCGGGTCACGGAAATGCGGCTCGTCCGGGTCGGCCTCGACGTCGTCGAGCACGCGCTGCAGCAGCTCCCGCGCCAGCTCGGTGCCCATCGGCGTGCGAAACCCGATCGAGCACGTCATGCACTCGTCCTCGGCGACGCCGTCGTGGCCCCAGCGCGGCGGCACGTAGAGCATGTCGCCCGGGCCCAGCACCCATTCGTTGGTCGGCTCGAAGCGCTCGAGGATGCGCACGGGCAGGCCGTCGACGAAGGACGGATCGTCGACCGGACCGACGCGCCAGCGCCGATGGCCGTGCACCTGCAGCAGGAACACGTCGTAGGAATCGATGTGCGCCCCGACGCCGCCGCCCGGGCTCGCGTACGAGATCATCAGGTCGTCGACACGCGCGTCGGCGACGAAGCGGAAGCGCTGCAGCAGCTCGTGCGCGGCCTGCACGTGCAGGTCGACGCCCTGCACCAGCATCGTCCAGCCGCGCTGCGTCAGCGGCGGCAGCGAGCGCCGCGCGAACGGGCCGTGCTTCAGCGCCCAGCCCTCGGGCGACGGGGCCTTCGCCCGCGACCTGGGCTTTGCGGGCGCCGCGTCCTGGATCACGAGCCGCGACTCGACGTCGTCGCGCGCTGCCAGCTCGAACAGCTGCGCCGGCGTGACCGGCGACAGCGGCGCCCCGTCCGCGCCCGCCAGCGGGAAGGCGTTGCGGATCAGCAGCGGCCGCTTCTGCCAGACGTCGCGCATGAACGCCGTGGGCGACAGGCCGCCCAGCAGCGCGAGAGGTTCACGGAGGTTCATCGCGCCATTGTCCCTGCTCGCCGACCGGGGCGCCGCCGCACGCGGCAGGGACGCCTGCCGGCGGCTCGTAAAATCGGCGGATGAACATCACTGCCCCTTGCGTCGTCTCGCTCACCTGGCAGCTCTCGGACGCCCAGAACGCGCCGATCGACGAGCTCACCGAGCCCACCGAATTCTTCTTCGGCGGCGACGACCTGCTGCCCAAGGTCGAGGAGGCCCTCGACGGCCAGGCCGACGGCTACGACCTGCAGATCCAGCTCGAGCCGGAGCACGCGTTCGGCGACTACCACTCCGAACTCGTCTGCTTCGAGGACCGCGCGCTGTTCCCGGAGGGCGTCGAGGTCGGCATGCAGTTCGAGGGCCTGCCCGACGGCGCGGCCACGCCGGACATGCCCGAGGACGCCGTCTACACGGTCACCGAGGTCTATCCGTCGCACGTCGTCCTGGACGGCAACCATCCGCTCGCCGGCATGGCGCTGCGCATGCACATCCAGGTGCGCGGCGTGCGCGCGGCCACGGCGCAGGAGATCGAGGACAAGAGCGTGCAGGACGACGCCGCGGGGCTGCTGCAGGTGCTGCCGCCGAAGGACAAGTCGCAGCTGCATTGAGGGCGTCGCGCCGACGCCGCGCGCCCGCCGCCGTCAGTGCTTCCCGGTCGACCCGAAGCCGCCCTCGCCCCGATGCGACGCGTCGAAGTCCTCGACGAGGCGGAACGTCGCCTGCACCACCGGAACGATCACCATCTGCGCGATGCGCTCCATCGGATTGACGGTGAACTCGGCCTGCCCGCGATTCCAGCAGCTGACCATCAGCTGGCCCTGGTAGTCGGAGTCGATCAGGCCGACCAGGTTGCCCAGCACGATGCCGTGCTTGTGGCCCAGGCCCGAGCGCGGCAGGATCATCGCGGCCAGTCCCGGGTCGGCGATGTGGATCGACAGGCCCGTGGGGATCAGCGCGGTCTGGCCGGGGGCGAGGACGACGGGTGCGTCGAGGCAGGCGCGCAGGTCGAGGCCGGCGCTGCCCGGCGTGGCGTAGGCCGGCAGCGTGTCGGCCATGCGGGCGTCGAGAACCTTGAGATCGATGGTGGTCATGGAGGCGATGCGGGCTAAGGGGAAAACGAAAGGTGCACGCCGATGAGCGCGCCGGGGTCAGGTCTTGAAGCTGGGGTCAGGTCTTGAAAGTTGCGCGTTGACACGTGGGCCGGATGGGGTCAGGTCTTGAAAGTTGCGCGTTGACACATGGAGCGACGGTCAAGGCCTCGTCGCGCAACTTTCAAGACCTGACCCCATCCTGCGAAGGCCTCGTCGCGCAACTTTCAAGACCTGACCCCATCCGGCGCAACGTTCAAGACCTGACCCCACCGGGAAGCGCGCGGCCGGCATGCAGGGTCATGCCGCGATGCGCCGCGCGATCTCCTGCACCAGTTGCCGCGCCAGCGTGAGCTTGTCCGCATTGGGCAGCTCGCGTTCGCCCGCGGCGTCGACCAGCACCAGCGCGTTGTCGTCGCGGCCGAAAGTGGCGGGGCCGAGGTTGCCCACGATCAGCGGCACGTTCTTGCGCTGCAGCTTCTCGCGTGCGTGCTTGACCAGGTTCTCGCTCTCCGCGGCAAAGCCGACGCAGTAGGGCCGCGGCGACAGGCGCGCGACGTCGGCGAGGATGTCCGCGTTCTCGGTCA
>JAEKKH010000355.1 GCA_019510465.1 Burkholderiales bacterium
ACCCCGGCCTCAACGGCGGGCAGAAGCTCGCGTTGGCGCTGGCCGAGAAGCTCGCGCCGGGCCTGGCCGTCAGCAATGGGTTGAAGCCCGAATGGATCAGCCGCGACCCGGCAGTCGTCAAGGCCTACGCGACCGACCCGCTGGTGCACGACCGCATCACGGCGCGCACGACGCGCTTCATCATCGACGCCGGCGCGCGCGTGATTGGCGACGCACCACGCTGGGCGCTGCCGACACTGCTGATGTGGGCCGGCGCAGACCGCTGCGTCGCGCCGCGCGGCAGCGAGGCCTTTGCGGCTGCGGCGCCAGCCAATGTCGTCGCGACGAAGCCCTGGCCGGGCTTTGCGCACGAGATCTTCAACGAGCCCGAGAAGGCTGATGTGATCGCCGTGCTCAGCGACTGGCTGAATCGCTGATCGCGTCCAGCCGGTCGACGACGAGTTCCAGCCGCAGCAGCGGGTTGTCCAGCGCCATCAGGCGCTGGCGCTCGCCGGGCAGCATCGGCAGCAGTTCGGCCCACCGATTGGCCAGCCAGCCGGCATCGCCCCACTGGTAGGGCGGCTGGATCGGCAGTTCCTCGGCCACGGCGCGCTCGGTCCAGCCGGCGAGCAGATCCTGCAATTGACGGGCGGACTGCGCCAGGTCATCCGGCACCGGCACGGCCGCGTCCTCGGGCAGCAGCTCCAGCTGGCCGACCCACAGGCCATGGCTCAAGCAGCGCGGCTCACGCACGCGAAAGCGCTGCGCGCCACGTGTGCGGATGTGGATCAGCCCGGCCTGTTCATGCTCGAAGTGCTCGATGCGCGCCAGCGTGCCGACCGCGTGGAAGGCCTCGCGCCTGAAACCCTCGCCGTCGCGCCGACGCACCTCGTCGCCATCGGTCAGCGCAACGACGCCGAAGGGCGTGCCTTGCGCGTGGCAGCGCTGCACCATGTCCAGATAGCGCGGCTCGAAGATGCGCAGCGGCAGATGGCCGCCGGGGAAGAGCACCGAGCGCAGCGGGAAGAGTGGCGTCTCGGTCGCCATGCGTTCACTTCGTCTTGTCGGCGATGCGCTGCTTCAACAGCGGCAGCATGGCCTGCGCCGCCTCGCGGCCGGCCTGGATGGCGCGGCGGCGGGCCGTGAAGTCGGCGCTGCTGACGCCTTCCAGCTTGGGCCGGATGACAACATCGGCCTCACGCAGCTCGAACATGTTGATGCTGCGGCCCATGATGGAGAAGGTCTGCATCAGCATGCGAAAGGCGTCTCCCGGAGGATCCTTCTCGGGCGGCGACGTGATGTCCACCGCGACGATGAACTGCGCGCCCATCTCGCGCGCGAAGCGCACCGGCACGGGCGACACCAGGCCACCGTCCACGTACTCGCGCTGGCCGATCTTGACCGGCTGGAACACGGCGGGCACGGCGCTGGAGGCGCGCACCGCCGTGCCGGTGTCGCCGCTGCGAAAGAGGATGGACGAGCCGTCGGACAGGTCAGTGGCGACGATGCCCAGTGGCAGGGTCATCTGCTCGATGCCCTTGCCGCCGGTTTTCTCGCGGATGAAGCGGGCCAGCGCCTCGCCGCGGATCAGGCCGCGCAGCGGGAAGGACCAGTCGGTGATCGCGCCCTCGTCCATGCTCTCGGCCAGTGCCTGCATCTCGCGCGGGGACTTGCCCGACGCATACAGCGCCGCGACCAGGCTGCCGGCCGACGTGCCAGCGACGAGGTCGACCTTGATGCCGGCCTCCTCCAGCACCTGGATGACGCCGATGTGCGCAAAGCCGCGCGCCGCGCCGCCGCCCAGCGCCAGGCCGATGCGCGGCGGCTTGGGCGGAGGCTTAACTACGGGAATGTCGGGCGGCGGTTGCTGCGGCACGACGACGGGGGGCTGAGGCGTCTGGGTGGGTAGTACGGAGCAGCCCGCGAGAACCGCGAACGAGGCGGCCAGCCAGGCGCGGCGGATGAGGACAGGAATCATGTGGGAAACGGGGGCCGGGTCGGCTGCAGAGTCGCAGCACGATACCTGAGCGATAGGCGTCAACCGAGCTTGTAGCTCTGCAAGTGGATGGACGTCTCCGTCCCTGCTATGCCCTTGATCAGGCGCACGCGCTCCAGCACCTCGGCCAGTTCCTGCAGGTTGGAGCTGCGGATCTCGGCCAGCAGGTCCCAGCGGCCATTGGTGTCGAACAGGCCGGTGATGCCGGGTTCGCCGAGCAGGATGGAAACGACCTCGCGGGTGCGGTTGCCCTCGACCGTGATGCTCATCCAGGCGGTGATCTGGTCGGGCACGGAGTCGGGTCGCAGCCGCACCGTGTAGCCGGTGATGACGCCGCCGTCCTCCAGCCGGGCGATACGGTTGGTGACGGTGCCGCGCGACACCTTGA